>JALOBM010000010.1 GCA_023228285.1 Candidatus Cloacimonadota bacterium | reverse complement strand
CCCGTTTAGCGAGATTGGCGTGTTCTCGCAGTATGGCTGGCGAGCGATGGTCAAATACAATGACAAGAGAACCGAGATTTCGGTAAATGGTGGGGATGTTCAGCTTTTCAACCGCCATAACAGCACACACAAGACGTTCACGTTGAGTCCCGAACTCCGTGAAGAACTATTAACTGTCTTCCGCGACGTCTTCGGACTTGATATTTCGAACTGGTCTTATGCCGATGGTGGCTTGCTCGATGGCAAGAACAAGAATATCGCCGGTTTGTTAGTCATTTGGGACATTTTGGTGCGTGAAGGCGACTGGCTTGTTGGTTCGACATATGGCGACCGATACAAATGGTTGCTCGATAAAGCCGTGGCCGCTGGTGGTAAGCCTTTCCTGGTCATTATAAACGGGC
This sequence comes from Candidatus Cloacimonadota bacterium, assembly GCA_023228285.1. Classification (GTDB taxonomy): domain Bacteria; phylum Cloacimonadota; class Cloacimonadia; order Cloacimonadales; family Cloacimonadaceae; genus UBA5456. The sequence continues at coordinate 47,875 of JALOBM010000010.1, read as the reverse complement.
AAGAATTCGATTTTGGCGTCCGGTTGAGTGAACATATTTTCTTGCCGCGATTCACCGAAGATTTCAATAGCGTTTGGGAGTTCACACAGCTTGTCAACAAGGCTGCTGGATGGAAAGGACCACAAGATGGAGAAGCGATATTAGAAGGAATTGTGGCTAAAGACCCAAATGGGAAGTTAAAACCAGACAACGGAAAAATTGACAACAATACCGACTGGTCAGCACGCAGCAGAATCTATACAAAGCGATCGAGGTTCTAATATGAAATTATCTGAGTTGCGCAAATACTTCACCTCACCGGAAGATGACGTTGATCTCAACCCACTCATGGTTGCTGAAAATAAGGCTTTCAATCGTCCATCATCTTTCAGACCTGACGATGATTATCGAGAGCAAGCCTTAAATATGGTAACAAAACACAAATTACCTTTTAATGCAACCGATAACTCAGTTTGGAATATTTTCAAACGATTAGTTAAAGTCACTTGCCCATATTGTGGTGGTGAGACAAAATGCATGAGCGGCGGTGGTGTGGTTGGTTATTATTCTGTATACTATCAATGCGAATCTTGTGGTGGATCTATACAAATCAGTATTGAGCCAGGCGGTTTTTCGGCTGATCCAGGTAATCGAGTAGGAGAAGATCGACAATGATTAGCCAACCGTTAACGACAACAGAACACTACGACCGTGGATACAGAGACGGGTTAAATAAAGACTGCGCTGCCAGCGATTATCCACAATATTTGGATGGATTTTATGACGGCTTGCGTAAAGCACACCCAGATATGAGCGAAGAAGAGTTCGCTGAATTATACAGATTTTTATCAAATCCATATCGCGATATGCCACAATATGACTGATGCCGATAAAGAACTAAAACAATACGTCGAACAAATGGCTAAGATACAGCATCAGCTATTCAACAATGGCTGGTTGTATCGCGGTGTTGAAGACATAGTTGCAGCCATTGGCGTATTTGATATAGCGCAGAAGTTGCCTAAAGGAATAAGACGCGGAAAAGCCAGATTATGCTTTATGAATGCATTCAGATTGATGGGTAACGGATATACCTATGTTGAAGGAATTGCACTACCAGCAACTACACATTTCCCAGTCCATCATAGTTGGTGTGTCGATAAATCGAATAATGTCATCGATCCGACGTGGACAGATGGTGTCGCCTACTTAGGCATACATATGAATGAATCTTTCGTCTATAATCGTGTATTGCGAAGAGGCAAGTATGGTGTACTTGGCGACGTAGACGCATTCGACTTATATAAAGATGGTTTTCCTCAGGACGCATTATTATGAAACCAGAGCGCAAGCCAACAGTTGGCACTATTATTTCGGTTTTGCAAGAAGTCAACAAGTCAGCTTCTGTTTGTACGCACGATCTTGCCAATCGTGATATGTGCACAATCATCCCACTCGAACAAAAGCCGAATCCGCAGTCTGATGGGCCGTGGATGCTTTCGTGTTGGGGAAATGGCGCTGGTATCGCGTGTTTTTTGGATGATTGGGATGGGAAACCGTTTCGCAGTATTGAAATTATCAGTGTTGGCCCTAAATCCGTTATTGGTATGGCGTTGAAATAGTTCCATGGTGATTGCAGTGTAGATCTTATCGATCAGGAATTATGATTGTCTCCAAAGCAGAACGATTGGCACGCATCGCTCACGACGGGCAGTTTCGTAAGTATAGCCATCAGCCGTATATCGTACATCCGGAGGCTGTTTTCAAAATCGTGTCATCTGTTACAGACGATCCAGCTATACTTGCTGCAGCATGGCTGCACGATACAGTCGAAGACACTAGCGTAACTATTGAAATGATCGAGGCTGGATTTGGTAAAGAAATAGCTTCTATTGTATTAGACGTTACCAACATCACGAAGAAAAGTGATGGTGATCGCCTATATCGAAAGGAATTGGAAAAGAAGCATTTAACTAAAGCATCACCAAAAGCGAAGACCGTCAAGTTGGCTGATATGCTTGACAATGTGCCGAGCATCATCGAAAACGATCCGAAATTCGCACGGATATACGTCGCGGAGAAAAAGGCCGTATTAGATGTCTTAGCTGGCGGAGACGAACGATTATATGCCGCAGCCAAACTAATGATTGATTTCTACGAGGAAAATAATGGATGACTTAATCGAAGCTTTGACGATTCTACGAAAATATGGCAATCCAGAACATCCGACTCATTGTGAGCACGACGAACTCACAGTGGCGATTTCGCCGGAAGGCGTATCGGAAGATGATATCAACAAGCTAGATGAACTAGGATTCTATGCGGTTGAATCTATGGAATGCTTTTGTTCTCACAAATTTGGCTCGTGTTAATTGGAACTGATATGGCCGACGAAAAATGTGCGTGCGGTAAGCCCCTACATTATAGCGTACTAGCTACTCGCAAAGTGGTTGAAGAGGCAGTCAGCCGACTTGGCCCAGATGTGGTTGTCACTGGCCCTGATGGATCATACTCAGTACAGAGGCATTATATTGCCTTGCACGGCTTGAAAACATGTGAACTGGAAACATTGGCTGAAAAGGGATTGATCAAAAAGATCAGCTAGCACCAGCCGCAGCAACGAAGTAATCCTATGGTTTAGGGCCTCGCGGGATGAATGCTACGGGCGAGACCCACTAAATATCATGCACAACGAATTCGGTGAATGGTGGGCACTAACACGTCAAACGTTTTTGAATAAAATGGGTGATCCGCCCGATTCAATAACGTTCGATAGTTTCATGAAAACGCTCGAACTCGTAGCCAGAGAAGCTTATAATAAAGGCCACGAAGACGGACGTGATGACGGCTGCTATTATGCTGATCATGGAAGCGAGTTAATGTGATGAAATCTGCACTATTTGTTGTTGGCAATTTCGATGACAACGGCGGGCGTGCCTCGTCGTATGGCGAAGGATTCGTGAAGGCGTGCCTAAAGAATCATCAATTTGATATTCACGAGATTATCAATGGCGGTAAGTTCGATGATTTAAAGAACATCGATTTTACTCTATATGATACCATCTTTTGGTTTGCTAGCGTTCCAAACGACAAACCAAAACTAGTTGATAATATTAAGAAGATCAACCCGTTCTGCATGCTCGTCACGTCGAAACGCAATGACGGGCAGAATGGCTATACACTGCCGCAACTCATAGCACGAGCATTACATACAAAGAGCAATCTACTCGTTGAATTCAAGAGACTACCAGGATCTGTTACTGGCACTGTCTTCGATCCGCTTGGTAACTGCTATGCTAGAAAATGGATTACAGCATTTGGCGTACCGCATGTTGAATCTTTTTGGTCGAGTTGGGATTTAGCAGCAATCTTAATAGATCGTTTAAAGGTCTTGCACACGTTTAGGCGAAAATCTAGCCATAAAATCGGCGAAGCTATCCCGGTGCCTGACTCAGTGTGCAAGAGCGGATTTTTTGATCTTGTCCGCGAATATGCCAATAAATTTAGTGAGCTTATACCGACACACACAGAAAGATTCTTAGGAAACACTTCGTTCCGATGTGCGAGTGGATTCCCGTCATTCAGAGACGGTAAAACAGTTTTTGTATCAAAAAGAAATATCGATAAGCGTGGTATCGATAAAGAAGGCTTCGTCGCTATGTCGGACATACTTGACGAAGTTGCATACTACGGAGACAATAAACCATCTGTAGATGCGCCAATACAAGTCCTGTTATATCGTAATTTCCCACGCATAAACTTCATGATTCATAGCCACACGTATGTGAGCTATGCTGTGATGACTAGCACAGTAATACCGTGTGGTGCGATTGATGAAGTATGTGAAATTCAGAAAATCGTTCCATATCGAGACTGCAATTGGTTTTTCATAAACTTACGCGGTCATGGTAGCATCTGTGCTGCTGAAAATATTGATATATTACAAAATATTCGATATTACGCTAGGCCACTTCCAGAGATTCAAGTCATAAAAGGGTAAATATGAACACATCTGATATTACTGTTGACTATCTTATGTCGATCTATTTGAATAAGGCCGGCAGAGTAAATGCACATTTTACTCGTAGTCTCAAAGTGGCTACACAAGAAGTACGTGACGCTACACTTGCCAAAATCAAAGAATCGGGGTTGCGTGAGTATGACCCGCAAACGCTAAAAGCAAAGCCGACAATCACGAGACAAAAACATTTAGTAGTTACTCCCGAACTGATCAAAATTGTTCTAAAGGAAGTCGAAGAAGAGATCATAGCCATTGAAAAGGCTGTCGTAGAGAGACGAAAGACTCTCGATACCGTTAGAAAATACTACCTCAAAAAGTTAGCTGAATTTCCAAGAGCAGAAAAACAAGTAGAGAACAGACCCAATAAAACGTCCATATATCTAGATTTGAAATCAACTGCTGAAGATTTGAAATCAACTGCTGAAGACATATGTGAAACCGTGCAAGAATTAGATGATGAGATTAGGGGCAAATCACCTTGTGATACGTGTTTTGGATAATATAATGGAATACAAACCATATTTTGATAAACGTGGTATCGCTAGATGTGGTGGAATTGAATGTCCTCACTACGATACTCATGTTCCTTACGGCCAAAATAAATGCAATTGCAAGCTTGTAAACGATCAAATAGAATATGGCGAAGTTTGTATCCAGTGGGTAATACAACTAATTAAGAAATCGGGGTCGGCAGGTGTGACATGCTAGAAGAAAACCAAAAGCGTTAGTCAAACCGCCCGCGCAGCGGTTCTTTGTAACGCATGCTCCGATATTACATCAGGAGCTTTAGGAATGCCTGAGGTATTGTTGTGGGTTCGATTCCCACCGACTCCCGCTTACTTTACAGATCCGACTGCACTGCCAACGTTCCCAACGTCTTGGCTCTTCTTCAGACATTTGCAGTCCGGATCGTGCATTAGCTGCACGGATGGTGTGACTTGATTTGGTCTGTTATATTTCAATATCAAGTATTTATGGCCATCTAACTCACAGGACGCTTCCTTACTTACAGCTGCAGCTGGCCCGATTAGTATTTTTGGATGATATAAGAGAAAATAACACCCTACACAAAGAGCCGCTGTTGCTATTGCAGTTGTGATAGATACTAAAGTCTTGCTCATCATAACCTTCTTTCTTAAGTATTTGGGGACCATTCACCGTGATCGAGATGACACCTACTGGTACAATCACTCACACACTCACGGTCTGGTGGTGGGCAGTCACTAGTGCGTAATTTATAGTCTTGTTTGCTGCAGCTTGACCATGGTGATTTTCTGTTTTGGCATCGCATCTCTAGTTGTACTTGTTCATTTACCGCCTGCACCCAGGCCAACTGTATAAGTGCAGTAACTTCCTCAGATGTATATAGCTTACCTGGAGTGATGTACTCTTTAATGAATTGATGATATGTCATTATTTCATCCTCTGTATTTAATTTTAAATGAAGACTAATTGGGGATTCAATATGATCTATGACCACGGCGATAAAGGTGTTGAAGTGAGTTATACAACAAGCAAAGCGGATGTCTATTCTGCAAACAACAACGCAGAATTAATGAAGTTTATAATTGATAATCGACCGATAGTTGTCTATCAATTTTGGATTATTGCCGGAAAAGATGGAGAGCCAGACGCATATAAAATGCTTTATAGCAAAGCAGTACCAGCACCCGATAGAAGTCCGTCAGACATCTAATATTTCTTCTAACTCATCTAGTAGAGTTGGAATCCAGTAGCCATCACTCTCAGTGAATAGGTATTTATCGTTATTAGCTAGCATTTCGATAAATGTGTCTTCCGCTATATCTATACCACATGCTCGGCAATAATTATCAAAATCTTCAAACTTGAATGAATCCGAAGATTTGATATAGCTATTTAATAATTCTTGTGGTCTATTGTCGATTTGTTCAGAAATTATGCTGGCGATTCTTGTTATATCCATCGAAATCTCCGATTTATTCGCCATATATTTGCCCCTGAAAGATAAGTGTAGTTAGTATATACGACGAAGGAAACATAATGGCCATACAAACGAATCCGCACATTCCAACATTTGTCTTGCTGCCGGTTAATAATAATCGTACTGCATATAGGAGTTTTGGTTTACCTATAATCCTAATGGAGACGGATCGACGCGATCTGTCTGGTGCAGCAATAGACAATTCTGGCATAATAGTTCAGGGATGCACGTGTGATAGTAGTGGTGAATATGAGTGCATGGGTGAGAAAACAAGCACTTGTAATGATGATTGCGCTGGTGCTGCGGTTAGAATTGTCATTGAAGATGTGCCGCATAAAGCACTCGTCGCTGGACAAATCCCGATAGGTCTGATGTCTCCAGATCATGAGATATTCGCTAAAAGTATCTCGATGTCGGAATTAATTAGTAGAACAATACACCCAGAACTACAGATATTCTTCAGAATTACTGGCATAGACAGTAATGGTAATCAAGTATTAACGTCGATAGAATATGCAGAAGCTGTTGGTGGCGATTTAATGCAATACACAACGGCTTCTGGGTCGGTAGGAAATATTGAATATTATCCAACCGCTAATTACTACGATCTAAGCGATATTACGATAGATGTAGAAACATTACCTCCTGACTGGTATAATTTATCTTACCAGGCACAATACTATGCGAGAGTTGAAAGCCAGTCAACATCGGGACAACTAAATTGCATTGATATCACAAGAACAGCTGTATCTGTCTATCGTTTTAGAATGAATCATCCAGGTCAGGTGATGCAGGAAACGGTTAGACTTACTCCTCCGCCATATCTGACTAGCGATAAAAAGAGCGAAGACACTACAATAGAGTTTTATCGTCCTTTCACAGATATTCTTCAAGACATATTCGACGAACAATATCTGCTTGGTAGTATTAACTGGGTCGATAATATTTCGCCACAATTTGTGCCATACCTTTGCTATTTGCTTGGGCTCGATCTGCCATATTTCCCACAAAGCGTTCTAAGATTACGCAAAACAATGTTGCGTAATGTTGTTAGATTGCAACAGTTAAAAGGCTCACGCAATGCGATTTATGATTTGTTCGAGATGTTCGGTTACATAGTTTACGTTAATAAACTATATTGGTCAAAAGATGGTAAGCGGCTAATACGGCCAGGAGAAGTTTTACCACCAGCATACTCAGACCAAGAAATCACTCTAGAAGAAAAATGCCAGATTGAACCAGTTTTAGTGGGATATAATACAAGTGGTTTTGGTGATTTAACAATACCACTATTGTATCGCCCATCTTACATAGAAGAAATTCAGGGTATAGTAACTGTCGTCGAAGACGGAGAAATCACATTAAACAGTTATTTGGTTAGGAAGAATGCCTTAGGTAGTGGCACTGTTTCGACATATAAAACTACCAATCTCGTAGGCAACGACACTACATTCTTGACAGACTTTGTAGTTGGCGATACGATAACTGTCACTGGTGAAACGGCCAGAACGGTAGCATCAATAATAGATGACGAGAATTTAACTGTCACTTCAGCTTTTAGTAATACGACAAGCGCTATTTCGTACACATATGTTAGTAAGACATATAAGAAACTGGAAGAAGTTTCTTGCAAAATAGGTACGTCTACGACTGGATGTGATAACGATCCAAGCAAGTATAATTCATCTAATTGCACAATACCGACAATACCAACAGACGGACTTGACAGCTGGTCTCAGGTGGTCATTAAGAGATCTACTGATACAGGAGATCCAAGCCAAGACGTATCGACAGGAACACCGCCTTTCACATACCATGGCGTATCGATAGATAGAAAGGCCAATTTATTACATCTTACATTCGACAGTGCGATACAATTTGACGATAAATATGGCCTGCAAGGAACAAATGCGCCTAATAGCGAATTGATGTTATATTCATTTGCTGTTTATAATCACGAGGTTGTGACACCGCCAGATGATTTAAAGAATCTATTTAGTAATCGTTTTGATATACAGCTACTAACACATGATGGATCTCAAGTCGGAAGTGATGTTCTAGAGTTTCTAATTGACTATTTATTCAAACTCAAGGCTTTCCATTCACTACTACATACATTAATATTCCACAGTGATTTTCATGAGACATATCAAGTTACTCCATTCTGCGTTGGGGGAGATCTTGAACAGCGATATGATATCGATGCCGGAAAATTGCAGGTGCCGCCTGCAATCATACCAATTACACCAACAGATAATTGCTCGGTAGATCCTTCAGATTTGGGCTACAAAGATGATGACATAAGACTTCGTAATAAAATATTATCTGATCTACCAGATGAATTCGACGCATGGACGAATGTCAGAGAATATATGACATCTGGTGGTATAATTGGTGCCACAGGCCCGACATATATCGATAGAGATGTAACTCAAATTGGAGATGAACGTCTATCGCCAACTCCAGCAAACGGAACTACCGATTGTAGATTTACATATCGTGGACAGGATCGTGTAATAACTGGCGATGATACAGAAAACATCAGCATAGTATATGACCCAACGCCATTATCTAACAACACAAGTATAGCTAGTCAGTCAACTACTGACTTATGCCCAATACACGATGTCATCCATGGATCTTTCTATCCAACGGGTCCGAATGCATCTTCTAATAATGATAGCTCTAAATATAGTGCTTTCACTAGAAATTTCACAACAAGCCAAAATACGCTGTGCAAGCTTGATGGGACTACAGATTATTGTTATAAAGGGCGTGTTGGAGACGATTTGCTATGCACGATGACAATGATGAATGTGGAGCAGCACCAAGCAACAATATGCCAAATTAATTTCGGAAACGGCATTTATTATGCATTTCCGTCAACATCGGAATTGACTAATTCTATTCAAGGGCCGATGTTAAAACAATCATATAACACAAATCTTTCGAAAAAGAATAATAATTTTTTAGATCGTCTTTTTAGGGCTTACGATACATCGAAGGGTGAGAACATACATTATACAGATAGACCATTTTTAACAAACGGTGTTTCTGGCGAAAGTAACCTATTGGCATTACAAAGATCTGGGCTTGGTATCCAGGTCCCATTAATGCATTTTCCCGGAACAAGGTTCGCAACAGTTAATAAACTTGAAACTGATTTTGTTCACGACGAATGGACAGCCAAACCATGGGATGATGCTTATAGCACCAGTTGTGGACCTTATGGACAGTCATGCTATAAGCCAACATATCTTAATGCAGTATTAGAAAACGACACTGCTGGTAACCAACATCTGGTATATGACAATGTTCCATTTACTATTGTGTCGAATGGGCTGCAACCAGATATTCCAAATTTTGGATCTCACGCACTCTATACTTCCAGTAGTTTTAGTGATACTGATGTTATTCATTCAATCTATACCAGTATCACGGAGAGCAATATTGCTATAACACTTGATTCAACATCACCGCCATCGAGAACCATAGCAGTGCACAGTGCGAACTATACGCACGGTGGCCTAGTATGGAATTTTAACCATACTTTTAATGAGATCCCAACAATAACCGTAGGTATAGAGCTAATAGACAACACACTTGATAGCCTATATCCTTTATCTGCTAAAATAATTTCAGTATCAACCACGTCAGCAGTCATAAAAGTATACAAAATGGTTCTTGATGGTGTCGATCTAGTATGTAGCGAGTGTGCGACAAATGACGTTGTTGTCCATTTAAAAGCTTGCACGTCTGATATTATAATCAGTACAGACCAGCCGTTATTTAAATCAGCAAGCAAATGCGATGGTTCAGACGGAATTTATGTTGACTACATAGATGGATACCCATCATCTGTTGGGTATCAACAATACATTCCAGATGATTTCGATAGATCTGGAATGTACACTGAACTATTCGATGAGCTTGGTATAGATCGATCGATGCCGACAGGCACAGAAGTACTATTCTTCTTTATAAGCGGCATACGCTATACAACTAGTTATAGAATGGATTGCGGCTGTTCAGCATTATCGTGCAATTCCGGAACATCAGAAACTGTCATGAACTGCACGATAACTGATTTTCAAGAAGAAGAATTACCTTTTGAATTCTCTGATGGCATTGCGAGATATGGATATAATTATAATCCAGATAAAATCCAAACAGATATTACTCTATCTGCCGAAGAAAAGATCGGTGTAGGAAGTACTTCGTTTGATGGCCAACTAATTTGGGATGATGACTTACAATCATATCGCCAAATGAATATGTTCGAACTCTGTACTGGTTTTCCGACGTGTTCACAATTGGCTTAGCAGCAAACCTATAGTAGACAACATTTTATTATGTCGGAGGATCACATGGCATTGGCAAATAGTTTAGTTGGTTTTCTTTCGGGTACTGTCACCTACACCAACAATGAAATTGGTAGTTTCCACTGCCAGGTTGAATCATCAGATCTCATCAACACGCTTCTATGGAGTGTTGACGAAACTGACAGTAAAATAGCTACTGGTGAGATGTACAACGTTGACTGGTACTATCCACTTGCCAATTTAATTGCTGGAGTCGGTTTATCCACGGGCTTCTCTTGGATGAGCACTGTACCAGCAAATGCTAGAGTTGTCAGCGATGTGGTAATCCACTTGAATTGGACGTTCACACTCGATGACGGCACTACTTGCCCGATTTCGGCCACCTATGAAAATGGCACCACGACTTATCACACCGCAGTGCCACCTACTCTTCCGAGTAATATTGAGACTATGCTCGCCGACCTTGATGATATGATCAGCAAGGCAGTAACGGCTTGCACGTTCCACCCCTAAACTCTGACGCGAATGATATCGACGTCATGGCAGCCGCCCTTAAGGGCTATCTCTCCGTCCTTGATCTCGCATATCGATTGAACAAACTCTAATACGCCTTTTTCGAAGTCCAAGTCTGTGTTCATCTTGCCATTTCGCATAGGGACTACGAAGTGAGGATGGCCTAGATGTAGATTCTGTGTCAATGAAGCCACGATGTCTCGCACTTCGTTTGGCGGTAGATTGCCGGTTTCAACATACATTACTGTTCTGATTGGAATACTCATATCATCGACCTCCGCAGATCTCGGTAAGACTTTAGCAGATTCCTGGATATTCTCCGTTTTCGGCTCTTCTTTGACTGCTGGTGGAATACTACAACCGCAACCACATTTACATGACATTTTAGCTCTCCAACGGTTATTGTTTTGATTGATCACTTATTATTTACTGTTTTCAAATACGTCAATACTGTATTTTACCTTCAGACACATTACTATAATCAATGAGGTGATACCATCGCAACAGCAAAACAATTTCCGATCAATCTAGTCATAACAATAAACTCAGAAGAAGAGAGTTTGGCTGCTGAAAAATTAATAGCCGAAGCCGCAGACAGCAACGCCTTCTTAGCCACGGCACACTACGAAAATCCAGATGAATCGCAACGTGCTCGTCTATTAATAAACGGCGAAGAGGTCAAGAGAGGGACCGTCGAGCACATGAAAGACGCTTATAAACTTCAAATCGGAATCAGCCAAAAGACCAATGTAGTCGTTCAAGAATGGCAGAAACAAGTTGGTAAGCCTGCCGGTTTTGTTACGATACAATCAAGATCTGTTCGCGTGTGCTAATATTGTTGAAAATGTATATGATAAGTCTTCGTTGTATAATTGGTTTGATATATGCGTATATAAATATCTAATCCTGATGTACTAAATATTGGTGGTATCGATATAGCTTGACTCTCTGACCCAGATATACAGCCGGTCCCATTCACAGTGATTGTTCCACTGCCTGTCGGCCTAACTTTTACATAGCTTCCGAAAGTCCACCCATTAGTTTTCGCTGTCATTTCATAGACTGTAGGCGAAAATGGGCAATAGTAATACCAACTAGGATATTCGGTGCCGTCTGGTCTATACTGAATAAAACCGAGACCCATTAAATCTGGCGCGGCTGGTTCTGGTGATGGCGATGGCGATGGCGATGGCGATAGTGACGGTGATGGTGATAGTGACGGTGATGGCGATTTAGAGAGAGACAATGACGGTGATGGCGATGGCGACAACACTGACTGCGATGGTGATGGTGACAAACTGATGGATGGCGAAGGTGACAACACTGATTGTGACGGAGATGACGAAGGTGACAACACTGATTGTGACGGTGAAGGTGACAAACTAATGGATGTAGATGGCGACAATACCGACTGTGACGGAGATTGAGACAATGATGGCGACAGACTTGGTGACAACACTGATTGTGACGGTGAAGGTGATAAACTAATGGATGTAGATGGCGACAATATTGATGGAGATGGTGAATTAGATGGCGAAAAACTCAACGATTGCGATAACGATGGTGAAAGTGAAACCGATGGTGAAAGTGAAACCGATGGTGAAAGTGAAACCGATGGTGATATCGATAAACTAGGTGACAGAATCGATTGTGATGGCGATTGCGAAACTGATGGACTTGGAGATAGCGATGGCGATAAAATCGACGGGCTTAATGATGGTGATGGATATGGCGGATCAGCTATGTGCTCTGGAGCACCCCATGAAAGCATGCCATTAGCGACATTACCATATTCTAGTCTGCACCAACTTCTAGATCTTGCTATATTCGAGAACCGTATTTCGTCTATTAACCCAACATAGTTTGTACCAGAACCAGCACCTACATCAATGATTGACGTAAGGCTCGAGCTTACATCAGAAAACACATAAGAAGCCTCTAATGATGCATCAATAAATACTTGTATTCTCTTAGTGGCATAATTTTGTACAACGAAGCAGTGGTGCCATGCATTGTTATCAATCTCAGTACTGCCATTAATATTAGCAGAGCCGGATGCTGTTGACGCCATTATCCTGTTCGTTGCGACACCACCATATTGAATAGGTGCTGTCGTGTAGCCTATTGACACATGATAATTAGATGACAGCAAGCACGCACCATCAGGAGCTGAGTCTGTTTCTGGTGCTGTCTGTGTGTTTCGAATCCAGAAGCTTGTTGTAAATGTCTTATCTATGCCCATTGTTGGCAATGTCACGTGGCTTCCACCACCAAAGCTTCCACCATATCCACCAGCAACACCAACACCCAAGCCAATACTAGAAGCCGTAGCGTTACGTTTATTGCTAGTTGAATCAGCAGCAGATGTAGCACTAAGATGGTACACACCCTTGAAATCGCTATTCCATGTCATCACTGGATCGCGAGGCTCAACTGATGTCGGGCTGCCGTAATAGCAATAAATGTATGTTGGGCTCGTGTTATAAATTACTGGTACATTAACCCAAAATGCACCAGTAGCAACACCTCCAGAAATTATGAAGTTATCAATTTCTGAGTGTAATGTATTTCCATTTAAATCAGTAAATCTAATATCACTGCCATCAGGGCGACAAAGAGCACCTATGTTAGAATCGTTAATTCTAACAAGTAATGGGAAGTTATATTCTGGTGTATCGGTATTCGTGCATCCAATTCGTTCTATTAGATTGTTACCTAGATCGCCTGCATTACCAATTCTAAACTGAGATCCATCCCAATAGCTCAGATAATTATCTGCTGGTGATGTATAATGCTCTTCTATCAAAGAACCGGATATAATTGTAGCACCAGGACCTAAGGTTATATCGGCGATTTTATTCCATGTCGTACTATCATATCTCATTGCACCGTCAGCAAAATCAATCACAGTAGCACCGGGTTCGCCGGAATATTTGCACATCTGTGTGATTTGCCATGCGGGTTGTCTCCACCACGTGGTTGGAGACATAGCAGCAATCGTGATCGCTCTGCGGAATTTGAATCCTGGGTTGTAATTCCATGCACCCCATGTAGGTCTACATACTGAGTACGCCTGGTTTCTGTACTCTAATGTTGCCCATGATGGTGATCGTGCAATGTCAGATAAACGAACTTCATCTATAGAGCCAACCAACTGTCCGCACCGTCCATTTCCACCAGCAAATTTGATTGTTGGCGTATTGTTCATCAATGTCGATTCAATATGCGTTGCGGTAGCCTCAAGCACTCCGTCAACGAACATGTTGTAAACGCCAGTTGTCATATCTCTAGTGCATACAAAATGATGCCAGGCACCGTCGTTTATCGAAGTTGTAGAGAATAATGTAATAGTGTTCGGCCAATAGTTGTCAACCTCGAATCTTAATTTACCCACCATTTCTGTAACAGAGAAATTGAATCCAGAGCCATAACTAAGGTTAGAATCAATAAATGCTGTTCCATAACTGCTCATCAATGAGTAACTGGTACACTTACCCCACAATGAAATTGAGAAATCGCCCTGTATAGTTCTTGTGACATCGACATCAGACGATCCATTAAATATGGCTGCAGTCGCAACTTTCCCTGTTGTTGGCAAGGCGTTGCCAACTATCACACCATTATTGGCATTTGATGACGAATCATTTGCGATTAAATTAGAACCATTAGCAGTGAAATGATAAACACCCTTATGGTTAGAATCCCATGCGTCCGTAGATGACGCTGACGTGGTACTACTATTACCATAATAGCATACTAATGTTGTTTCATAATCTGATGTAACATGTAAAACTTTTACCCAGAAAATACCAGTAGCAGCACCGCCAGAAACAGAGAATGACTCCATTTCGTATGGTAAAATATTTCCACTATCATCACCAAATCTAATATCACCACCATCAGATCTACAATGTGCACCAATATCTGTATCGTTATTGATCTTAATACACATTGTAAAGTTAGTCAAGTCCTCATCAACACATGCTGTTGATGTCGCTACTGTCTTATAATATCTCCAATTGTAATATGATGGCACAAATGCAATTTCTTTATGTGGTTGCGATGGGCTTAATGACAGCACTGACTGTGATGGCGATAGCAATGATGGAGATGGCGAAAATAGCGGCGAAAGTGATGCCACCTGCGATGGCGACGGCGATTGCGACAAACAATTATATCCTTGAGCACCCCAAGTAATTTGATCTGATGCCTGATTATAATATTCAAATTTTATCCACGCACTAGATCGAATACTATTCGACACCCTAAATTCATCCAATGCACCAATAAGATAAGCAAGATAAAAAGTGTCCGGGGCAGCAGTTCCACATTGTCTTCCTAGATATGCTGTGCCATTTAATACTGTATTTATCAGATCACCACCATACGAAGTGCTGCTTCTTACACCATCACAATATAAACCATATCCAAAGGTGGTATCAGAAGGATCTGCAGTAAATGTTACTAGGTGCCAAGCATCATCTATAGGCAGTTCATAGGCAATAGAGAAAGAACGCCAGGCAGATGCTGTAGTGTCACAAAAACCTTGCGTAAGATGAGGTGAGTTTGGCGCGTAAGTGTCTTGCGACATTGCGTAAAATTCATTGACAGCATTGTCCGTTCCATAATTGAATAAACTCTTGGTTGACTTATAAAATGTAGTAGTACTAGGTATCTTCATCCAGAATGAAAATGTTCTCTTTGTAGTACCTGCTGGGAACGACGCATCTGGCATTGATATGTAATTATTTGTGCCATCAAAGTACATTGCGCCACCGATCGGACCAGATATCGCAGTTGCACCATAATTAGTAGCGTTATGTGCATTGATTGTCGAGTCTTTACCAGAAAACGTTGTACTATCTCCAAAATGCCAAACTCCACAATAATTTGAGTCCCATGTGTCTGTCTGATTTGTAGGTTCAGCATATGACGAGTTACCATAATAACATGTCAACACTGTGCTATTTGACGATGAAATCGGAGACTTAACCCAGAAAATGCCAGTAGCAGCGCCAGATACAACAGAGAATGATTCTTTTTCGTATGGCAGTAGTTTACCATCAGCATCTCTAAACCTAATATCATCACCACTTGGTAAGCATAACGCACCAATGTCTGTATCTGCCTCAATCTTTACAAATAGTGGGAAGTCAGTAAGATCGCTATCAACATACGTGTTCGAAACAGTCAATGTCTTGTAGTATTGACATGGCACTGTGGACGGAGATGGGAACGACGGCGATATCGACGGGCTGATCGAAAGTGGCGATTGCGATGATGCTGGCGACAATGATGGTGACGGGCTTGTCGATTGCGAAACAGATAACGACAGCGATGTCGATGGCGACAACGATAATGATAGCGATAATGACGGCGATATCGACAATGATCTAGATGGTGACAATGATGGCGATAATATTGAAGGCGACGGCGATAGTTTAGATAGCGATGGCGAAAGCACAGATAACGACGGCGAAAGTATCGACTGTGAAGTCGAAGGCGACAGTGAAGTGCTTGGTGAGTGCGATAACGACAATGACGGCGACAGTGAAGTACTTGGCGAATGCGATAGCGACAACGACAAGCTTGGTGATTCAGACGGCGATGTTGAAAGTAATGATTGCGAAAGGCTTGGTGATAAGATTGATTGTGACGGGGATTGTGACAGGCTTGGTGACAGGATTGATTGCGATGGTGATAAGCTCGGCGACTCCGATAATGACGGTGACAAGCTTGGTGACAATAGTGACTGCGACAGCGACGGCGACGGTGACAAGCTTGGCGAGTGCGACAGCGATAACGATGGCGAGTGCGATAAGCTTGGGGACTCTGACAACGACGGTGACAAGCTTGGCGATAACAGCGACTGCGACAGCGACGGTGAAAGGATCGACTGTGATGTACTTGGCGATAGCGACGGTGAAAGGATCGACTGTGATGTACTTGGCGATAGCGATAACGATGGCGAGTGTGATAAGCTTGGTGACGATACTGATTGTGACGGGGACGGAGAAAGAATCGATTGCGATGGGCTTATTGACAATGCAGATTGTGACAAGCTCGGTGACAGCGCAGATGGGCTTATTGACAATGCAGATTGTGACAAGCTCGGCGACAACACTGATGGCGACGGCGACAACACAGATAGTGAAGGCGATAGTACTGAAGGCGAAGGTGAAAGAATCGATTGCGATGGCGATGAGCTTACGGAATGTGATAAACTCACGGAGTGTGATAAACTTGGCGACAGAATTGACTGTGAAGGGCTTGGCGACAACACTGATAATGAAGGCGACAACACTGATAAGCTCGGCGATAGAATCGATTGCGAAGGGCTTGGCGATAAACTTGGCGATAGAATTGACTGCGACTGCGACGGACTTGGTGATAGTATTGATTGAGATGGCGATAAGCTTGGCGACAAAATCGATTGTGATGGCGAAACAGACAGGGATGGTGATAGTACTGATTGTGATGGCGAAAATGAAAACAATGGGGACTGAGATAGACTTGGCGATAATAACGACGGAGAAACAGATATCGATGGTGAAAGTGATACTGATAATGATGGCGAAAGAGATGGTGATGGTGAAAACGACAATGACGGAGATAAGCAATGCGATGGCGATGGAACGACACCTGCACCATCCCACATACTAGTAAATCTGAAAGTTTCCTTACAGCACACGACAACTACTGTGCCGTCTGGCTCAACCCACGGATACACAATTGATTCTGTCGGATCTGTCGGATCACTAAATCTCGGTCCACTACTAACAAAATTGCATGCGATTGTAGCATTATCAGATATCATATTATCCATATGATATCTGAACTGATCTAATGGTCCAGTAGTGCAGTTAAAGCTAGTTTGAAAATAGCATTTCGACTGGGAACTATCTTCTGTGACTATATATCCAATATATCCTAACTCGCTCGGCTCAATAATTTGTCGCTCTATCGTACAAATACCGCGTCTAAAGACATTTTTATTTGAGTCAACCCTACCATAATCAATCCCAACATTAACTTCAGTAACAGATATTATAGCAACTGTTGATAAATAATATCTGTTGCGAATTATGCTCTCTGCTGCGTCAGAATTAGCAGCTTGTACCCTAACAACACCACATCTGCTATTAACACAAAATCTAACATCCCACGTACGTATATCACCCCAAACATATGGCATTTTTGTGATAGTGGTATAATCTATTACACTAATGCCATCGACATCCACTGTTTCCCACTGGGTCCAATATAGTGTCCCATAATCGTCTCTGAAAAATGTTGATCCAGTGGCTGGTGTCATTTAGAAACTCGTTCTTCAGGCATGTAATTATTGAAAAGCTATACTAGTCAATAAATTTTTACATAAAGTATCTTTGTATTATTGTAGTTGTGTGATCTCGATCTTCGGGTCAAAATCCTTTAATTGAACTACTCCTACTAGTCTTTTGCCGTTGTGTACCTCATCTAAAAACTCGTCAAATGTGCATCCAAGCGTATCGGATAAGGTCGAGTCAAGCATTGGTGCTGCTTTATATTCTGACGATTTATTTTGCTCGTGATAATCAGCCATTAGTCTAAGTGCGTCAGATATGCTACCAGAGAAATTATCTGGTAATCTGAAATATGCCATATATAATGCTAGAATTTTCATTTAATTACCACAAAAGCAGATAGTTGGATTTACTGAATGTTTTAGCATCTACCGCATGATCATATATCTGCAGAACGCTAGTAGGTTTAGATTGTTCTATCAAACTTTGTCTTTCATCTCTTGGGGCATAACACAACATACGCGTAGTATTATTTAGCATGTCTGCCGAAGGCATTTCGAATTTCTTGAAATTATTGTCTGATATTAATAATTCTATTTTCTGATCTTCTAAATCGCCAAATTCTGTTCTTGTGAAACTAGAAAATCCTAAATCTAACGCCCTTTTAAATCTGTCGTCCTTTATAGTGTAGTAAGGCAATCCCATCATCGCACACGCAAGGGCTTTAGAGCCATATCCAGGATGGAGATCACCAACTGGACCAGTAATTTTTAAAGCATCAAATAAGGCACAATATACCAGTGGACTAATAATTCTTCTTCTAGTAAGCCACCTAGCAATTTTTCTAATATTAGTGGAATTTATACGAATTCTTTTCTTATTACAAACAAGCCGCAATGCCGCCCACAGTGTTTTACCTCTGTGGTTTGCACCAGGATTAAAGAAATGTTCTAATATGCGAAAATGCGGCGATACACGTCCTCTTGGAAAGCAAGTAATCGCCCCATTTAATAAATATTTATCAAACTTAGTATCTTGTAAAGATATCCAATCGTGTGCAAGTATCTGAATAGGGTAGGAGTCTGGCTCTGGTTTCGTATTCAGAACTTCACGAAGGAGATGGTGCATAGCAATACGCTTTTCCATAAGCGTAGCTTCGTTAAACTGATTACGATTTATGCACCAATGATAAGTAGGAGAATCATCTAGTGGATCGTCGTGATATTCTTTGAATGTCTGAAGCTCTTGACGTATCGCAGCAGATCTTGGACTTACCACAAAACAGTTGTCGCCACGTTTCTTTTTGCGGTTCTTTACTTTATAATAGTAGACTTCGTTAATGCCAGTTTTATAAACAGCCTGGACTGTTGTAGATCTTATATATGCAGCTTCTATTATGTCAGTCTGTTCTAACTGTGACGCAAGCAGTTTCACCCACAGCGGCACTATCCCTGGCTTTGCCCACCTTCGGCGCATTTCTAGTTTTTACCTGAATCTTGAAAGTGTTTAACCAACTTGTTATGGTGTCTGGTGAAACGCCAGCGGTTCTTGCACATTTGGCTATCGTATAGCCAAGCTCAACATAGTGCTTTCGCAACCATTCGAAATTACAACATGGATGATTTAAAGGCTTCGATTTTCTTGTTTTGCTTGGTATATTGTATTTACTTAAGCGTTTCTTGACAGTCAGTATATTAAGATGAGTGATTTTTGCAAGAGTCTTCATACCATATAATTCATAATAATGACGCCACCATTCTGGGCAATCCCACCCAGGCTCAAGTTTAATGTTTGGTATGATATTTATATTAGACTTTGGTGATACTTTTCTACCACGAGTTCTAGATATATCAGTTCTAGATTTTAGTGTTCTGATATATCTAGAACTGAGAGATAGCACCTGCGCTAGATCATTTGTACTAAAGAATTTATAACGTACAAAGAAATTTCCTAGCTGCTCGGAATTATATTTATCAAGCAACTTAAACTCATCACGCATTATCTGGCAGTGATCTATATGCCTATTTGTGCTTGAAATGTTTTGCATTTTTAGCAAAATTGGCCTGCTTGCGTGTAGCTGGTGGGTATTCCCCTTCTGGAGCATTCAAAACTTTATTTGCATATGCCTGCACGCTAGAACCAGCAGCTTTAGCCTTTTTAGTGAATTTACCTTCATTTTCTGGTTTGATTTCTATTGGCGATCTCTTTTCACTAAACAGAGCCTCGTCAAGTCTCTTATCAAATGATTCTTTTACGTGCTTTGGTAGGCTCTTCGTTTTTGTCGAAGCGAAGTCCTTAGCAGCCTTGCCGCTCATCCCCTTTGC
Source organism: Candidatus Cloacimonadota bacterium (assembly GCA_023228285.1). Lineage (GTDB taxonomy): Bacteria > Cloacimonadota > Cloacimonadia > Cloacimonadales > Cloacimonadaceae > UBA5456. Next base: position 27,467 of record JALOBM010000010.1, on the reverse strand, counting down.
GATTTTCTTGACTTTAGGCGATGCTTTTCCGCCCTCTTCTTTGTATTTGTGCACCATACCCATTAGATTTTGTTGTGCTTTACTTACAGATGGCATAATATCTCCCTTTCTATATTGACATTCACAAGTTATTTTTGTCTGAACGTCATTAAATAGGCACTATGCCCATCTGCATAATGATTCTTCATTATCTTAGTGGCAAGAAATTCATTAGTGCGTAAGAAGAGTTGAGCAGATAAATTGTACTCGCTAACTGCCGAAATAAGATAATCTTTTTGTTCTAGCTTCATTTGTATTTTTAACATATCTATTAAAAAAGAAGCTATCTTATGTCTTCTGTGTTTTTTATCGACCGAAATATTCCTAAGTTCAATGTAGTTATTGTGATTTTTTATAACTGCGTAGGCTACTACAATTCCATCATGCTCAACAACATAACATTTTATATTCTTATCGCGTCTTAGTTCATTTTCTATGCTTTTACTATTGCTTGGCGACGGATGCTCTATACTATCATCAATCGTATCTATCTGCTTGTAATCATTGCTTGAGATGAATCTAATATTCGCAGGGAGCGACCGCATCAAGCTTCTATATCTAAGGAAAATGCGATCGGAACGACGAGACTTCGTTTTCCGCAGCTCTTTCATAATACCTCCATGTGAGAGTTGCGCTGATAGAGATCAGCGTCTGATGTGTGTATTAAAACACAGCTTGCCTTCCTTCGCAATATATTTCAACGATCTTCACATCAATTCGGCTTCTGTTATTACCTTGAAGAATTTATGACTTTTCTTAGCTGCGCTGAATTTTGCTTGATTCTTTGGCCAGACGACCATCTTTTGTGGTTTTACTTCAATCAATTCCTCATGACCATCTAAATATGACACTAGAAAATCTGGTGTATAATATAATTTTATCCCTTCGAATTCATATTCAATATCAAAAGGCTCATATTCGAATATTATAACATCATTATCTTTTTCTAATATTTCGGCATATCTTGTTTCATAAGTTGATTTAGTAGTGAATTGTCCACCCTTGCTTGTCTTCAATCTAACACCATGGCCGCGATGTTTTGTTTTTCCTTGTTTCGATAATGCTGATGCCTTTTAGAAGCTAGCAATCTATATTCATTGGATCGTAGTTTTGCTGTAGATCGTTTCCGTGCCAGAATGCCTGCGTCCGATTTTAGAAATTCACGCATCTTAAAGACGCCATTGGAAAAATAAACTGACTTTCTACTATTCTTTTCCTCATCAGTCATCTTATGACCAAACCAGCCGTTATGCTCTCCGCTAATTGCTTCTGATATTTTACGTTTTGTATCGTCGCTAAGAGTACAACCTTTATTCCACGGAATTTTACCAATACTTCCAATAGTTGATGCTTCCTGTGCTCTTTGTTTGCCTGATTCTGAAAGTGTTATATTATGCTCTTTATTTAAGATGCATATTGTATTATAACTAATGCCGAGTTCGGCGGATAAAGCCCGAATAGATAGAGAATTACGCAACTTTTTCAGCTTTTCAATTAGCTCTGGTGTGCCTTTCGAGAGCGTCATAGCTATTTTAGTCTTATGTTCGTCTGTTGGCCTATAGATAGAAGGGCGAACGCCTAACTTTCTGGCTCTTGCTCCTACAGATTTAAAACTAATATTAGGAAGATATTTATTACCAAATTCTTTTATTGTAAGAGATGGCAAATAAGTAGTTATTAAATGGTCGTATTTCGACCAGTCTATAGGTTTTCCAGATGGCATAAAGGCTCCTTACCTTATATACCATCAATTCATTACCAAGGACCATCGTATGATGATCATGAAATCTGAACTCTTCTTAAACGGAGTTTTCAAAATGCGGTGCGAAAATATTCTTAGAGAATCACGGAATATTCCAACCTGCCCAGTAAGTGCAGTTTCTCCGTCTGCTCCTACTGGAGTTCGATCCAAGCCTATATCACTACCGCCCGTTAATTTGGACGTTACTAAATAGTGATCATTTACTTGTGGTAGGACACTAGTACCAGTACCATCAACACTCGTTATTTTGATTTGATCGCCAACGCTAATGACATCGACATATGCTGAGTCTGTTGGATCGATGCTGATAGTAGATGATCCCGACGTGTTTGCTGTTATTGCTGTTCCGTCATTACGGCCTTCAAGGAAAATCGTCTTCGGATCACACTCACACGCACCAACAGTTGTAAGTTCTTTACCACCAGCTAAAGCAACTTCTGTGATTGTGAAGTAATCGCTATCAGTTCTGCCAAAGCCGTTGTATTCATCTTTTGTGAGCGTTGTCTCGAAAACAACGATGTTATTCATTGCACGAACATCGTCTTGTAATAGTGGTGTTCCGGCTGGCTGATATGTTGGTTGAAAATAGATAGACTCAACTTTTTTCAATGGTCTATATGGTTCCGATATAGGAACAGCGTTGATGAGACCACCCTCATATTCAGCACCAACTCCAAGCGTAATCGGGATCGTCAGTCCTGTAATTGGATCGATCGTGTAATATCGCGAATCTGTTGTGTCGAGTGCAGCACCATCTGAATCGAACGAGGCACCTAGGAGAATATATTTAGGTGCATAATCGGACATGTCAAAACCACTAGAAATCCAAGCACCGTCTCCACTACCTGCATTCGGGTCCCAGATTTTTTCATATGGTAGGCGATGTGCTAATATCTCTTTCGCACCAATTTTTACAATATTGTGGGTCCGAGTATGCTCAAGTACTCGACCGTGCACGTCTTTGACGATGATTTCAATTTCACCATCACAAGTGCGGCTTAGTGTTTCGTTGAGATTTAAAGCGTTTTTATTCATATCGGTCCCTTTTGACTATTTAAAGTCTTTGAATGTCCAATTTGATATTGCTTGGCATATGCTCTTCAATATGTGAAGATTAAGCAATTCTTCAAAAATCCATACAATAGGTTTACGCACCAAAACCCATAAAATATTCCACGGCCAAAGTATGGCCCATGTCATAAGTCGCGCTTTGTTTTCGTGATATTGTGGTGGAACGAGATCACCAGAATCAGTTAGGTATAAACCGCTGGGATATCCAATCCTATGAACGATGCCTTGCCATTCTTTAAATGGTGCATTTTCACCAGCAAGTATTTCTTTTATATTACGTTTTTGCAGCATGTCTTTCTTTGCTGCTTTTAATCTTCTAAGCAATCCATTTAAATAAAGTGGCCATCTTATAATAATCGAATAAATGCATCCAGTAATGCAATAGCCTGTCACATATAACACTGTCATCCACCATGTCGTATCTCTAATTATCTGACCAGCGTTTGTAAACAAAATGGCAAGCGCTACAACTATCGACAGTATTACACTAGAGAAATACGGATTTGGTTCATCGACAGCCGACCAAATAATAAATAGAATACTAATTATACCCAACAAGCCCAAAAACACAAATCCATCGATCATCAATAGTGTAGTGATCATAATTAGATAACAACATCTGGAATTGAGAAGTTTGCTGGTAAAATGTTCTGGATCACGACAGTAAATCTGTCATTTGCGACCAGAACTACATCGTTCAATAATTTTATCGTTGTTGCGGTATAATACTCGCAGTTTCTTGGATCAACCAGTATACCATTGATATAAACAAATGGCCGCGTCTTGTTCAAGTCTATTTCACCTTGAAGTGTGACTGGTACTGGGATCTCTGTTGCTTCTGCTAAAGTAACGTAGCCACCAAAAGTTATGACTGGCGCAGAGCCGGTTAATTTAGCACTCGCTGACGCATACCATGTATCAAGCATTAACGGTACACCAGATACTACTTCTAGAGAAATAGAACTGGCGAGACTCATCCAAGAGCCACTAATGCTCTCAAGACTACTACGCCACAGCTTAATGGTTAATGTGTTCAGATCAAACCAAAATGTGCCGTCTCGATATTGTGTTGGTTCATCGTAGGACGACTGATTAGCTAATAAACTGATATACCACATCAACAACCAATCGTACCGTGGCTGTGCGTCTGGTGCTGGAAACTTTTCGTGGTCTTGTCCGCTCAAACCAACATCATTTGCAAAATCGATGAGTGGTGCTGTAAATCTAAGCCTATTATCTGGTAAAAGCAGATTGACTGTAGACGAGAAAATAATAGAATCAGTACCAGATCCACTTATAAGAGTTAAAGTGCCACTTGATGACGGTACACCAGAACCATGTGTCACTAAAATAGTACCATTAACTACTGATTCAACAACCGTAAATGTCTGACCATTATTTGAATATATCGCACCAGCTGCGGCACTAGCAGTATTAATTGTAAAATTATAATGGTACATTACTGTTCCTCTTGGCCTGTCTTAGTATGCTTGCCGATAATCTGATCGACCAAGCCGGAAATCTCATTCTTATGGTCGCTTAATTCTTTCGCCCTTTGTTTGGCCGCATCGCGTTCTAGTTCCTTCGCGTTTGGTGCTTTTCCAAGGGCAACAGACCAAAGAGCTTCCATTGTGTCTTCAAATACTTTCTTGTCCGAAAGTGTCATTGGCTCTACACGCCACTTTTCATCACCATTCTTGTTTATAAAAACAACGACATGTGATCCTGGCTCAGCTACATGCCAAGTAATTCCTGCTTTTTTGAGTGCTTCTTTTAAGCTCATACCAGATTTAGTCTTGGCACCAAGTGCTTGTTCAAGCATTTTAACACCGATTTTCGGCTGCGCAGCACCATCTGGAACGGCTATTCCATTCAAAGCCTCACTAATACTTCTATTAAATGCCTCATCACGATCTTCGTAAAAGCGATCCTTAGCACGAGGCGGTTCATCTTCATCTGGTGTCCAATCACCATGCTTAATGGCTTCACGTTTTCCCATACTCTCATATTCTGCCCTTACTGCTTTACCAAAAGCGTCATAACCTTGCGGAAAAGCTTTACGAGCACCATCTGAATTGAGCCATTCATTTTGTGCTTGCTGTTCAACCTGAGTTGCGTTGGTTATATGCCCAATATGAAGAATTCTATCAAGACAAGATTTAACTATATCTTTATTGCTACCTTGAATAAATCTTCGATTTTCGCCAGCAAATGATTCATCTACTGAGCCGTCAAAAGCTTCGTTAAGACTAGAATAGAATTTTTCCACTTGATCGTCCATTTGGTGGTTGAGATATTTGTCGTAATTTGTTTGAGGTTTATCCACGATCAGCTCCTTGGCGGCACCGAATGATTTATACTTAACTTCCTGAGTATCTTTGACATTTTACCATAGTTTAGAAAGGCCACAATCTTCAATCCTAGACACAGCAACAACTTGTATATTTCCAGATAGCGAGTTTCCTCTATTGGCAACGTCGTTATTGTGGTGTAAATGATTTGCTATAATCGACAAGCAAGGATTTATTACTTTATAGCCAGCATGTTCTAACTCCCAACATATCCGATTGTCACATCCACTAATACCCATAGGCCAATCAGAAACACCTAATGGCAACACCTTCCCCTGAATAATCCAAGTATCTTGACTTTGCGGTCCCCATCCTAACTTTAAAGGCGATTTATTTTCTGTATATACCTCGTGTCTTGTTAATGCAATACATATATTTTTAAGATTTAGATTTATGATTAGTTCAAGAGTTTCATCAAAATAAATATCAGAATTAGAGATAATACTTATGTCGGTTTGTGATGTGCAATATCCATTGATTAACTCAAAAAATAGTTTAAAAGTTGGTCTATTGTATTGATCATTAGCACAGTCGATGTTCTCCCATATAACCTTATTCGAACATTTCATATTAGTTCGAAATTTCGAGACATATTTAAGAGTATCAAAGCTTATAATGTTGTTTCTGGACTTAATATCTGACTGTCCTAGTATTACGACTCGATCTATAAAAGGGTTTTCTATGTTTTTGTTTATACAATAGTCAATTTCTTCTTGGCGTTCTTGGTCGATGTGGTTCCAGTGATTCGTAAATAATGTAATCATAGATCTATATAATTCATAATTCTATGTCTATTAACCGCATGACAGCATTCATTTTCATCAAACACCTCACCAACAAACCTCCCAAATTCTCTCTTAGTTGGAAATGGTCTATAAATACCGCCCCATTTATGTGATAGATTATAACCATCGTGGACTAGAGTTTTATCCTTTATTCGTGGCCAAATAATTTCTTCTAAAAAATTCTCATCACCACCGTATACTCCATCAACATCCCATTTATCAATAGCGTCACCGATAGATAAGCGTCCGCTAAGACCATCAAAAGCGCAACATACTATTGGATGGCCATGATGATCTGGATGATCAAGCATAGCATGGAATGGTAAACCACTTGCTATCCAATCATCGACGGCTACTCTTTCTCTATAATTTAATCTACTATCGACATCTCTTACAAGCCATCTGTCATAACGCAAATCATCGGCTACCAATAATCTCCAAAATGCACCTGACACACCGATAGATCTTGGCATTTTAACCAAATCAGCACCTAGACTATGTAATGTGTCTATTATTTGGTGTGGTACAGTATCATCATAATAGAACCTAACAGCCCATCCAGGATAAATATGCTTGGCAAGTTTCATATTTTGGATAGCACCTTGACAATACTTTGGGCTACTACCAAAAAGACTGAATGATATTATTCCGACTTTAGATAAAATTCTAGCTTTAAGTCCGCAATCTTCAATTTTTGAGAAATTGACTATCTGTGTTTTTCCTGGCAATGGATTTCCTCTATCGCCAACATCACTATTGTGGTGTAAGTGATGTGATATAATCGAATAACACGGATTTATTAATCTATACCCAGCGTTCTCTAATTCATAAGCTATCTTACTATCGCATTGCCATATACCCATCGGCCAATCAGAAGATTCTAATATTAATGGCTTACCTTGAACAATCCAGGTGTCTTGACTGTGAGCACCACCAATTTCCATAGCCGATAGATTTTCTTCATATACTTCATGTCTTGTAAGAGCAATACACGTATTACTTAAGTCCAAGTCTTTAATCAGTCCAATAGTTTCGTCAAAATAGATATCAGAATTAGAGATAATACTTATATCGGCCGGTGATGTGCAATATTTATCAGCCATCTTAAAAAATAATTCATAGGTTGGTCGATTATACATATAACCAGTACAATCGACGTTCTCCCATATTACTTTATAGCCTTTTATCTTAACTCTGAATTTTGAAATATATCTTAGAATCTCGCTAGATGATATACCTTTCCTTTTCTCTTCGCTCGACTGTCCTAGTATTACGACTCGATCTATAAAAGGGTTTTCTATGTTTTTGTTTATACAATAGTCAATTTCTTCTTGGCGTTCTTGGTTGGCGTGATTCCAGTGATTCGTAAATAATGTAATCATTTTAATAAGTTTGAGCCAGCTAACAATAGAAATTGCGTTTCGTACATAATCAAAGATACTATATTTAACATGGAGAGAATGTATGCCTACTATTAATCCAAGTCTGGTCCCAACGGTCGCACCAGGTAATTTATTTGCTGCGCTTACTGGCGATACCACACTCAACGTCCGCTGGATCACACCAACAGACCCAGTTTATTACGAAGCAATGAACCGTCCAATGGCGGACATCACATTGCGGCAACTCATTCTCGCCAAAACTCTCGATTCACTAAGCATTAGCATTGGTCATGAGGCAATCTTTCCATTCTTGGTGCAAGCTAAGGTTATGGATTCGACCACCAATGTACAATTACCAAATGGGTGGATTTGGGATTTACACATGTCCACACCGGCAAAGTGGCAAGATTTTAGATTGGCGAAAATCAAGCGTGAAAGTGGGACAAATGCCGGATCGACAGGAACCTATACTGGAACTCTGAGACTTATTTTTACAGCTACCAGTACAGACTCCTCGACAGAAACAGCATTATTCTATGCAGACTATATCATCGATAGTAATTTGACGTATCAGAGATCAAGATTAACAGTTTGCACAACTACGGAAGAAGCGGTTTGCATTGATGCTAGCGAAAGCGAAACAATAAAAGGATTTATAACATTTCGCACGTTATTGCAAGACGATGTTATCGTACAAGCGTTTTACAACTTGGTCGCACCAGGATCGTCACTGCCAACAACATACCAAATTGTCAGCACTGGTGCTACTCCAACTGAAATAACCAGTTTCAATGACAATGTGATCAGCCATGGTACTGGTATGTTGGTTGATAGTTGCAATAATGCAATTCCAAATCTGTCTAGTGATACTTCATCGTGGCTTAATGCATTCAATTACCCGTTTGATGTCGATGCTTCCAGAACATCAAATGGAACATTTGTGGTGACAATTCCATCTGGAATGTTTCGAGAATTCAATATTGTTGCACCTGCTGGCGATGAGCCAACGGGCGATACGACAGGTACATACTTCCCAGTTTGGATTAGCAGAATCCAGCCAATTGGGACAGCAAACAATCAACTTCGAATTTACTTTGCCACCCATAATGTAACTAGACTTAACCCGTCACCTGATGCAGTCGAGTTCGCCAGGCTTGATCTATTACGTAGTATGGTTTCTGGCGAAATCGTGGCGATAGAGCCAATAGACGATTTATTGCTGCATACTGGAACTGATGATGAATTATACTACCAAGATTTTGGTAGGGGTCATGTCGTTCTTAGTAGTGAATGGGGCGGAACATCAACGACAATTGATGACTTCTTTGATGCATTTAATTCGCTATTAACCGATCAATATGCATCATTTATTCAGACTACGACAAGAATAAGTGCGTTTGGTGTCAGTAGAGTTCCAAGATTTACGCCGACTGATGGCCAGTGCAGAGCAATGGTCGGGACAACCGATAGTCTAACAACACCAATTCCACCATCTGAGACAAATAGGTTTGTTTGCGAGCAAGATCAAGGTCTTGGCAATACGATAAATCTTAATGCTCAAGAAGGAATTGTTGCTGTTGATGGTATTAGCTGTTATGGTTACACTGGTGGTCTGGTAAGAAGAACAGTACAACTTTGTATTGATTATACCAAGCTTCCGGAAGATACCGATACAGAAGCTACCGCTTTTTATGAGGAATACATTCTTCCTCGATTGGTTATACTTCTTGGTCGCTCTCCCCTCTGGGGCGACGAATGGTATAATGGAACCACATTCTTGCGGTTCAACGGCGACACTTGGCAATCGATCTAGCCAATATAATCTACAATAATTCAAATCTACCTTAGACTAGACATAGTGAGGTAGTTATGGCTTTGCTTTGGATTGATGGATTTGAAGGATATGGTAGCAGTGGTGATGTAACCACCTTGTTAGGCATACGAGGATACGGTGTTTCTAACTCAGCATACAATTTTCCAATGATTACTGCTGGTAGAATATCTGGCTACAGTTTTTGCGGTTATAATGGTATAACAAGTGGGTATACCATTATATCTACACCAGCATTAACAACTGACCCAACAATTATTGTTGGTGTTGCGTTTAAATTAGTTGATTCGTCAATGTCACCCGTGATAGCACTCTACGATAATGCAACATTGGGTGTCAATGTCACATTGACTAGTGGTGCTATTGTTGTAAAACTTGACGGCACCACAATTTCAACATATTCTATTTCTCTTATCCCTATATGGTACTATCTTGAAATGAAAGTATTTTGTCATGCGACTAGCGGAACAGTTGAAATTAGACTAAATGGAACCACAATTATATCGCTCATAGGAATTAATACTAAGGCTGGGGCAGATAGTTTTCATAATATATTTAAAATCACCTCAAACAGTAATATCAAAAACACTATATACAACTGCTTTGATGATCTGTATATTTGTGATGGCTCTGGTTCTACAGTCAATGATTTCCAAGGTGATTGTAGAGTGATCGGTATTTTCCCGAATGCGGACACATCAACCATAGAATGGACAACAAGTGCAGGGACAACACACTACAATTTAGTTGACGAAAATCCAGAAAATGGTGCTACAGATTATGTATATAGCAGTACATCAGGGCAAAGAGACTTATATACATATCCTAGCCTAGTTGGAACTGGCACAATAATTGGAATACAAATCGCAACTACTGCTGCATTGTCTTCTGGTACGTCAATAATACTCGAACAACCCATTTTATCTGGCAGCGCAACAGAAATTGGGCCCGATAACACTCTGACTAGTTCATCATATCTCGATTTTCGCCATATAAGCCTAACTGACCCCAACACTGGTTTAGCTTGGACTATAGCGAATCTAGCAGCAGCCAAAATAGGCGTAAAAGTAGTTTAAATCCAATGTTCTGCGGTAATTCAAATTTACCTTTAGGACATTGGATACATTAACTATGGACGCCATGCATTTAAATCTAACTGGTGATTTCGCTGTTGAGCATTGGTATCGTAAGGAGCGTATAGATGTGTGCTCATTCCATAACGACACGACAAACGAGGGAAAGAATAGGTTCCTAGACATTGAATTTCATGGTGTTCCACAAATAACATATTGGTATTGTGGACTTATAGACTACACTGGATACACAGCAGTTGCCGCAACTGACACATATGCCAATATAAATCTGACCAATGGCTGGTCTGAATTTACTCTTTATTCAGACACCACTAATGGTTCTAGTACCACTACTAGACCATTATGGTCTCCTGATGCGGCATTAAACCAATCTATAGCGAATTCAACACAATTGATATTCACCGTAACGGCACCTACAGCAGCTTATATCAATGGTCTATTCATAGTTGGTGGATCTTCAAATGCTCAAATCAAGGGCGATCACACTGCAAGTAATAGTGTTTTGTGGTCAACTGCGTTATTTGGTTCGACCTATCATTTGTTTCCTAGCAGCATAATCAGAGTCATTTATACAATTAATGCGTGAGGTAGTTATGGCTTTGCTTTTTGTAGAAGGATTCGAGGGAATAGGCACCGGAGTTACTGGTAGTGTTAGCACATATATTCCAACTAGATGGACTTATACGAACACAGGTAATACCGTTACTGTTCTTGGTGTTGGTAGGTTGTCTGGATACTGCATATATAGATATAGTGGTATAATCGCCGGTGCATGTACTCTTACGACACCAAACCCACTAACAAAAAACCCAACACTTATAGTCGGATGCGCAATTAAATTCAACCATATCTCTGCAAATCCATCAATACAACTTATTGATGATGCAACAAACGGAATTAGTGTAACATTTAATTCGTCTTCTCCTTCAACTATTGTTGTTAGATTAGGAAGTACTATACTTTCAACATATAGTGGGTTTACATTTCTGCTTGGTGCTTGGTATTATCTTGAGATAAAAACGTTATGTGATTCTACTAATGGCACAGTAGAAGTAAGAGTTAATGATGCGACAGTCATATCATTAACCGGTATCAACACAAAAGCTGGCTATAATAACTATCATAATTTTGTAAGATTCACTCTGAATAACGATAGTAGCAGCAACATTTGGCAATATTTAGATGACATTTATATATGTGATGGCTCAGGTGCAGCACAAAACAACTTCCTCGGAGCATGCAAAATCGTTGGAATATTTCCGACAGCTGATACAGCAACAACACAATGGACAACAAGCACAGGAACTACACATTATAATCTAGTAAATGAAAATCCTTTTGATAGCGGAACCACATATGTAAGTGCGAACACACAGAATATGATGGATCTTTATACATATTCATCATCTGTTGGTAGCGGAACGATTGTTGGGATACAAACTACAGCCATAGCTGCGCTTACATCTGGTTCGTCTATCATCCTTAAACAGCCGATTGTATCCGGTGGCGTAACAGAATTGGGGCCAGATTCGACAATAACAAGTGCGTCATACTTAGATTACCACCACATAAGTACAACAAACCCAGCAACCAATACTGCTTGGACTGCAGCAACACTAGCAGCAGCACAGATTGGAATAAAGGTAATGTAATGGCCGGAACAGCAAGAGTTAGTAGACAAATTGTTGAGGTCTTAACACCAAGCGCGACGATATATGCACCATACACATATGGCACAACATATGTGACTAGGCAGATGGTAGATGTGTTGGTTTCGGTTCCTTTTTTCGATTTGATTGCTTACAACACACTAGTCATCAGCCAAGTATCTGGCGAGACTGTAGCGGCAGCTATGGCAGAATATATAAAGCCATTGGTGTCAGAGTCAAATACTATTCACACAATGCAAAGTACTGATACGATAAACCACGGAGATTTTCCAGTATGGTCCACTAATGATCTAGAATGGACACAAACAAGACAAGCCATTAATATAAGAGTTGAAGAAAATGCTGCATGTTTTAATCATATCACAACAACATTCGGTAGTCTTTCAAGTACGTGGTTAGGTGGTATTCTGGCTCCAAGCGGAAATATATATGGAATACCTGATAATAGTGGTAGCAATGCAGTAGTGCTAAAAATTGATCCAACCACAGATACAGTGACAACTTTTGTTGGGCAAACTGAAACAGCTACATTTTATTACAAAGAAATCACGATTTCGCACACGAATGTTAGTGGTGATCTATCTAATTTTCCATTATGCGTCAAGATTACTGGTGATACAGATATTGGTGCTGTTTGCATGCTCACAGGCGACGACATTTATTTTAAAGATAGTGGCGGTAACGTCTTATATACTGAATGTGATTCATTTACTGTTACTGGAGGTGCTGCAACTGGTGTTTTCTGGGTTAAAGTACCAACAATATCATCTACTGCAGATACGACAATTTATTGTCATTATGGTGATGGCAGTAGCGGTTCTAGGACTGGTACAACAAGTGTTTGGGATAGCAATTTTGTTGGCGTTTGGCATTTTGGTAATGGGACGACACTATCAACATCTGATTCAACAATAAATGCCAATAACGGAACAAATGCTGGTGCCGTAACTGCGGCAGCTGGTATGCTAGGTGGTGGAGCGAGCTTCCCGCAATCAAGTACTGGTATAATATCTGTACCAAACAGCAGTACATTGAATATGTCAACGAGCCCATTCCAAGTGGAGTTTTGGATGGCTGGAAGTGATCAGACAAATTGCTATTCTTCGGCTATAGGCACATATAATAACGCTGGATATAGTTCTGGAGCTTTTGGTTTAAGATGGGATGATTCATGTGCTAGTGTTGTGAAAAGAGTTAGCCTGACACATTATAATGTTGGCGATAGAGTAATCTATAATACGGCTGATCTAACCTTTGGCACATGGTATCATGTCGTTTTAACTAGAAGTGGGACGACGCTTAATATGTATATAAATGGCACATTAAATAATACTGCGACAATTAGTTCTAGCCTATCATTTAATTGGACAAATAATTCTTCACCAATGTATATTGGCGGATCTTGGGATTCTAATGGCCAAGGAGGATATAAAGGCTTGCTCGATGAGGTGCGTATATCAAATACAGCTAGATCGGCAGCATGGATAAAATTTAGCTACTACAATCAATATTCTGGTGAATTGACGTGGGGAAGCTCTACGCCATATGCTGGATCTGCACAACTTAGATATTCCGGTGGTGTTCTTGCACCCAATGGATCAATTTATTGCATTCCGAGTACTAATGTATCAGTTTTAAAAATTGACCCAACAACAGATGGCACCACACTATTTGGGAACTTTAGCGGTTCAAGTAAGTGGGCTGGTGGTGCCATGTTTACGACTGGGATGATTTATGGTATACCAAATAACAGCACAACAGTTTTACAAATCGATCCAACAACAGACATAGCAACAATATTCGGTAGTCTAACCGGAACAACAAAATGGCAAGGCGGAGTTTTAGCATCTAATGGATCGATATATGGAATACCAAATACAAGCACATCTGTTCTAAAAATTAGTCAAAGTGAGATTGCTGATTATTCATATTACAAACAGATAACGATTTCACATTCACTCGTATCTTCTGATCTAACCAATTTCCCGCTTTGCGTACAGTTTAATGGCGATACAGATGTTGGTGCTGCTTGTCTGTCTAGTGGCAATGATATTAGATTCATTGATATAAATGGAGGCGTTTTATATGCCGAGAAAGATTCATTTACTATTACTGGAGGTGCAGCAACAGGCGTTTTTTGGGTTAATATACCAACAATCTCATCTACTGCAGACACAATAATCTACATGTTCTATGGAAACGCATCTGCTACAGCACAACTATCGCAAACAAGCGTTTGGGATTCGAATTTTGTCGGTGTTTGGCATTTTGGCGATGGAACAACATTATCGACATCTGATTCGACAATAAATAATGATACAGGATCGTACTCTGGTATAGCGGCATCTAGTGGTAAAGTTGGTGGTAGTGCGATAGGAACAGGTTCCGGATCTTCATGGGGCTATATCGAAACAGCAAATGCGACACCAGTAAATATGACCGTAAGCTGTTGGATCTATCTATCTGGTACAAGTGGCACATATAATATCTTTGGTGCTTCAACTAATGGTATATTGTTAAAATTAGATTCCAACGGCAAGCTTATGCTTGATAAACACAATGTAGTAGAGATAGCTAATTACACTGGTGTTTCTTTGGCCTCATGGCAGCATATCGCAATTAGTATCACTTCTGGCTCATCGTATGCCTTATATGTAAATGGTGCTAGTGTAAAAAGTGGCTCAACAGCATCATCTCTCACATCACAGATAGCACGAATAGGTAGTTCTATTGATGCTGGTACCAACTGGGCCGGTAGTCTTGATGAATTTAGACTATCAAATATTGTTAGATCTGCTGCTTGGATAGCATTTGAATACGCGAATCAAACCACTGTAAATGGCCAATTAACTGTTGGAGCACAAATTGCAAACGACAATACTGCTTTTCCTTTCGCAATCAGAACGTTTGGTAGCCTCTCTGGTACAACAAAATGGCACGGCGGTGTGTTAGCATCGAACGGTATGATTTATGGAATACCTTATAGTAGTACCTCAATTTTGAAGATCGATCCAACAACAGATACAGCAACAACATTTGGGACAGTTTCTGGCTCATGGCATGGTGGTGTGCTGGCATCGAACGGTATGATCTATGGGATACCTTATAATAGCACCACAGTTTTGAAAATTGATCCAATAACAGATACAGCAACAACCTTTGGGAGCTTGACTGGATCTACAAAATGGGCGGGCGGCGTTTTAGCTACGAATGGCATAATTTATGGGATCCCAAAATCAAGTACGACAATTTTAAAAATTGGCACAATTTTAGATGATGTCCCACAAGATTTCTGTCTATCTCGTTATTTCAATAAGTATTAATTATGACACAAAACATACATAATACAATAAGTCCAACAGGAAAATTTTTCGCACGACATTGGCGAAATAATAAAATTATAAATATATATCATATGCCAAATAGCGTTACGAACGATGGTAAAGACAATGCACTTAATGCGAATTTTCACGGAGGTACGCAAAATACTAAGTGGTGTATGGGGCTTATCGATAGTGCCGGATATGCATTGTTGAGTTCAACAGATACATATCAACTCATCAGAGAGTCTAAAGATATTGTGTTAGAGATAACACCGCCAGCTATATCTGGTGGTTGGAATTATCGAAAATTGATTACGATTAGCAACACAAATATCGATGAATATCTGATCAACTTTCCTTTATACGTTCCAATTACTAATGATTCTGATTTAGGTAATGCTCTGGCGACAGGATACGATATACGATTTACTGCAGCAGATGGCACAACTCTTTTAAATTATGAACGCGAATATTGGACTGGTGGTGGTGGATCTGCAGTAACAGCTGCTTTTTGGGTTCAGATACCAGCAATGAACCATATCTCAACAACATCGTTTTATATATATTATGGCAACAGTACTGCTGTTGACGGTCAAAATATCACAGCAACATGGGATACGAATTTTAGAGGTGTTTGGCATTTAGCTGAAACTGCAACATCGACAGCTGGTGATTATAAAGATTCCACATCATATATTAATAATAGTACAAATACCACTGGTGAACCAACGCGTATAGGTGGCAAAATAGGATATGGTCAGCAGTTTACCGGAGGTCAACGCGTACAAGTACCAGATGTATCGACACTCACAAATCCAAGCGTAACAGTTTCTGTGTGGGTGAATCCATCGTCACTTACTGGATCAAACATCATCGGATTTGATGCTGGATATGTTCTAGAAGTTGGACGCATCGCGGCCAATAAAGTTGGTGCTTATATATTTCTTAATGGTTCGTGGCGTGGGTTCGGCTTCGCATACACACTAAGCACATCGGCGTGGACACATCTAATTTTAACTTACAACAATGTGACTGGTGATGCCATGTTGTATGTAAATGGCACTCTTTATTCGACTATAAATCAGGCTGGAAATTATTCAATAACACGCACTAATGCAATAAATTGTATTGGCGGATACAGTGGCAGTCTTTATTTTAGCGGTATTATAGATGAAGCACGTGTTTCAGCAGTTGTTCGAACAGCAGCTTGGAATAAATTTGAATATTATAACATAAATTCAGCTACTAACGAATTAACGTGGTCTGCCTATGAATCAATTCCATACATATCAACGGCATTTAATAGGTGGGGTGAATTCATTAATTATACTGATGCGAATGGCGGTAATGATACAACCACTAGGCCGGTGTGGTATAACAACTCAGCATCTGGACAGTCTGTAACAAATACAATAAAATCAATATTCGACATCACTATTGCTGGGACCGCAAAAGGAATATTTTTAGTTGGTGGTCCTACAGCACAAACTAAAGGTGACAGCTCATCTGGAAACACACTTTGGGCTACCGCATTATTTAATAGTGACACAGCCCTAGCTCAGTATGATCGTTTGGAAGTCGATTATGCTATTAACGTTTAGGAAAATTAAATGACATATCAAAAACCACTAACAGAAAAATCAAGCTCTATTGGATCGCTTGCTATCGGCGATTTCATAGATCATTGTGATTTTCCTACATGGAGTGAAAATAAGGCGAACTGGGAAAAAACGCAATTGGCTATATGTACAAGAGTTGGCCTTAATAAAGCAAGCTCACGATTAGTTACATCATATATATCTGGTATCTCGACAGATACATATAAATATGCCGGTGTTGTTTTAGCTTCTAATGGTATGATATATTGTATACCGCATTCAAGCACATCAATATTAAAAATAAACCCAACAACTGATACTATCACAACATTTGGTAGCTTTTCTGGCTCTTATAAATGGCTTGGCGGTGTTTTGGCCCCGAATGGTTATATTTACGGGATCCCATTAAACAGCACGACAGTTTTAAAAATCGATCCGACAACAGACACGGCAACAACTTTTAGTACGGGCATTTACAGCACTGCAAATTGGATCGGCGGTGTTCTTGCACCAAATGGTTATATTTATTGTATTCCATACACTAATACTTCAGTTTTAAAAATCGATCCAACAACAGATGCTACGACAACATTTGGAAGCTTAACCGGAACAACAAAATGGCATGGTGGTGTTTTGGCCGCTAATGGTTGCATTTATGGTATCCCGCATTCAAGCACTTCAGTCTTAAAAATCAATACAACAACAGACACGATTACGACATTTGGAACTTTAACCGGAACAACAAAATGGCAAGGCGGAGTTTTAGCACAAAATGGTTGCATCTATGGAATACCAAATACTAGCACGTCGGTTTTAAAAATCGATCCAACAACAGATACAGCAACAACATTTGGCACAACAAGCTCTGCGTGGTGTGGTGGGGTTTTGGCTCCAGATGGTTATATTTATGGGATCCCGATAAATAGCACAACAGTCCTAAAAATCGATCCAACAACAGATACAGCAACAACTTTTAGTACGCTTACTGGTACCAGTCAATGGGCGGGCGGTGTCGTTGCACCAAATGGAATCATCTATTGTGCGCCATATGGTGCAGCTTCGATTTTAAAAATAGGGCAAGCGGCGGATGATATTCAGCTCGGCTTTTGTTTGTCTAGACATTTCAACAAGTTTTAATTATGGCATATCAAAAACCATTAGTATCGTCATCTAGTAAGATACAAAGCTTACCAAGTACTGACGTAGTAAATCATGGCGATTGTCCAAGTTGGGATAGTACTGTAAATTGGACGCAATTAAAAAGAGCCATATCTATGCGCTCTGGCACTAATCTTGCTTGTTCACAACAAATAGCAACAATCGTCACAAATCCAAATATAACATCTATAACTGCGAAATGGGCTGGGTGTACACTAGCAGAAAATGGGTCGATTTATGGCATACCATTCAATAGTACGACAGTTTTGAAAATCGACCCAGCAACAGATGTTGGTATCACTTTTGGTAATTTAAATAGTGATACATCGAAATGGTATGGTGGAGTTCTCGCAGAAAATGGATCGATCTATGGCATACCATACAATTCTTCAACAATATTAAAAATAGATACAGCGACAGACACAATAACAACATTTGGCGATATAACAGGAACCAGATATGCTGGTGGTGTACTTGCAGCGAACGGGATGATTTATGGTATGCCACGTTCAGATATAGGCTGCAGATATACATATTATAAAACAATTACGATTTCACATACGAATGTAAGCTCAGATTTAACAAATTTTCCTTTGTGTGTACAGTTAAATGCTGATACTGATGTTGGAACAGCCTGCCAATTGAGCGGTAATGATATCAGATTCACTGATAATTTTGGTGATGCTCTCTATTTTGAAAAAGCTAATTTCTCAATAACTGGTGGTGCTGCTACTGGTATTTTCTGGGTTCGAGTAACGACAGTATCTTCGACAGCGGATACCATAATACGTATGTATTATGGTAATCAATACGCAATATCTGGAAGCTCTACCAGTACTTGGGACTCAACATTTGGAGGTGTGTGGCATTTAGGCGACGGAACAACATTGAGTGCGGCAGACTCAACAGTAAACGCAAACACAGGGACGATCACCGGTGTAACGGCTGCTGCTGGTAAGATTGATGGTTGTGCTACTGGTTTTGCACGAACTAGTGCATACAAAATAGCACTAAATAATAGTGCTTCACTGCAGACACCAGTTTTCACGTATGAAGCGTGGGTATACTTAACTGAAACGACTGTTAGTACTGCACATACTGTTATAGGCGGCTCTTCTAATGCTGGCCAGCAATTTACTGTGAGCTTAGATGGATCTGGTAATGTTGTTGTTGTACTACTAAAACAACAATATGTTGGTTGGGCATCTACGGGAACGCTAACAGCAAACGCCTGGCATCACGTCGCAGCAACATATGATGCTAGCGGTAATTATTACTTTTATATCGACGGTACTCCCGCTGGAAATGGGACTGACCTACAAACATTCTCAACATCTGTTCGAAATATTGGCTGGTGCTCCAATTCAAATGAAGCTTTTGCTGGTAGCCTAGATGAAGTTCGCATATCGAACACAGTACGTTCTGCAGCGTGGATGGCTTTTCAATATGCTAATCAAGTTGCTGCAAATGGTGAATTGACTATCGGCATACAACAAAACACACCTGGTGCAATTTTAAAAATTGATACGACGACAGATACAGCTACAACCTTTGGTACTACTTTGCCAACAATGTATAATTGGTATGGTGGTGTGCTAGCTCCAGATGGCATGATCTATGGTATCCCTTATTCAAGTGCTATAAATGATTTTGGATATGCATACTGCAAAACAATTACGATTTCACATACGAATGTAAGCTCAGATTTAACAAACTTTCCACTATGCGTCCAATTAAACGCTGACACCGACGTTGGTGCAGCTTGTCTATCAACCGGTAATGATATCAGATTCACTGATTCAAGTAATAACATTTTATACGCTGAATTAGATTCATTTGTTATTACTGGTGGTGCGGCTACTGGTGCATTCTGGGTCAAGATCCCAACGGTATCTTCTACAGCAGATACCGTAATTTTTATGTATTATGGTAACCAGTCGGCCACTGCACTAAGCACAACGACGAGTACTTGGGATGCTTATTTTAAAAGTGTATATCATTTTGGTAATGGATCTACGCTATCTGTCTCTGATTCTACATCATTCGCAAACACCGGCACCAACGCGAGTGTAACGGCTGCTAGTGGAAAGCTTGGTGGATGTGGCTATTGGAACGGAAGCGCAAATATAGCAATCCCAGCTGCAGCACTTCCTGCCGTAAATTCGGCTTGGACTATAAGTACATGGATTAAAGCATCTACACCATCAACTTCAAGAAATATTATAGATAATACAACTAACGCTATACTGTTGTATTATACCGCTAATGGATCGACAAACTCGTTGATTTGCTTGAAACAGAATGTAAAACAATTCGCAACTTCAACATCTGGATATCCAATTGATACATGGTCACATATCGCCATAACATGGAATGGAACATCAGTTCTTACATATTATATAAATGGTGCCGCTGCTGGTGGTGATACTTCTGCACTATCATTCGCCAACATGATTGAATATATTGGTGGCAATGATGCTGCACATAAAATGCTCGGCTATCTCGATGAGTTCCGAATCTCTACGACTGTACGATCTACCGCATGGTTATCCTTTGAGTACCTAAACCAAAATACAGTAAATGGTGGACTAACTGTTGGATCGCAGCAAATAAATGGAGCATTTTTAAAAATCGATCCGACGACCGATACTGCCACGACGTTCGGTAGTATACCAGGTGCTACAACTAATGCAGGATGGATTGGTGGCGTTCTCGCACCAAACGGATCGATATATAGCATCCCGTATACAAGTACATCAGTCTTAAAGATGACTCCATCGACAAGCATCGCCACCACATTCGGAAGTTTAACTGGAACAGACAAATGGGTTGGTGGTGCTCTTGCTCCTAACGGTATAATATATGGTATACCATACAGCAGTGCGACTGTATTGAAAATTGATCCAACTACAGATATTGCTACAACTTTCGGTAGCGTCGGTGCTGGTACATTAAAATGGGCCGGAGGCGTTATGACTACCAACGGAACAATTTATAGTATGCCATATAATACAACAACATTCTTAAAAATTGGTGCACCTATGATTGATATACAAATTGACTTTCCACTCGCGCGATATTTCAACAAATTTTAGTTAGAAATATGGTGTTATATGATCCCACTAGATGTATTACAAAATCATCTAATTCTCATTTCACATCATGTAGAAGATGCCTTCGAAGCATTGGAAGATGGCGATGACTCTGTTGTTGAAGCAAGTTTAAGAGATATAAACGAAATTGTTGATGAATTGAAGGACTATTTCCCTGAAGATCTTGCTCTTGAAGTAGAAGCCAAAGAGATGGGAATGGACTCAAGAGTTGAAGAAATAGCAGATGACATGTGATGTATTTTAACGTTGGTGGTTGCAGTACATGTGATATGTATTTCACATAGTAGATAAGACAGAAATCGTTGCGGATACGATATCGCTTGTCGCGATGAAATCCGTGCAGTAGTAGCAGTAGAAGTAGTAGTAGTAGTAGGAGGTGTCTCATGACACTAGGTGGTTGCAGTCTAGATAGTAAACTCGACGGTGCGCGTGCCATTCTCGAAGCACACAATTCTAAAAGCACCAAGCCAATCGACATTGTGGCATTCTTCAACAATCTCACAGATATGGGTGGCTCATCAGAAGACACTTTATCTGCAGCAAGTTGGGAAGATTTAGAAGAATGTGGTGCTCCACGTATTCTAGCCAGACGAATAGCAACGCTATTCCGTGGTGATCAACAACAGGGGCAAGTTCAAAAAGTAATTCTGGAAGAGAGCGACCCAGATAAGCTTGCAAAAGCGATGACGCCATCGCAACTTCTTGATGCTTATGATCCGAAGCAATTGAAAACTCCGGTAGCAGAGCGGCTGAAGTTCTTCTCAGAGGGCAAGAAGTTTATTGTGTTCAACGATGACGATACAGTCAACAAGGAAGTTTCTCTAAGACTCCTCAATGAACTTGATGATCACGGAGAAATGCTTACGTACATCGGCACTGATGGAAGTATTCGTTTCACATATTCTGTCGGAGAACGACCAGATCAAGTAACGAATGAACACCCGTTGTTCCCAGGTGTAGCGTTGCGTAATGGTGTATCCTCAATCGGATGCGATTGGGATAAAGTCGATTGGAGAACAAAGAGAATTCTATATCTCGCTGTAACAGAGACACGTGAGATAGACATGAGCAAGACGCATGAGCTTGATGTATATAGTCTTGCTACTTCCGATAAAATGGTTGACAGGAGATGTATTGAAGCAACAAAGCTCTACCTCGAACGCGAAAAGCTTGAAAATCTTCCGAGTCTTCGTGTTCTACTCGGCAAAAAGATGACGGAAGCTGAGTATAAGACTTTGAAGGCCAATAATCCTTTCAATCTTGGTAAGAATCGTGCAATGTAAGAGGTGATTGCAGTGAATCGCAGCGTCTAATTATCTATTAACCTTTGGTCGGACCCCGTATGGGGTCCGCCATTCTTAATCGGAGAACATTATGTTTACAATAGCCAGTCAAAGTGCGACAATGGAAGTAAATGGTTTGCGTGCACGTATCAATATGCCAGAAGCCTTAACTGGAGAATCGTTAAATAGATTACCTCCACATTGTCATATTCCTGCCTATCCTGTTGATGAGTATCCCGCGTGTCCAGCAAATTGGATGCACGGTTCTAGTAAAGCGAGCAGTTATTTCGTACCAGTCAGAACAGGTCGTGGCTTATGGTTCGATTTCACGATGAATAACAGCCAATACGATATCGCAATCGTTGTGAGCGTCCAAGGTATAAACCCAGTGACTGGTAAAAAAGTTACTGAGCTTAACTTGGAACAATATCGTGAAAATTGCCCAATTCACAATAAAGCTTTTCTACAAGATCGCTTTTGTCCAGATTGCGGCTACAAGTGGCCAGCACAAAATTATATATCGACAACAACTGGTCAATATTTATGGATTGATGGCTTTCGCAATGAAAATGGTGAAGTGAGGCAATACATCATCACTGAAGATGTAGCGCGTGGTGTTGCTGCTCAGGTTATCGGTAAAGACCGCGTTTGGGCTATTGGATTCGCTTTTTATCTCAGTAAAGAGCCTAGAAAAAATCCTTATGCTCTTTACGCTCAACCGACACCTCAACACACTAACTCTTGGAAAAAACATAGCGGCCTAGTACAAACTATGTCGTTCTCTTCTACATCGTCCTGTAGCCCCACTGGTGTAACCGGGCCAGTTGGACCACAAGGACCGCTTGGCCCAACAGGTAAGATGGATTGCTGCTGTGTTTCAACTGATATGGGCTTCGACTCAGGCTCAACGCTTATGATCAATGATTCCGTACAATGTATCAATAACTGTTGTTCAGCCGAGCTTATCAGTAACAAGGCACATATTACGAGAGGTATGAGCAGATCGGTTGTTCAAAAGAAAATGCTCGAGATTGGTGCTGGTGCTAGAATCGACCAAGAAGTCGGCATTGATCCGAATGAGATTGGTTATTGGCAAGCAGAACCGTCCGGGATGATTTATGTAAATTATTGCGACGAAGCCACATTTAATGATATTTTAAATGCTGACAAACGCAAAGACAAAAAAGAAGGATCGTTGGCTGGTTTAAAAGTCGGAAACTAGCCATAGATTATTTTTGTCGCACCGGGTAATACGTCTTCAACAACCATCCTGTATAATTTCTTGGTGAATTCGGTAATCATCTTGTATTCAATCGAATCAACACCAAGACTTTCACCAAATTGTTGTTGAACGTCCTCGGCAGCAGACAAGAATTTTGAAATCGCTATACCCTTCTGTTTCGAAATGCGTGCACTAGAAACAGAAGGAACATGCTCACCATTTTCATCGACAGTATCGTAAATGTCGGTCCAAATGTACGCAATCGATTTCTTACCTGGCTCTCCCTCCATAACAGCAGGATAACCAGCAGCAGCCCATTGGGACATTTCGCCGTTTTCGTCAATCTCCGGATCGTCTGGTGTTCCACGCTCTGGATAGTTACTGATGCCATAGTATCGCAGTAGCATTCTATATTGTGGTACCGTAACTGCATTTGGTGATGGTTGTAGTTTTACATCTTGTTTGGCGATTTTCTTTAGATCATTGATTTCCATACGAACGTCACCAAACTCACTACCAAGCCTAATTGCACCAGCGGTCATTCTGAGAATTGACTCGATCTCTTGCCGCCACTCACCAAGGCTTGAGTCGAGATCCCTGGCGATGTTGGCTAGATCGTGCTTGGGCTTTGTTGTATCGACCCCTTCTGATTTTGCTGCAATGTAATCATCAACTGCACTACTAATCGCATCGAGCATAACTGATGCTTCTTCGGCATGCTTCTTCCGTTCTAGCCTATCATCACGATATGGTGAGACTTTGGAAATGACCATACCAAGTTTCTCACGGTCTTCTTCATTCATTCTTTCAGATGCTGCATCTTTCTTCGCAAAGTTTGTTCTCTCTGATTCTTTACCGGTATCATCACTCGTAGTCGTTAGTCCAGCAGCACCGATACGTCGTGCTTTGTCTTCTTCTCTTGCTTTGATAAGCTGTTGCTCATTTTCACTCATACTAATGAAATCCTCTAATTTATAAATATCCTTGGATCTTATTGCTTCATCCAATTTTTCTTTTATTGCTATTAGCCCTATTGATCCGCGAGAGCTAGGTAGATCCTCTTGTTTCTTCTCGAATGGAGAAGTATAGACGCCTTCAAATATCGCGTCAGAATCACAAAACTCTATCGCTTCGAACTCTGGATTATCATATCTGCTTTCTATGGCTTCGTCATCACTACCGTAGTCGTCCTTATCACTAGATTTTTTATGTCTCTTGAGTAGCTGGTTCTCTGGGTGTGATGTTTTAAATTCGTCCCACAATTTTTGAGACTTCTCAAGCATCTTTGCAGTATCAAAAGACTCACCATTCCTGAGCCATTTGATTATGCGTGTAGCTATTTCTCTCTGAGCCTCCAGTAATTCCTCAGCTTTTCTATATTGGCCCATAGCACCATAATCTCTTGATTTTTTACCAACAGCTCCTTGTGTCACAGACCCAAGCACCCTGTATGATTCTTCTTCTTCAGCTATTTTGTCAAAGATTTTCTCTGTCTCTTCTATGGCACTGCGTATCGAAGAAGCATCTCCCGATATCATAGCACGACGAAGCAGATCTTTTACCTTATATAATTTAGTAACAAGGTTACCATAAGGATTTTTAGGGCTGGGTTTGCTGTCGATCCCGGCATATTCGGCATCCAATCTGCGGATTTCGTCATCTGTCGATCCGCCAACTATAATACTCTTTAGAGCTTGCTTTGCGATTGGAATTATTCTCCTACGCAAACCTCTGGCTTTTCTATACTCGTCATGATATCCAGCCGGAACTCCAGCCTTCATACCCTGCTGGAGTGCTGCGCCAAGAAAACTAGTAAACCTGACTCCATCACGCATTTCATCTCTGCCCAATTCACGCAGAACCACAAAAGCACCACGCATTACAGCATCATCGATGTCGGTTTCGTCGTATTTGCCGTGAACAGCCAAGGCAGCCCTAGATACCCAAGCCTTTCTAGCAACCTTATATAATATACCCTCATTTGCTTTTTCGTCACTCTTATTTGTCATCGTTAGTACTACTTCGCCGGGAGCCCACGGCCTGACACCACCATACTTCCTACTAAAGGGATTTCGATCGAAATTTACTTTTTCTCCATTGTCTTTTGTTATTTCTCCCTCTTTCGGTGATATTATACCACCACCCCCTTCATCTTCTGGTCCATACGGGATTTGTATTTTAATGTCGTATGGGCCTTCTTGACCGCCATCTTTATCCTTCCAGTACATCGGAGGTGTATAATCACGTCCCGCCACATAATCGTCCCATCCAACACACGGACCTTTACAATTTTTTATGGCACGCATTCTAGCTTGCTGATCATTTACGTCAATGACCCGCGATTTCTTAGATAATACTGTCTTTATAGGACGATTGCCACCTTCGTCGTCTGCTTCGGCAACGACTTTATCGATGGCTGAATCTATTCTTTCCAAAATATTCATGTGTCACTCCAGAGATAACTGGACATTATTGTTACAATTTTATATTTGGCTACTACGTGTGGAACTATCGACAGTATCTTATGTACTCTACAATCTCACTCAACCAATTTAAAAATTATGTTCGTCGATAATCACAGACATTTCAGCGGTTCTATTAGCCCAGAAACCATATGGGAAATTATCCAGAAACAAGATCGGCTAGATATATCAAGAAGCTTAGAAGACGTTAAACAGCAAGTCGAAATATCCAACGTTAATAGTTTCTCGTTTCAATTTGACTATTTCAGTACCAGATTCAATATTTTTAATAAGATTGTGTGGGATGATTGGTCGATTGAGTTAGCTGCAAAACAATTATGCTCCGATCTAATAGCAGAAAACATCGGACACACTACACTTACGGTATCATTAAATAAGTTCGATATAAACAGGAATTTGGCCGATGCTGGTGAGAGAGTTTTTGGGATATTGAGTAAAGTAGCGGCAGATTGCCATGTAAGCATGAATTTCTTGCTGTCTATTAGTTATACTTGGCCAAAAGAACTACAAGTACGCACATTAAAATCCATAAATGATTTGCGGTATCTGGTTGTCGGTGTCGATTTTGTGTCTGATGAAACGATGGCAGATTGGTCATTATATCCAGATCTATTAACCAAATGGCGTAAGTGTGATAAGGTTGTTCGTGCACATGTCGGTGAAAGACCTGGTACCAGCAGCAATGTCGATATAGCAATAAATTCATTAAAAGTATCGAGGATTGCACATGGTATCTATACGACAATAGAACAGCAAATTAATGCCAATAATCATGATATAGTATTTGATATGTCTATTAGTAGTAACATCTATACAAAAGCCATACAAAATATATCTGAGCATCCACTCAAACAGATGCAACAAAATGGATGTGCAATTACTATTGGAACAGACGATCCGGTGCAGTTTAATTGCACATTGAAGAAAGAATATGAGCTAGCGAAAACGATTGGCGCGGACACCGGTGAATTATACGAAACAGCAATGGATTCAAGAATCATAGGTTGATACATCCAATCAAGACGTATTTTATTCTTAGGTGATTGCAGTAGAGTGATGATCCTCGTAACAAAACAGGTAGAATGATGATCCTCGTAACAAAACAGCTGCTATTGGATTTGGGTATCAAAAGCGAAAATGTCATCGTGTTGCCTCCTGTGGCAATAGTTAATGGCATGCCACTAGTCGCGAAGATAATCAAATATCCAGATATAGAATCAATGCGAAAAGCAGATTGGTGCGTTGACGCATTTGGTGGCGGGCTAGTACTTCTGTGTGAAGGCAGCCAAAAACCAGACGAAG
>JALOBM010000175.1:395-2781 GCA_023228285.1 Candidatus Cloacimonadota bacterium | reverse complement strand
CAATGGGACAACAGTTTGTTCAATTGTCGGCAGAATCTCTCGCTGAATGTGTTGGATATAGGAATAGTGGATATAGCCTTGATGGTGCATTGAAATATGCATCACAATATGGCATCGCCACGCGTGCTACAGTACCACAGCACAAGATTAACAAATCGCAATGGGATCCACAATACAAGGATGAGCGTCAAAATTACATTCCGCTCGAATGGTGGGATCTTGGTGGTAATGACGTTTGGGCAGAAACTGTCACCGCTCTATTGCAAGGCTGGGGCTGCTATGTTGGGTATAGCTGGTGGAGCCACGCAGTATTTCTTGATATGCTACGCATTAATAACGGTAAGATTGAAGTCCATTCACCAAACTCGCACGGTGCTGGCAATGATGTATGGCTTTCTGGATCGAAAGCCATACCGTCAATGGGATCGTTTGTACTGCGCAGCGTGACTTTAGCTGGCTAATGCCATGTTGCTAAACAACTAACTGGTTGGAGCAACATGAAAAAAGCACTCATAACCGGCATTACTGGACAGGACGGCGCGCACCTATGCCAGTTATTGCTGTCTAAAGAATATGAAGTCCATGGTATAGTACGCCGTTCTAGTAGCTTCAATACTGCACGAATTGAATCGATGTATCAAGATTCGCATAATAAGAATGTGCGGATGTTTCTACACTACGGCGACATGACTGATAGTTTATCACTCATGTCTTCGATAAAAGAAATAATGCCAGATGAAGTCTATAATCTGGCAGCAATGTCACATGTTCGTGTTAGTTTCGATATACCTGTCTATACTGCACAGGCAGTTGCCGTTGGTACTATCCAATTGTTAGAAGCAATACGGTCAATTAATAAAGATATAAAATTCTATCAAGCTTCTAGCAGTGAGATGTTTGGGAAGGTTGTTGAAACTCCTCAAACAGAATTTACACCATTTTATCCTCGTAGTCCATATGGATGTTCAAAATTATTCGGATATTGGCAGACAGTTAACTATCGTGAAGCCTATGATATGTTCGCTTGCAATGGCATTTTATTCAACCATACTGGCCCCAACCGTGGCGAAACGTTCGTTACCAGGAAAATAACACGCGCGGCTACGCGCATAAGGTTAGGATTACAAGACAAGCTATTTCTTGGCAACTTAGACGCCAAGCGAGACTGGGGCTATGCTGGTGATTATGTTGAAGCAATGTGGTTGATGATGCAGTATGATGTGCCGGATGATTACATTATCTCATCTGGTAGGACAAGATCAGTACGTGAATTTGTCGAAGCTGCATTTGGATTGCTTGAATTAGATTGGCACAAATATATCGAAATAGATCAACGGTATTTTCGACCAACCGAGGTTGATTTATTACTTGGAGATTCTTCTAAGGCGAGGAAAGTGCTTGGATGGGAACCGAAGGTCACATTCGAGCAGTTAGTTAAAATGATGGTCGATCACGACATGAAACTAGCAACAAAAGAGAAACTCTTACAAAATGGTTGATTTAAAAAGCAGTAAGATAGTTGTTACTGGTGGCGCTGGATTCGTCGGCAAGAACGTAATCTCAAAACTGAAAATGGTCGGTGCAAAAGACGATAACATATTTGTGCCACGTAGTAAAGACTACAATTTAACATGTGAAACGAACGTCATTAGAATGTATAGAGATATGAAGCCAGATGTTGTTATTCATCTTGCTGCTTCTGTTGGCGGTATTGGTGCTAATAGAGAAAATCCTGGAAAATTCTTTTACGATAACATGATAATGGGCGTGCATTTAATAGAACATGCGCGCCACAATAGAATTAAAAAATTCGTTCAAGTTGGAACGATTTGTGCGTACCCAAAGATGACTACAGTACCATTCAGAGAAGAAGATCTGTGGAATGGATATCCGGAAGAGACTAACGCACCATATGGTGTTGCTAAGAAGGCGTTGTTGGTAATGCTACAAGCCTATCGCAAACAGTACAGTTTAAATGGAATATATCTGCTACCAGTTAATCTATATGGCCCTGGCGATAATTTCAACCCAGATAGCTCGCACGTCATACCAGCATTAATTCGTAAGTTTCAAGAGGCTAAAGATAAAAAAGAAAATAAAGTAGTCATATGGGGCGATGGCAAGGCTAGTCGAGAATTCCTTTATGTTGATGATTGTGCCAGAGCGATTGTGATGGCTACTAGAGATTACGATCATCCGGAACCAGTTAATGTGGGCGCTGGATTCGAAATTACTATCTATGAATTAGCTACGAAAATAGCAAAACTCATGAAGTTTAAAGGCGAATTATGCTACGATTTAACAAAGCCAAACGGACAACCACGCAGATGCTTAAACACACAAAGGGCACTGAATGAATTTGGTTTTGTGGCAGAGACGTCATTCG
>JALOBM010000175.1:0-385 GCA_023228285.1 Candidatus Cloacimonadota bacterium | reverse complement strand
ATTAAAGAAGACAATTAAATGGTGGAATGAGCGAAAATGATCGAGATTGTTAGCCATTGTTTTGGTCAATCATATGCGTCTCTTTTAGTCTATCATCTTAGCTCTCTAGTGCTTCACAAAAGCCAACCGGTCACGATGACCGTAATATCTATAACTGGCGATAGCGATGTTGAATGCGTTCTTGATTATTTTCATAAGATTAGACTACCATGGATAACATGGAATTTTATATCAATGTCAGCCGATTTGGTGTATCAAAGGCCAATCGGACGCAATATAGCAGCCAAAGCATCGAAAGCGGATGTCATATGGTTTACTGACTGTGATTATGTGTTTGGTAATGATAGTTTGGATGCATTATGTCAATTTCCTGATGATAATGGAA
>JALOBM010000009.1:1592-48495 GCA_023228285.1 Candidatus Cloacimonadota bacterium | reverse complement strand
CTGTATTACCATGAACCCGATTTTGAAGCGAATGTGGTAAATCTGAAAAATGAAATACCTGGACATCTGCAATGGCTAACATCATATCCTTAATTGCTATTATAGACATGAGAACTCGATTTTTTGGGGGAATGCCTTCTTTAAGCCTTTCCCTTGACAAAAACCCAGGGACGCTTATCCTATGTATAAATACCCATAATGATTAAGGAGACAAAAATGAAAAAACTAGTTCTTGTTCTCATCCCATTACTGGTGTTGACCGGCTTGTATGCCGTTGAGTTTGACATTAGCGGAGAAAACCGCGCCCGAGCGGCTATCTACAACGACGCCACCGAAGTTGATGGCGGTCATATCGATAACCGTTTCAACATAGGTTTCGATTCTCAATTTCACCAAAACCTGAAATTCCGAGTTGCTGCAGAGATCGGAGACATCATTTGGGGAAATGGCGGTGGAGCCGTCGGAACAGATGCTGCATTCGACATCAAAGAATTGAATTTCGATTTTAATATCGAAGCTATCGATGCCAACATCATCGTAGGTCAACAATACTGGAATGACAGAATGAGTCTGGTGTTGGACGACTACTTCTCTGGAATCATGTTGAAGAAGCAGTTTGGCGATACCATTGATACTGAATTCGCCTGGATGAAAGTAAGAGAAGGCACTCTTACACAGAAAGACGATCATGATGTTGTCATGGCTCATGCCAGAATGAACTCGGACATGCCTTTGGGTATGTATCTGTTCTTCGGCAACTACGAGAATGTGGATGCAAGCAATCTTACTCTGATGCCATATTTGAGCATGGAAATGGGTCCAGCAGTATTTGATGCCAATGTCTTCATGGATATACAAATGCAGAATGATGACACCGAGACAGGCTTTGGTGCTGCAGTGAAAGCCAAGATAGATATGGATATCCTGGAACTGGGAGCCGACCTGCTGCTGGCTTCCGAAAACGGTTTGAGCACAGTGAGCCCCTGGTATCAGAACGGTCTCTACATCTATGGAATCGGCAAACATCATGATGGCTTGAACCTCTATTGGAACACCCCTTACCAGGGTAACACCGATATGTTCGCGAGCATTGTGGGAAATGTACGCGCTCCAGTAGCTGAAAAGATCGCTCTCTTTGGTGCTCTTGGTTACCTCACCGATATCGGAATGGAGTTCAATGCCGGTATGGAATATGAACTGATTCCTGATCTGCTCAACATGGCTGCCTATGGCGCTTATGGCATACACGACAATGAAACTAACAACTATATACTTGGTACCACAATGGCCATAGAATTCTAGATAAAATCTTTAAGAAACAGTAAAGGACATCTGCATATCGCGATGTCCTTTTTTTATGTAAAGTTCAATCTACAAGAGCGACCTGATGGTGAAGCTTAAATCCTTTATGTATTGTTCATTGGCATTTCTGTCTATATTGATGTTGTCGGAGAACATACCGTCCTTCATCACCTGTATACGGTCAGATAGTTTCAGGGCTTCATCGATGTCGTGAGTCACTAAAAGCACCGAAAGATTGAGCCTCTTCACGATGCTGGCAATCCAATCCTGTAAAGCGTTTCGCGTAAGTGCATCAAGATTTGCCAGGGGTTCATCCAACAACCATACCTTGCTTCCCGTCATACAGGTACGCGCTAAAGCAACTCGTTGCCGCAGCCCTCCGGAAAGCTGCCAGGGAAGATAATCAGCATAATTTTGAAGGCCAAATACAGGTAGTAGTGAATAAGCTTTTCCGCGTTCTTCCTTGATGTTTCTGCCCTTGACCCTTGCCGGTAAGAGCAGATTGTCAATCACCTTCAACCAAGGGAAAAGCAGATCATCTTGAGGCATATAGCCCAAATATCCGGTCTTTCCCGTGATCTCTTCATCGGTATAGCGAATGCTACCGCTATCCGGCATTGTGATACCCGCAAGCAATTCCAGTAAAGTGGTCTTTCCGCATCCGCTGGCACCTACTATGCTCACAAATTCACCTTCCTGCAGCTCAAAATCGATCTCTTTAAGCACACGGGATAGCGAGCCTTTGAATATAAAGGATTTGCTTACTCCATGTGCGGATAGTATCGTCATCAGGGCATCAAGTACTTGTTTGTAAAGGCTTTGTCTACATTGATGGATTTGCTGATAAGCTTTTCGTCACTCATCCATTTCGCAAAGCCAAACCATACATCCGAACTCTGATATCCCCAGTATTTAGCATCGGCCTGATACTGATCCGCCAGATAGTTCATGCTAAGCCTTACCTGATCTGTATTAAGCTCAGGTACGTGTTTCAGTAAGATCTCCGAAGCTTTAGCCGGCTCTTTTATACAAAATTCATAGCCTCTTTTCACTGCTGCCAGAAACTTGGCAGTAGTCTCTGGATTATCTCTCAGATAGTCCTCACTGCTGATGATCACTGGTGTATAGTAATCAAATACAGGATTCAGATCTTTTAGCGGAAGATAGTTCAGTTCTATACCTCTGTGTTCTGCCAATACGCCATCCCAGCCATAGTATATCCATTCGACGTCTGCATCTTTACCGATGGTGGAGAAGAAGTCATATACTCCTGATATCACATCCACCTTGCTGATATCTCCACCGACTCCTTCCACTACATTGGTCAGTATTGCTAACTCGGAAGGGCTGTCCCAACTGCCATAGCGCTTGCCTTCAAAGTCCTTGGGGCTGTTTATCCCCGCTTCCTTCAGAGAAGCAAAACCGGATGTATTGTGCTGAATAACCGCCGCTATGGATTGCAAAGGGATGCCTTCACTACGAGCTCGAATCACGTTCTCCTGATAGCTGACGCCAAATTCGCTCTTGCCCGTTGCTACAATCTGATCTGTGATTCCTTGCCCCGGCTGCTGGATATCAACTACCAGCCCTTCCTCGGCAAAGTAGCCGAGTTCTTGAGCTACATACAGTCCCGTATGATTTGTGTTTGGAGTCCAGTCCAGGGTTACGCTCAGTTTGTCCCCTGCGTTCTTTGATTTTCCGCAAGCAGATAAAAGCAGTAGCATCAATGCGAATAGTGTAAGTCTTCTCATTATTTCTCCTATGTATCCTAAGTCATTATCTCGTTATGCGCGGGGATGGAATTGTCTGTGGGTTTCCACCAGCCAACGCATGTCCACATGTGTATAGATTTGGGTGGTATTGATGCTTGAATGCCCCAAAAGACTCTGCACAATACGCAGATTCACTCCAGCTTCCAATAAGTGAGTGGCAAACGAATGCCGAAAAGTATGAGGGCTAATGTCATGTTTGATGCCGGCTTTGACCACCGCTTCCCGCAGGATTTTCCAGAAACCCATGCGTGATAGCTTTTTACTAAAGCGATTCAAGAACAGGACATCACTTTGGTTGAACTTCAGCAGAATGGGACGATGAGTACTCAAATAGGAATCCAGCAAAGGATCAAGAGATTTCAGATAAGGCACATAGCGTTGCTTACTGCCCTTTCCCCGCACCAGCACAATATGCTGTTCACGCTTGAGATCGTGGATGCTGAGTCCCAAAAGCTCCGAAATGCGCATCCCTGTAGCATAGAGTAATTCCATCATGAGTTTGTTCCGCACATCCAGACTGTCGTTCAAGGGCAAGCCATCAAGCAACTGCTTCATTTCTTCCACCGATATCGTATCCGGCATGTAGTTCTCGGTTTTAATGGCGGGTACCATATCGAAATCCAGCTTCAGAGGGTAATCGTTTTCCAACAGAAAATCAAAGAACTGCTTTATCGCTACCCGCTTGCGCCTTAAAGAGCTTTTTTCCATGCCCATTTCCTGCAAGGCTGAGAGGTATTTGACCACATCATCGGGCAGGTAGTCTCCCAGAGCTTTGACTTCAAAGGCCAGAAAGTCCTTGATGTCACGCTCGTAGGCCTCAATGCTGTTCTTTGCCATTCCCCGCTCCACTTTCAGGTGGTAGAGAAAGGATGATAGCATCGCGATGTGAGAGGGATCAATCTCCACTATGATAGTTTGGAGTTTCTTTGGTAATGCGCACATCGTGAGGATGAGATTCTTTGAGTCCCGCCGGGCTTATCTCCACAAACTCGGCTTCTCTTCTGAGGCTTGTCAGATCTTTGGCTCCGATGTAGCCCATGCCACTACGCAAGCCGCCGATCAACTGATATATATAGTCTTTCAAGGGGCCTTTGTAGGGTACCATCCCCTCTATTCCTTCGGCAACCAGTTTACTTTCGTCGTTTGTACTTTGGAAATAGCGATCTTTACTACCCCGCTTCATAGCTCCGATGGAACCCATACCGCGATAACTCTTGAAGCGTCTGCCATTGTATATGATGGATTCTCCCGGGCTTTCGTCGCAACCCGCAAAGAGGGAACCAATCATCACCGCTGCCGCCCCTCCCGCCAAGGCTTTAACCACATCACCGGAGAACTTGATACCACCATCGGCAACAATGCCTACTTTCGCAATTTCTGCTTCCTCTGCGCAATCCATCACTGCAGACAGCTGCGGTACACCTATGCCGGCAACTACACGCGTGGTGCAGATAGAGCCTGGACCTATGCCCACTTTTACTGCATCTGCTCCGTTATCGATGAGATAGCGGCAAGCTTCTTTTGTGGCCACATTTCCCGCCATCACTTCGATGTTGGTCATTTGCTTTACTCTGCGCAGCGCTTCTTGAAAGTGGATATGGTGACCATGCGCTGTATCCATCACAATTAGGTCCACACCAGCTTTAGCAAGTTCCTGAGCGCGTTCCAGATAGTCTCCCGATACTCCGATTGCTGCTGCTACCAGGAGGCGATTGTGCTTATCCTGAACCGCTTGCGGAAAATTCTGACGCTTGATGATATCGCGCACCGTTATCATTCCCTTCAATGCCCCCAGAGAATCCGTGAGCAGGAGCTTTTCGATGCGATGCTTTTGCAAGAGCTGAATTGCATCCTCCCAATCTATGGATTCGGAAGCAGTGATCAGGCGATCCCGGGGTGTCATCAATTCCTTAACCTTACGCTTCAGGTTGTTCTCAAAGCGGATGTCCCGATTGGTGAGAATGCCCACCAATTTACCGTCTTCCAGCACCGGGAATCCCCCGATTCCGTGTTTTTCCTTTAAAGCAAGCACTCTTGCCAAGTCATCTTCTGGTGAAACGGTGTAAGGATTGCTTATTACTCCGCTCTCCGCCCGCTTCACAATATGCACCTGATTGGCTTGTGATTCGATGCTGAGGTTTTTGTGGATTACACCCAATCCCCCTTCCCGAGCGATGGCAATGGCGGTATCCGCTTCGGTAACGGTATCCATCGCTGCTGAAAGCAAGGGAATCTTCAGCAAGATATTTGGAGTAATCCTGGTATTCAAATCAACCGTGGATGGCAATACGGCCGAGTGTTTGGGTAACAGCAAAACATCGTCGAAGGTATAGGCTTTGCGTATCTTCATCGTCTCTCCAATTACTATTTTTCTTACATACTCATTTGGGTTCCGGACACACGGCTTATCATCTGCCGGAAACGTGGTGAAAAGATGCTGTTTGGCTTCTCTTTCAGGTATTCTCTGGCTCCTTGCTGTATCTCTTCACTATCATGCAAAAGCGACATGCTCAAGAGTCTTGCGTAGTCTCCTGCCAATTCGTCTTGAAACTCATGTTTTAGCAGTTGTTCCGCTTTATCTATATCCCCCAGCCCCACAGCCCATTCGATGGCCAATATCAATAACTCTTCATCTTTGCTTTGTTCGTAGAGCTGAGCGAGAGTATCCACTCCCCTCCTGTTATACAGATGCAGATCCCGAATAGCCGATCCAAAGCTACTTTTCTGAGCGCTATCCATCTCTATGGACAACATGTTTAGATAGATTATATCGTTTGCATAATCCGAACCAGGATGATGCAAGACATACTCATTCATTAGGGAATCAGCAATAGTGCTTTCCCCTTGCATAAAGTGGGATAAATACAGCAAATAATCCCGCATGGGGCTTAGCTCCCCCCCGACTGCTCCTTTTAGGGCTCTCTGAGCGTTCTCGTAATCTTCGTCCAGGATTGCCAGCCTGGCGAGTTCCATTTGCAATTCCTGCACTTCACCATGATACACACAGTAATCAATGGTATCTTGCAGCCATTTTCTTACCTGATTCAGTTCCACTCTCAGAGCGAGGTCATTGTTTGCCCTCAATCTGCGAAGTTTCACCAATATGCTGCTTTTGGGGGTTCCGGCAGATTTTGTCCAGAGCGAATCATTCAGCAGTTCATCCAACACCACGGCACAAGAATCATATTGAGCGCTTTGATGAAAGATAGTAGCCAGATCAAAGCCATAAGTAAGTCTCTGTATAGCTTGCGGGCTGTTTTGCATCAGGAAGCGATAAGCATCCCGGGCGATGTTATAATTGCGCAGTTTCATTTGCTCAGCGGCGAAATTCTTCATATAGGTAATGGGCAGTAGCTTATACACATCCAACGCATCCTGATACCGTTCGAGCGCAAGCAGAGTGGAAGCGAGCAGCTCTTTGGCCACATTATTATCGGTTTCGGTAACCAATTGCTGCACCATTTGTAACAAGCTGCCGTCTTCTTTCACAATAGCTGCCACTTGATTACGCACAAACAAATTGCTGTTTTGCGCATTCCTTGTCAGATCCAAGTACTCCGTCATTGCTCTTTGATACTGCCCTGTCTGCATGGCTGCTGAAGCGATCTCCAATTGAAAGAGCTGATTACCATGTCGCTCCCGGCCTTTGTCATAGATGCGCAACGCACTGTTGAAATCTCCCTTTTGGATAAAGAATCCGGCAATCACCTGATATTTCGACTGGTTTGAGCCGTACAAATCCAGATACGAATCTGCCAGACTATGTGCTTCGTCGAGCCTGCCCTGACTGATCAACAAGCGTATTCTGAATTCGCTATATGCGTTTTCCGGTATTGGGCGCTGATATTTCGCCAGCATTGCTTCCACTTTTGCATCTTTGGAGATAGTAAAATACATCTGGATAAGCTGATAAATACTATTCAGATCGTCCGGATACTTCTCCAGTATCTGTAGAAAAGCTTCTTCTGCCCGGTCATACTGTCTTTGCATCATCAGTTGATTGGCTTGTTGCACCAATATCTGACGCTCATCATATTGCCCGGCCAGAGGCATCAGGAAAAGCCCAAGAATCAGCAAAAGGATTGTCTTCTTCATCATTGGCTGCTCTCTTCCAGAAGTTTCAAGTATTCCATTATAAGTTGCTGATATTCTCGAGGATATTTCTTAAAATCATCTTCCAGCATCATAGCGCGGCGCAAGCGGTCATAATCCACCTGCTGCGGCTGGTTTTCGGACGCTTTTCCACTGCTGCTTGTAGCTTGCCTGCGCTCGCTGGTATCTCTCTTATTGATAGAGCGTTGCGCGTCCAAAAGGCGGCTAAGGATATTCTCCTGACGCCTCAAAAGGTCTTTATCGATTTGATTGTTGCGCAAAGCACGCGCCACCGCTTCTGCTTCTTCGATGATTTGTTTGAGGGCATTACCCTGCTTCTGAGCCTCTGGATCCTGCTGCAGAGCGCGTTTCAGGTTTTCCGCCAGTCTCTCGTGATCGGAGGCCAGTTTACCCATCTGTTCCCTCGTTGCGCTGTCCATACTGGATCCTTGGGCTTGCATCTGCATCATCATTTGCTGCGTCAGCATATTCATCGCCATCTGTTCCTGCCCCATTTGCTCCAGCATCTGCATCAAAGATTGCATACCACCGCCGCTTCCGCCACCTGCTGATGAACTTTGCAGAGCCAGGATCAGGTCGTGTGCCATCAGATTCAAGCTTTCTTGAATGGTCTCTAGATGCTTCGCGATATTGGGGCTGTAGCTTTGTCCCAATACAGAGAATACCTCCCGGAAAGCCCGATTAGTCTGGCTTAGGTCCATGTAGAACTTCGGTGGAATCACCATGCTCACTTGAGCTTCGCTAAATAATTTGTTCAATATGATCTGTAAACCTTCGTAGGAAGAAATGAATTCCGGTACCAAAGGATATATGTCGTTCTGATATCGTGCTTTAGTCTCCTCGTGCTTTTTGGAAAAGATCAGAAGCTCGCGAATGGCTTGCTCCAAAGCTTGTTTCATCTGCATCTGAGAACCAGAATTCATGGAACTCTTCATTTCGCCCAGTTTCAGGGAGAAACGCCGCATCTTTTCCATCGCTGAGGCTTGAAACTGCATGGATTGGCTACGCTGGTTCTGTTCCAAGGCTTGCTGGCTTTTGTTGATATCCTGCTTAGTGTCGCTATTTTTCATGTCCTGCAGCAATTCCTGCAATTGCCTGGAGGCATTCGGATCCTCTTTCAGCATTTCCTGTAGCTTTTCCAGTTCTTCGGCCAGAGTGTCATACTTTTCCGATATCTGATCCTGGTCTTTAGCCAGTTTCTGATGGTCCTGGCTACTGTCTCCGGTCTTTTCGTGCAGACTACTCTGCATCCTTTCCATTTCTTCAGCTATCTGCAAGGCCTTTTGCACGGCTTGCTCGTTCTTTATACTCTCCAGAAGGGCTAGAGTCTGCTCGATATTCTTGGCAAAATCTTCCATAGAAAACTTGAATTCTTCCAGAGCTTTTTTGAGGGCTGCCGGATCTACGCTTTCCATAGCCCGCTCCAGTTTACGCATGGCTTCCAACATCTCTTCGGTAGCAATTTCCTGCATCAGCTCTTGTATACGCATCATCTTTTGCAAGGTTTCCTGCGAAAGAGTGCTGTTGGCCTGCATCTTGTCGATCAGTTCCTGATAATCTCCGGCAATATTATCAACTTCTTCCAAAAGCTCTTCTTGTTTGGACAGTATGTCTTGAAGCTGCTCTTTGTCCTCCCACTCCAGTTGCGGATCTTTTAGTAATTCCCTTCGCTTCTGTTCAAAACGTTCCTGCAGATCCTTACTTTCTTCCAAGCTCTCACCCAGATCTTGTTTACGTTGCTGTTCCTGCTGCTCAATCTCGGAGTAAATTTCCTCAATCGAAGGGAATCTGGCACGATACCGGGCACTAGTACCTTTTTGCGGTTTCAGAGCGTTGTCGTAGATCTCTGCCCAATAACTTACCACATCTCCGGGAAAGAGTTCCAAGTCTTGCAAATGCCACAGATAATCTGTATTGAACATCTTGTTTGATATCACTTGCCGGATACTACTTTGCCTTACTTCATCGCTGTTTACCTGATAATACAAGATGCAATTTGCCAGACCGAAATCATCATCAGCACTGATTATCAAGGGTAGCATCAGGTTTTGATTCAGTATAGTATCCTCTCCAGGAAAGATAATGCGAATCTGAGGCGGATCATCAGGGATTACTCTGATGAATTTCTCTTCAGGACGGGATTTTCTACCCAGCTCATCTACCAGTTCCAAGTACCAGGTATGTGGATTTGTTATCTTTAGTTGAACCAGGTGCTCAGAGGCGCTCAGAGCAGTCAAATCCTTTCGGGAAGCGTCATCAAAGACCATCGTAGCTTGCGTAACAGGAATATTGGTGATCACTCGCAGGTTTACCACGCTGCTCTTGTAGGCTTCGATGTTGCCGTAGCTGAGGCTGTCTGTATATGCTGGTAACGCAGTATAGGCAGGATATGAGTAATGCACTTGCCACTTTTTCACTATGGGCTCGTCCAATACCATAATCCGATATACAGGGCTTTGGGTGATCTCGTTTTCAGCGTAGTATTCTATGGATTGCTCAAGGCGGGGAAACAGATATGAATAGCTGCTGAGCCCTAATTCCCGCCAGGTATCCCCCACTCTGAAGTACAACTTGTAATTCAAGCGTGGATCGGGATCTTCTACACGGATTAATAGCTGTTCATTCTTACCGATTGTGATGCTGCCGGGGCTAAGCGTAATCTCTTCTTTATAAATGATTTTGGGAGCTCTATTGGTGTAAAACTGTTTGAAAGCGACTGCAAAATCCCCTTGAAACCAATACCAAAATCCGCAAACGGCTAGCAGATAAAAGCCTATTAACAAGAGTGCCCTACCCGTCAGTATCCGGGGTACAGCATATTTCTGCTGCTGCATCCGATCTATGGCAGAAGCCATCAAGGCCTTGCTGATGGGGTTTTGGGCGTCCCTTATGCTCAATTCCCAGGCATTCTGATATAGATCGTCTTCGGCTCCATGCAACATATCCAGATAACGCGCCACCTTTGTGTAGTCCCACATATCACGATAGCCTTGCAGGACTAGGTACAGAATGCATAAGGCCAGACCTACCCGGATGGCCAGATTTGCATAGAGCAAAGCCGGAGAGTGAGCCCCCAGGATCAACCAGAGAATAAAATACAGGTGCAAACCGCAAATGAAGAGCATAATACTGCCTGTCACGGCACGGATTGTAATGCCGAGATTGATGCGTGTGCGGTATTTGTTTAACTCTGCTCTGTACTCTTGCATCTGTTTCTCCCTTATCTTTAAGGATAAACAAAATAGATGCCTTATGCTGTCAAGCCAAAAACCACTCCAACTCGGGATAGTTCATAATCATTGCTGTGATGAGGTCTTTTCTGCCTGATTGTCACCGATTCTCCAGAGATTGTCTGTTTCTGACGGACGTTATTTTGCGTATCTCTGCATCTTGTTCTTTACGTGGAGATTCTAAGCAATCATGGTAAACAAGGTATCAGTCAATCGGATATGTCTGAATTCATTAACATAGCTCTCTGCTTTAGCGCTTGCCGATCGAGATGTCATCGGTTAATAATCGGGTGCTCACTCGATGATAACACGATGATATCTACTTCAGTATAGCTTCATATAAAGGGAGAGATACTGGAAATGTGGATCCCATTCAACTCTGCCAATTGCACTAATACTACCTTTATAACATGTCTGTATCCCAAGTATCACTTGAACTGTTTTCAAGCGTAGCTCAAGAGCTGTTCAAGCGGACTTGCCATAGTGATAAACTCAAAAGAAATCCTTGACGGAATACCAAAAGATAAAATTCTGGAAAGAAGAATAAAATGAACAGGGGTTATCATGAGATTTGCCATAGAAAAGAAGGAATTACTGCAAAGCGTACAACATCTGGCTAGCGTAGCTCCAGCAAAAAACGCCTCCCCCATCCTCACAAACTATCTCATCGCTGCCGATGCCGAGACTGGTATGGTGAAGATTACTACATCCGATCTGGACATCACTGTAGTAGTGGAATTTGCCGCAGCGGTTAGTGAAGGTGGCACCATAGCGGTTTCCGCAAAGCACTTCAATGAGATCATCAACTACATGCCCGAAGCTATGATCAACTTCTGGCGTCATGATGAACTGCTGATGATCCAATGTGCTAAGATCGATTTTAACCTGCTGATTGCGGATCACACCCTCTTCCCTGTGGTTCCGGAAGTGAATTTGGACAAGGCCATCAGCATTGATGCCCAGCTCTTTAACCGAATGATTTCCAAAACTTCCTTTGCCGTTTCAACGGACGTGAATCGCGCAGTGCTCACGGGTGTATGTTGGAAGATATTGCCAAACGAGCATTTGATGGCAGCGACAGACGGACGGAAAGTTGCAGAAATCCGCGTGAAAAACGTGAAGCTGCTGCCCTCTGCAGAAGCTGAAACATCCAGCGAAGAGAATATCTTTAACACTCCAAATGAAGATATCAACGAAAAGATCATCCCCGTGAAGACTCTTTCCTTCCTGCAAAAGATATTTGATAACAGCGCAAAAGAGATCAAGGTCTTGCTGGAACGCAGTAAAGTGATCTTCAGTTACGATAAATACGTGGTTTTCTCCCAAGTGATTGAACACAAATATCCAGAATATCAAAAAGCTTTTGTAACTGATCTGCAAAACCAGTTTGTGATAGATCGGGATGCCCTCCATAGCGCTATCCGCAGAGTGGCTCTGGTAGCCCCGGACGACAACATGCGCATCCGCTTTGAGTTGGACAGCGAAGCCTTTGAAGTAAACACCAGCAATCGGGATACTGGAGATGCAAAAGAAAACTTGGAGGACTACAACTTCCAGGGCAGCAAAACCGGGGTATCCTTCAACTACCGCTATATGCTGGGAATTCTGGATGCCATCGACAGCGATAAAGTGGTGATCAAACTGGGAAGTTCTAAAGATCCCTTGATGATCTACAATATGAACAACCGGGAAAACGAAGAGGTTACATTCCTGTTGATGCCTCTGCGTTCATAGCACCTCCAAGATTGAAGCTGAATACTATCGAGCTGCACTGTTTTAGAAATTACCGGCAGCAGCGTTTTGAATTTACCCCCGGAGGCAACTTGATTATCGGGGCTAACGGGAGTGGTAAGACCAATCTTTTGGAGGCAATAGCCTACACTTCCATCGGCAAATCCATCCGCTTTCACCAGGATCAGGATCTGGTCTTCAATTCTGCAGCGCAATTTGCTATCAACGCCCTTTACTACTCAGACCTGGATGTGCCCAAAAAAGTGCATTTGAGCTACGTGAATGCTCGCAAAGTCTTGAAAATCAACAATGAAGTAAAGCGGCAATTGAGTGCGCTTTTTTCGGAAGTAAAGATAATCTACTGCGCTCCAGATGACATCGGACTCATCAATGGTTCACCTCGGATACGACGGCAATATTTCGATCTTGCCATATCCCAGATCTTCCCGGATTATATCGCTGTCCTGCGCGACTATCTGCATGTAGTAGATCAGCGTAACCAATTGCTAAAGAGTGACTACAGCCCGTCGGAGAAGAATAGCTGGGATGCCAGATTTGCCCAAAACCTCTGCGCTCTGTATCCCTATCGAAAACAGTATCTGAACCTTTTGAACGATGAGTTTATGGGTTCCTACAAGGAAATCTCGGAGAACACCAGAAAC
The DNA here is from genome assembly GCA_023228285.1 of Candidatus Cloacimonadota bacterium. GTDB lineage: Bacteria > Cloacimonadota > Cloacimonadia > Cloacimonadales > Cloacimonadaceae > UBA5456. Next base: position 35,685 of record JALOBM010000009.1, on the reverse strand, counting down.
CTGAAGATAAACTATGTTCCGGTCTTGCGCGAGGCCTTTGCCCTGGATCCGGACGACATCGTGAAGCACCTGCAGATGCTAGAGAATCGCGAGAAGCTCTGGCAGCGCTGTTTGTTGGGTGCACACTTGGATGATTACTCTTTCCGAATAGAGGATTTTGGTATGAGAGCCCGTGCTTCTCAGGGGCAGAAACGGATCGCGGTAATCATCCTGAAAATGATTCAGGCGCATCTGATTGAGAGCAATACCGGTATTCGTCCCATATTGCTATTTGATGATGTCTTTGCGGAATTGGACTACGTACATGGCGAGAAGATCAAAGCACTATGCAACAACAACTACCAGATATTTGTCGCCAGCCCTAAAGAAGATGTGCGCCAGATATTTGGCAATCTGCCCGTGATCCGGCTGGGGAGTAGTGCATGAAGCTAAAGATAAACAGACAGATCTTTGGCTGGATGATGTATGACTTTGCCAATTCAGCCTTTACTACCATCATCGTAACGGTGGTGTACAGCGTGTACTTCATGAATCAGGTGGTTGGAGGTGAACCAGGATACGCAGAAATGCTTTGGGGCAGAGCCATCGGCATCTCCATGACATTGGTGGCTCTTACGGCGCCAGTATTGGGTGCTGTGGCAGATTATTCACGTTCCAAAAAGAAGTTTCTCTTTATCAACTGCTACCTCACCGTCATCTTTACCGCTCTCCTGTATTTCGTGGGACCCGGCGACATCAATAAAGGCATGATCTTCTTCATCATTGCAAACTTTGGATTCAATTCTGCCAATGTATTCTACGACGCTTTTTTGCCGGAGATTACATCTCAGGAACACATGGGCAAAGTCTCCGGATTCGGATGGGCTTTGGGCTACCTGGGCGGACTTTTGTCGCTGCTGGTATCCCTGTTTCTCATTCAATATGATGTCCGCTATATCTTTCCGATTATTTCCGCCCACTTCTTTGTCTTTAGCCTCTTTACCTTCTTCTGGCTGCGGGAAGTCCAGCGTCCCTCCAAACGCACAAACTACTTCAAGACAGCCATAATGAGAGTGTCCAGCTCCATCAAAAACCTGAAGGACTATCCGCAATTACTGAAGTTTATGCTAAGCTACTTCATCTACAACGACGGCATCACAACAGTAATTGCCTTTGCCTCAATTTATGGCATCACCCGCTTTGGGATGGACACTAAAGATATGTTGATCTATTTCATTATAGCGCAATTTACTTCTATTTTGGGTTCAGCAGTCTTTGGATGGCTTACCGATAAAAAGGGAGTGCGTTTATCGCTGTCCATTTCCATTTTGATCTGGATACTTGTAGTTATCTGGGCTTTCTTCTGCAATTCTGCTTTCGAATACTATTTCGTGGGCTTGGTTGCGGGATTGGCCATAGGGAGTTCCCAGGCAAACAGTAGAACCATGCTGAGTATGCTAACTCCCAGAGCCAGAGAAGCTGAATTCTTTGGCTTTTATACCTTGACAGGCAGACTGTCCTCAATTATTGGACCAATGCTATATGGATGGATCGCACATAAGACTGGTGAGATCCGCTATTCCATATTATCCCTGATATTTTTCTTCATAATCGGTTTTGTAGTGTTGCAGTTCGTAAACCCTCAAAAGGGGATTGCTGATGCCCTACATACTGCCAAACGACATTCCTGATGGAGGAACAATGAAAAGAACAATGATACTGCCCCTTTTGGCACTAATCATCATCGCATCACTCGTGAGTGCTTGCAGCAAAAAGAAAAATACTCTATACATCTTCAATTGGAGCGACTACATCGATACAGGGCTCATCAAAGAGTTTGAAGAAGCCAACGACTGCAAGGTCAAATACAGCACATTTGACTCCAATGAAAACATGCTGACCAAGGTGAAAAGCTCCACTCAGTCTTTCGACATCATCTTCCCCAGCGGAGATCACGTAAGCATATTGGCCGAGCTGGACCTCTTGGAGAAACTGGACAAGAGTAAACTCTCAAACTATGGCAATCTAGACCCTATACTCCTGAAGAAAGCCCAGTCCTTTGATGTGGACAATATCTATTCCGTTCCTTACGCTTGGGGACTAACTGGCCTGATGTACAACAAGCAATTTGTTCCGGAAGAGATAGTTGCATCCGGTAGTTGGAATATCCTGGGAGACTCTTTCTTTGATGGTAAAAACAAGATCACGATGCTGGACGATGCCCGTGAAGTGATAGGCGCTGCCCTGATCTATAGCGGATTCTCTGTGAACGACACCAATCCTGAAGCTTTGGAAGCCGCTCACGCTGTCCTGAAGGTCTGGGATCGAAACATCACCCAATTCGATAGTGATTCTTATAAAAACGAGCTGCAAGATGGCACCACCTGGCTGGCTCAAGCTTACAACGGAGACGCTCTGCAGCAGATGCAAGAAAACGAAGACCTCGCCTTTATTCTGCCCAAGGAGGGCGCTGCAATGTGGATGGACAACATGGTCATGCTGAAATCCTCTCAGAACAAGGAATTAGCGTACAAATTCATCGACTTCCTACTGGACGCCGAGAATGCCAAACGTAACAGTGAATACACCATGTATCCCACCCCCAATGAAGCCGCAATGCAAATGATGGGTGAAGCATTCATATACAATAAACTAATCAATCCCGATGATGAGTACTTGGATAAATGCCATATGATCGAATATCTGGGCGAAGAAGCCCGTAATATCGATCAGATCTATGAAGACATCAAAATGAACTGAAGGAACTTTATAAAATGGACAATCTCGGATCGTTAAAACGCAGTCACTACAGCACTGATCTGGTTTCTGCCACAATTGGCGCCAGAGTAATGCTAATGGGATGGGTACATCGCCGCAGAGACTTGGGCGGATTGATCTTCATCGATCTCCGTGACGTAAAAGGTATCATTCAGATCGTTGTGCGCCCTGAAGCTACAGAAATCTTCGCCAAGGCAGAAAAAGTGCGCAATGAGTATGTGATAGCCGTAAGCGGTGTTTTGGCTCGCAGGGACGCTACCAATCTGAACAAGAATATGCTCACCGGAGAGCTCGAGGTTATCGCTCAGGATTTCTATATTTTGAACGACACTCAACCTCTTCCCATTCAGATTGATGGCAGCGCAATGGCCGATGAGGACTTGCGGCTCACATATCGCTATCTGGACCTTAGGCGTCCGCGCTTGCAGGAGATATTGATCACACGTGCCAAAGTAACCAGCCTCATGCGCCGTTTCCTGGATAGTGAAGGCTTTTATGAGATCGAGACTCCCATGCTTATGAAAAGCACTCCCGAGGGCGCCAGAGACTATCTGGTGCCCAGCAGAGTGCATCCAGGCAAATTCTACGCCCTTCCACAATCCCCCCAAATATTCAAGCAACTACTGATGATCTCCGGTTTTGACCGCTATTACCAGATAGCTCGCTGTTTCAGAGATGAGGACTTGCGTGCAGACAGACAACCGGAATTCACTCAATTGGATATTGAACTATCTTTTGCTACCTGTGAAGAGATCTTTGATCTTCTGGAAAGGTTGATGTACACGATCTTCAAAGAGATAAAAGGCATAGAACTCCCCTTGCCCTTCCCCCGGTTGAGCTATGCAGAAGCAATGCGTTTATACGGCTGCGACAAACCTGATCTGCGCTTTGGCCTCGAACTGGTAGATTTCACGGATATCCTTACTCTCAGTGAATTTCAGGTCTTCAAGACCTGTCTGGAAAACAAAGGCTGCATCAAAGCTCTGTGTATCCCAGGTGGAGCCCCATTTAGCCGCAAACAGCAGGATCAATTGGTAGAACTAGCCAAACATCTGGGCGGCAAAGGCGTGGCATTCGCCAAAGTAAGCGAGAACGGGCTGGAATCTGGAATCGCAAAGTTCATCTCAACCGATGAGGCAAAGGCTATGATCGCTGCCTCCAAGGCAAAACCAAATGATCTGTTGGCCATTGTTGCCGACACTTGGGACACTACTCACAAAGTACTGGCAGGGCTTCGCAATGAAATGGGGCAACTGCTTAAGCTATACGACCCCAGCACTCTCTGTTTTTGCTGGATCACGGATTTTCCGCTTTTCGTAGCCAAAGAAGACGGAAGCGGTTGGGAGCCTGCCCATCACATGTTTAGCTTGCCCAAGGAAGAACACATCCCCTGGCTGGATCAGCCGGATAAGATCGGGGACATACTGGGTCAACTCTATGACCTTGTTTGCAATGGTATGGAGCTTTCCAGTGGTAGTATCCGTTGTCACCGCTACGATATCCAACGCAAGATATTCGCAGTATTGGGATTCACAGAAGAAGAACTGAAGCCCCGCTTTGGATTCTTTCTCGATGCCCTCAAATATGGAACCCCACCCCACGGTGGTATTGCTCCGGGATTGGACAGACTGATCATGATCATGACTCAGGCAGATTCCATACGCGATGTGATCGCCTTTCCCAAAACACTGCGTGCCACCGATTTGATGAATCAAGCGCCTTCTGAGGTTGACGAGGATCAATGGCGGGAATTGCACCTGAAGTTCAGCGAATAATCACTCTTAGCAGTGGCAAATCCCGAGGATCAAACCTCCTTGCGCTTCATAGCTACTTCACCGATGAGCAGCTTCCACTGGTAGTACATCGCGCCATTTTTACCTCCGCAAAAGCTCCAGCGATCCCTTTATGCACAGAACGAGGCATACCTTCCGTGGTGATTGGTGCCAAAGATATGGCAATATTTGAAGCAGCATTAGCCACGATGGTGGAGCGTGAAAACATCGCTCTGATCGCTCTCTGCGGTTTTATGAAGCAGTTATCCAAGGACTTCATCGTAAACATAAAAATCCCCATTCTAAACATTCACCCGGCCCTGTTGCCAAAGTACGGTGGGAAGGATATGTACGGCATGAATGTGCATAGACAAGTGCTTGATAACCACGAACTTGTGTCCGGCGCCACCATCCACCGTGTGGATCCCCTCTATGATCATGGCGAGATTATAGCACAGATCACCACGGATATTTCTCAATGCCACAGCGCGGAAGAGATCGCCGCCAAGGTATTGAAAGTGGAACACCAAATCTATGGACCTGCCATCTATGCCGAAATCCGAACGCACAAAGCCCAGAATAGCCATTAGCACTCTGGGTTGTAAGACAAATTTCTACGAATCCGCTGTGATCGCCCAAAGCTTTGGCGACATCGAGCTTGTGGATTTCGACCAGAATGCAGACATCTATATCATAAATACTTGCACTGTAACCAACCGTACAGATTACAAAAGCCGTAACCTGATTCGCAAAGCCCTGGCTTTCAAGTCTGACAGGCCTTCCGTTAAAGTAGTGGTAACAGGCTGTTTTGCCCAGCGCTCTTTCGAAGAAATCTGTGCACTCGGCGCTGTGGACCTAGTGGTGGATAATCAAAACAAACTGGACATAGCAGATATCCTGGCCGGCAAAGAGAACCATTTTACGGACATCATGGATGCTACAGATTTTGCCTACAAGCCAGTTGACAGTATGCTCGGCCATACACGGGCTTTTCAAAAGATACAGGATGGTTGCGATTTCTATTGTGCATATTGCGCTGTACCCTACGCCAGAGGACACAGTCGCTCCGCCCGCTTTCCGGATGTAATTGAACAGGCCAAGCTTTTCGCTGCCAATGGCTTCAAAGAGATCGTGCTTGGAGGTGTAAATCTGGGTTTGTACAAATGCGGAGACAAAGACCTCGCCGATGTTGTAACAGGCATCGCAGAGATCCAGGACATAGAGCTGATTCGCATATCTTCAATTGAGCCACAGTTACTTAGCACGGGATTGCTACAGAATCTAAAAGCGGTGGAGAAGCTCTGCCCTCATTTTCACATTCCCTTGCAAAGCGGAAGCGACAGCATTCTGAAGAATATGGGCAGGCACTACAATACTCTTCTGATCAAGGAACTCGTGGATAGCATCATCAGTTATTATCCCGATTCAGCGATAGGTTTTGATGTCATCTGCGGCTTCCCCGCTGAAAGTGATGAGCTTTTCGATGAGACTTATCAATTCCTACAGAGCCTACCAATCGCCTATTTGCATGTATTTCCCTATTCCAAACGCAAAGATACCAAAGCGGAGAAAATGCCCGGCCATCTGCCAAATATAATAAAAAGCCGCAGGGTAAAAGCTCTTACAGAGCTCTCGAACAGTAAAAGGCTAGCATACATAACCCGCTTACGTGATAACGGTACTGTATGCAGAGGTATCAATGAATCTACATCGTCGAAATATGCCGAAATACTCTCCGATCATTATATACGGTTGCGGATTCCCGGTACTTATCCTCAGGGCACGCTGGTGAACTGCAATATTCGGGATTGCGAAGTACAGGCCAATTAAGACCCACTTGATAGATAGTTATCAAACTCGATAATAGCTTCAGGACTACTGTTTCTCACATCAGAAATCGCCCCTCCGCGTTGTAGAGCTCCTCAATCCTCACATATACAACAGGAAACATCAACAAGATATGCTCAGCTTATCCCGTATAGATCAAGTAGTACCGAAGCAGATATAAAGCAGTGATTAAGCAGTCATCACTCGATGATAACGGGATTATATCAACTTCGGTAACCGATAAACAACAGGGGGAGCAAAGGTCAGACAAGCAGTTGCAGTCTGGAAGTGAAGAAGGCAAGGCCAAGAAGGTTCTTGACAATATTGTGCTTACGCCTAAACAGGAAAAATGAATTCGAAATACTTATTGATTATAACTTTGGCGGCCTTGGTGATTGTAGGGCTATATCACATCTTTGCGGTTGGACGCTACAACTACCCGGAGTTCCAGCTACGGGAAGGTCAAGTAGCCGATACCGAGGTGATAGCTCCCTTCGACTTTCCGGTATTGAAAAGCCCGGAACAGCTTAGCCGTGAGCAGGAAGAAAGCGTGCAAAGCCTGGCGACACCATACCGCATCAATGATGAACCGCTGTTTGACGCCCTCAGTGCCATAGATCAGATTTGGTCTGTGTTTTACCGCTTTCCGGATACAAACGGTGAGGACTTGGCAAAAGAGTTTGACAAAGCAGGAATCAAACTTACTCCTAAAGCATTGGCATTTGCTGCTCAACAGGGACAAATCGACGCAGTGTATGAGAAACTGCGGAGCGAAGTCACAGATATCTACAATAAGGGAATTTATGCTGATATTCAAGGAGACTCCATCAGCATCTGGAATCTGGACACTGAAGAGCGGCGACCCTTAAGTGATTTTTACAACATCGAAGAAGCACAGTCCCGCTTGAAGGAATCAGTAAACAACGCAGCTTCTTTCATCGATGAAGTACACGGCATACTACTCAAGCCAAACATCTTGAAAGATGACGAACTAATGGCCGAACTGAGCCAACGCAAGCTAAGTCAGATTCCGGAAACAGAGGGCTTGGTTTTACAGAATGAGATCATCATTCGCAAAAATGCCAGAGTAGCCAAGACCGACATCGAAAAACTAGAGTCTCTTCAAACTGCATATAGAAACCGAAACGTACAAAAAAGCGCATTACAACAGATGCTGTTGGCCTTGGGCTTGCTGATCTTTGTATTTGTAATCCTACTATTGACAAATCACTATTATGGAGTATTCAATAAGGATTCCGCGGGGGAATTTTCGGACTATTTGCCCATCAATCTCGGCTTTGTTTTATTGGTACTATTCGCAATTCTTACAAATCATGTTTTAGGACTGAATGGGCTTTTGATTCCCTTTTCACTCACGGTGATATCTGCCGCCATTCTGATGGGTGCCGAATTTGGCATCATGTATGCCATTACTTCAGCTTTGATCATCAGTCCTTTTATAAATTGGGAACCCTTTACACAGGTGGTCTTCATTCTTAGCACGATCACCACAATCATATTCATCAAGCATCAAAAGGCTCAACATGAGTACCTTTCGATCTGGTTTTATTTGTTAGTGAGCGCCAGTGTAGCAAATCTGGCAATTTCGATCTACAAGAGTGATCCCATAAACATCGTGTTCCGGAATATCGGATTTAGCATGATATCCAGTTCAATCAGCATTATGGGAGTCTTGATGGTGGTTCCGTATTACGAAAAGAAATGGAACAGGGCTACAAAGCAGACTCTTTTGGAACTATTGGATTTCAATCATCCGCTGTTGAAGAAACTAGCAACATCGGCAGTGGGGACTTATCATCACAGCCTGATCGTGGGTAATCTGGCAGAACGCGCTGCAGAGGCAATCGGAGCAAATCCACTATTGGCCAGAGTAGGCAGTTATTACCATGATATCGGCAAGATTATCAATACAGAGATCTTTACAGAGAATAATGCCGATTCCTCGGACATTCACGATGATATGAGCCCGGATAGAAGTGCTTCGCTAATCAAAAATCATGTGTCGGAAGGGATCACGCTGGCCAAGAAGTATAAGATACCTCAACCAGTGATAGATGTAATCATGCAACACCATGGGAATAGCATTATCCGCTACTTCTATGATCGCGCGGAAAAGATGAATATCACAACTGACACTCAGAACTATCAATATCCCGGACCACGACCCCAAAGCAAGGAAGCCGCCCTAGTGATGATTGCAGACATCGTGGAAAGCACCACAAAAGCCAAAACTATCACAAATGAACAAGACATCGAAAAAATAATCGACGATACTATCTCACGGTTGATCCGAGAAGGTCAGTTCGATGAAGCACCGATTACCATGAAAGATCTTTCCACTATCAAACAGTCCATGCTCCCAGTCTTGGGCAGCATCTATCGTAAACGGCTAGATTATCCGGAAGAACATGACAAGCGTTGAGGTTCAGGGAGACTTACCTCCCGACATAAGCCAGGAACAGATAAGTGCAATCGCCCGGAGAATTCTGGCTCAAGAAGCTGCGGGCGTGGCTTTTGAGATAAGCCTGCTTTGCACTAATGACCAGGAAATGCAGCGTATCAACAGAATATACCGGGGAATGGATACGATTACAGATGTGCTTAGTTTTGTGGGAGAAAGTTTAGTGCTTCAGGGACTTGAGACCAGGTATTGCGATATTATCATTGACACAAATCAAGTATTTTTACAAAAGGGAAAAAATACTTATAAAGAGGAATTTTGGCAGGTTCTGATTCATGCCTTGCTACATTTGGCCGGCTATGATCATATCCGAACCGCGGACAAGAAAAAAATGGAAGACGCAGAAGATAATTACCGAAGGCAAATTCCGAAAGGGCATGACTTATGATGCCCGAAATCATTTATATTGTAGTTCTTTTAGCCCTATCAGCCTTTTTTTCAGCAAGCGAAACAACACTGTTTTCGCTAAATGTAATATATCTCAAGAAATTGGAAAACAAGGGCGGTCGCCGGGAGCTATTGGTTCTGAAACTTCTATCCAAACCCCGCAAGCTGTTGGTGACAATACTTCTGGGCAATACCTTTGTAAACATAGCTATATCATCGTTCAGCACCATTATTGCTTATGAGATAGCCACATCCAGAGCATGGGATTTATCTTTGGTCATCACCTTACAGATCATCATTGTGACCATCGTGATCCTCTTCTTTGGTGAGATCGTACCAAAGCTGATAGCACTTTCAAAAGCCAATGAATTATGCCTTGTTTTTGCTTATCCTGTGGCAGCCATTCAGTTTATCATAAGCCCTGTAGTGTGGATATTCGTGAAATTGAGCGACATAGTATCCAGCAAACACGGAGAAAAGAATCCCGGTAAACGCTTTACAGAAGAGGACTTTCACAACCTGATCCAAAGTGACTCTTCATCAGCATCCCTGGAAGAGCACGAGAGACGGATGCTGGTAGGCCTTTTCCGCTTTCGAGAAGCAGAAATTAGCGAGATTTATGTACCAAGGGTAAAGATTGTTGCCATCGAAGAAAATGACAGTCTGGACCACTTAAGACAGTTGATCGTAGAAAGCGGGTATTCCCGCATCCCTGTGTATAAAGAGACTATCGACGATATAGTGGGCATAATCTATGTAAAAGACCTTATCCTGTATCCCGAGAAAACGAGCATAGTCAAGCTGATGCGTCCTGCTTGGTTTATTACTGAAAACATGAAAGTGCAGACTCTATTGAACCAGTTTAAGCAAAAAAAACTGCAGGTCGCCGTTGTGGTTGACGAATACGGTGGAACCTCCGGCATAATATCTCTGGAAGACATTCTGGAAGAGATCGTGGGAGAAATCCAGGATGAGTATGACGCAGATGAAATACCGGAATTTAGCGAATGTGAAGACGGCAACTTCCTGGTGAGCGGTAACTATAGCGTACGGCAATTCAATCAGAAATTTTCCCGGGATATCTCCGTGGATGAGTACGATAATATGGCAGAGTTCCTTCTGGCAGAGTTCAATCACGTGCCACAAGTTGGAGAAATCTACAACTTGGATGAAAGCATGAAATTGGAAATCATGGATAGCGACGAGAAAAGCATCAAGCAAATCAAGGTGAAGTTTTGTGAAGATGACGAGTAAGCTGTTGCTATTAGCTATTTTACTAAGCTTTCAGCATGGTCTGTGGGGCTTGCACCTGAAGTATAAAGTCACTTCTCTAAAGTTGAATGTTGCCACTATCGACATGAAACTCTATCATCCCGAAATCTCCATTGCAGTGAAGAGCCGCATCAAAGTACCATTGTTTCCGCATTTGGATAACCAATACAAGATCGTCCATGATGATGTGTATCGGCCTCTGCAATATACCAGAATCATAAAACAATCCAGTTTGGAAGACTCAGTATTTACTGTCTATAATAAGAATAGTGTGCAAATGAAACAGAAGCTAACGGGGAAGATCTATAACTATAAAGTACAAGCAGATACACGCGATGTATTCAGCCTTCTGGCGAAGATCAGCAGCGATCCCAATTCTGAAGGCGATTACACTGTGGATGGTAACGGAAGGTTATGGCGCGTAAGAGTTAGCAAAGGGCGAACAGAGAAGATTTCCACTGCTTTGGGCAAGCAGACAGCCCGCCGTCATGACTTTTCTTTTAAAGCTCTGAGCCCCGAAAAAGCTCCCTACATCGATATGCTCACTTTCAACTTCCTGGATGAGGATACCATCCTTAGCCTGTGGGTATCCATGAACGGAGTACCCTTGAAGGCATACTTGAAAAAGAATATGACATCGATGAGCTGGGATATCATGAGCGTAAGTAAATGAAATCACGCGGCTATCTGACTATATCCATCCTGTGGATGTGTATTGTTTGGCTGGTTTCGTCACTTCCCGCCAGGGAATTGCCCCAAGTGCAGATAATTGGGATGGATAAAGCAGCACATTTTTTTGTATATGGTGTATGGGCAATACTGAACCGCTTGTATGCAGATTCACGTTTTAAAGATAAAATCCGCTTTGTAATTACACTCCTGTTTTTGTTGGCAATGGCAGCACTTGATGAGTATCATCAAGCCTTCATTCCGGGCAGGGATGTATCTTTCTACGATCTTGTTGCCAATTGGACAGGTATCTTCTGCGGTTGGTTCGGTACTATTCTGTTTCTGCGCCGGAGAGTTGAATGATAGCCGTTAAAGAGCTCAGAATCAGTCTTGGAGGCAGAGAAATCTTGCAGGGTATCGATTTTGTGTTGCCCTTTGGTGAGAATCTGGTGATATTGGGAAAAAGTGGCAGTGGTAAGACGGTATTGATCAAAAGCCTGCTGGGTATCTATCCCCCGGACGCAGGCAGCGTGATCATAGATGGCATCGATATCTACAACTGCAGCAAGGAAGAGCTGAACTCCATCAAGAAACGTTTTGCGATGGTTTTTCAACATGCCGCTCTTCTGGATTCGTTTACTGTGTTTCAAAATGTGGCGCTGCCTCTGTATGAACGAGGAGAAAAGGACGAAAACTACATCAGGCAAAGAGTGCAGGCATGCCTACAATTGGTGGGTTTGGAACACACTCTGAAGCTATATCCGGCAGAGCTTAGCGGAGGGATGCGCAAGCGTATTGGGATAGCCCGAGCTTTGGTGTACAAACCTGATTACCTCATTTTCGACGAGCCAGTCTCCGGCTTGGATCCCATCACAGCCAATGAAACGCTGTATTATATGACTCAGATCATCAAGAACAATACTGCAACCATGATCACTATCACTCACGACATCAGCACAATCGATCAATTGGGGCAAAAAGTACTGTTCATCCACAACGGAGAGCAGATCTATTATGATAGCTATAAGAACTTGATGAGCAGCGACAATTCGATAATCCGCAAATACTTTTCTTGAGCAAATGAAGACAAAAGAACTGGTGTTTTTGGGCTTTCTGACTGCCACAGCCTCCGTGGTATATATCATTGAAAACTTGATATTAAGAGCCTTACCGATTCCCTTCCTGCGGCTGGGATTGGCAAATATAGTGATGCTCTACTTGATAATGCATCGCAAAATATGGCAAGCTTATGTGGTTACAATTGCAAAGACAATTGTGGGAGGCATCGCCACTTTCACTCTGATCAGCCCAGCCATGCTGCTTTCACTAGGTGGAGGAATCATAGCTGTATGTTGTATGAGCGCAGGACTAATGATCCGGCCCAGATTGAGTGTCACCGGCATCAGCATACTGGGCGCTGTGAGTCACAACCTGACTCAATTGTTCCTGGCGCGATGGTTTATTATCACCCAGGACAGCCTTTTTGTGTTGACACCAATCCTGATCTTATTAGGATTGTTTAGTGGTATATTAACTGCGTGTTTATGCTACTACATTGAAGAAAGGATACCAAACCTGAAACTCAGATATGAAACGAAGAAAATCTAAGACACAGATACACAAAAACCTGCTGTATGTAGGAATTGGTTTTTGCATACTAACCGGTATGCTGTTGGGTATTGTCTGGTTTTATTCAGACGGTTTACCGCCCACAAGTGAATTGCGCAATTTCACTATGCGCAGTGGTTCCGAAGTGTACGACAGAAACGGCAAGATGGTATATCTCTTTGCCTTTGAAAAGCGTAAACTGGTCTCGCTGAAAGAATTGCCCCCCCATTTGATAGACGCACTTGTAGTTACTGAAGATAAGAATTTTTACAAGCACTTTGGTGTAGATATCATCGGTAACATCCGCGCTATAGTTATCGATATAGTGAGAATGGATTTCTCTCAAGGAGCCAGCACAATCACGCAACAGATGGCGCGTAATATGTTTTTGACCCTGGATAAACGGATCTCGCGTAAGATTAAGGAAGTGCTATTGGCCTTTAGAATTGAGCGCGAATTTAGTAAAGATGAGATTTTGGAGATATATTTCAATAAGATATTCTGGGGCGGGCAGTTGCACGGCGTGGAAGCAGCCGCACTCAACTACTACGGCAAACACGCTAAAGACCTTAGTCTGGCAGAGTCTGCAACACTGGTGGGCATGATTCAAAGACCAAACTACTACAATCCCATCAAGTATCCTGAACGGGCTAAAGCGCGTAGGGACAACATACTGGAGCGTATGTTAAAAAGCAAAGTGATCAGCGATACAGATTATGAATTAGCAGTATCGAGTCCTTTGCGAAAGATCGGTAGTTCCATGCGTCAAGCTTCGTCTGATTACTTCATCGAGCATATTCGTCTGTACCTGGAACACAAATATGGCACAGACCGCCTGTTTGAAGGTGGTTTGCGCATCTATACAACTTTGGATCAAGACCTTAGCGTTTATGCAGATAGTGTCTTGAACGATTATCTCATCGGCATCGAAAAGCGTTACAACTATCCAAACAAGATGGCCGATGTGAGCCCCAGCGCCTTTGATATCAACACACGATACCTTCAAGGCGGCTTGGTGTTGATGGAAAATAAAACCGGATTTGTAAGAGTAATGATCGGCGGCAGGAATTTTTCTCACAGCAAGTTTAATCGCATGACTCAGGCAAAACGCCAGCCAGGTAGTTCCATAAAACCGCTTATCTACACTGCAGCAGTTGAAAAAGGATATACTCCTGCTACTGTGATCAACGATGCGGAGATATCTTTAGTAGGCGGTGACGGCAAGAAATGGACTCCAACAAACTATAGCAAGAAATATTATGGTTATACCCGGATGCGTACAGCCATCACTCATTCTTACAACATTTGGGCTGTAAAAACAGCGATAGATCTGGGTCTGGATACACTTACCGATGCCTTCAACAGGTTTGGTATCCATCGTAAGGTTACGGATTATTCTGCTGCGCTGGGATCTATGAAGTAACTCCCATCAATATGATATCAGCGTATACTACATTCCCCAATGGAGGAACCAGAGTAAGCCCGGTATTCATCACAAGAGTAGAAGATATGAACGGAAAAGTGCTGGAGAGGGGTTTCAGCACAAAAAGTAAGGTTACCACGGAAGAGGTGGCCTACATCATGACCAGCATGATGCAGTCCGTTACGACATCCGGTACTGGAGCTTCTGCGAGAAACAATTATCATTGGCAGGTAGCCGGTAAGACAGGTACTTCCAACGATCATCGTGATGCCTGGTTCATCGGTTTCAATCCGGTGTTTACTCTCGGTATCTGGAACGGTTTTGACAATAATGCAACTATTTCCGGAAGTGCCATCTGCACCCCGATTTGGGGAAAGATTATGACTCAGTGTATCAAGCTGGATAACAAAGGCAGGATTCCGCGTTCGGATGATACCCGATACAGCTTTAGTAAACCGGAGAAGATTGTGAGTTACAAGATTAACCCCAGTTCCGGTTTCCTGGCCAGCAGCGGCGGAATTGATGAGTACTTCATCGAAGGGAACATTCCTCCCGTTATGGATGACACTCTGCAGTATAACTTCTACCCAACTCGTTGGGGTTACAACGATTCTTTGGAACTCGAGTAATCGTGATCACACAGTATCTCTATTGGCTGTTACTGGCGCTTGTTGCTTCAGGTGCGGTTACTTACATAGTATTTGTAATTCGTTTCTACTTTGGCTGGAAAAACCTGTCCCAGAAGAAGAGCCACAAAAAGCTGAGAGTCTCCGTGGTAGTTGTGGGGCGTAATGAAGCCAAAAACCTTCCTCGCCTGCTTACTTGCCTGTTATCTCAGGATTACCCCAATGAGCTCTACGAGATTGTGTTTGGTGATGATGATTCCGAAGATGAAACGGAAGCCATTTTACAGCAATATATAAACCAAGGTCACAATATTCGCTACATCAAGTCTGTAGGGCGGGACGGCGTAGTATCACCCAAAAAAATGGTTCTGAACAAGGTAATTCTGGCTGCAGAAGGAGATATCATCCTTACTACAGATGCCGATTGCATGGTACCCTTTTCCTGGATCTCCAGCATGGTATCTTGTTTCACAGATGATGTGAGTATGGTGGCCGGATATTCACGCACATTGATCCCTGTTTGGAGCAAAGCAGGAATCCTGCAGAAATACGAACATCTGGATTTTGCGCTTACCTATATGGTGCTTGGTGGAGGATACACGCTGGGTAAAAGCTGGGCATGCATTGGGCAAAACCTGGCCTATAGAAAAAGCGCTTGGGAAGATGTGGGTGGATTCAAAAAGATCTGGCACCTGATGAGCGGGGATGACGTAAATCTGATGCAGCTCATGCGCCGTAAGGGACATAAGATTATATTCAACTTTTCGCCAGCATCTTTTGTACACACACATCCAGTATCCAGTTGGAAACAGTTCATCAATCAACGCAGCCGTTGGGCTTCGAACATGAAGTATCAGCTCAAGTTCAATCCGGAGTTTTTCTTCATTCTGTTTTCGATGGCATGCTTGTATTGGGGCAGCATCATACTCTTTTTTATCAACCTGAAGCTTGGTTTGCTAGTGCTCATGTATCGGATATTGATCGAACAGATCATGATATCGTATTCCCGCAAACACTTTGGCATAAGTGCGCGCATGCTGAGTTTCTACCCAATATGGCTGATTATTCAGACATTTATGCTGGTTTTCACCATGCTGTTGGGGCAGTTCAATATCTTTGTATGGCATGGGAAACGGCCCCCAAGAAGGAGATTAAATGCAAGTAATAATATTTGATGATAAACGCTTCAACAACTTCTTCCCCATCAGCCACACCCGTAGCGTGGGTGATTTGCGCTGTGGAATACTGAAACTGAGACAACGGCTTCAGTTCGTATTTGATTCCGATGATAGCATGGTAATCATTGAACCACGTTTGTATGCTCTTTATCGGGAACGTCATCCGGATTGGCAGATCAATGTGTGTCCTGATGGGCAGAAGCTATATCTGAATAGTCGTATCAAACTGGACTATGAGGCCATAACTGAGATCAAAAATCTATCTCCAGAAACCGCTCTAATACAGGGTGACGACATTGTAGCCTGTATGAGTTCTACTTCGTTTGGTTTTGGAGATCCGATCCCCGAAGGTCTAAGCACTACTGCTGCACAAACATTGCTATACAACTACATCTCAGATTTGGTGCATGATAATGCGCGGCTGATTGAGTGGGACTTTCAGAATGTCTTTTATGAGGCGGAAAACTACTTTGAGACCGAACCGGGAGTAACTGTATTGAATCCCTACAACATCTGGGTAGCAGAAGAAGTGACTCTGGCTCCAAACGTGGTTTTGGACGCTTCTTCCGGACCTATCGTATTGGATACTGGCGCTAAAGTAATGGCAAGCAGCGTTATCACCGGTCCTGCTTATATAGGCAAGAAAAGCTTGGTAAAGATCGGCGCAAAAATTTACGGAGGCGTTTCCATAGGCCCGCTCTGTAAAGTTGGTGGTGAGATCGAAGGAAGTGTCTTTCAAGCTTATTCTAACAAGCAGCACGATGGATTTTTGGGGCACGCATACATAGGCGAGTGGGTAAATCTGGGCGCAGACACCAATAACAGTGACCTGAAAAACACCTACAAGAACGTTAAGACATACATTTAT
This sequence comes from Candidatus Cloacimonadota bacterium, assembly GCA_023228285.1. Classification (GTDB taxonomy): domain Bacteria; phylum Cloacimonadota; class Cloacimonadia; order Cloacimonadales; family Cloacimonadaceae; genus UBA5456. Next base: position 18,816 of record JALOBM010000009.1, on the reverse strand, counting down.
CCGGAAAGAAGACAGATCGATAGCGGTAACCGTTTTATGGGTTGCATATTGGGAGATCACGTGAAAACAGGTATCAATTGTAGCATGAATACCGGTTTGGTGGTTGGGACAGGTTCAAACATCTATGGAAGCAAGCTGTTTAGCTCTTTCGTAGCGGATTACTCTTGGGGAGAGGCGGATAACCTGTGTGAGTATAGATTCCCAGATTTTATCCAAACCGCTTCAATTGTCAAATCCAGGCGCGGACTTGGTATGACCAAGGCAGAGATGGAACTGCTCAAAACACTAATGGAGAATAAATGCAAGACTATATAGAAGTTGAATTTCGCTCCGGACGCATGGGGTATTACCAGAATCCCGAACAGCTGCCCATAAACCCTGAAGACTTGATAATCGTCGAAGTAGAGCGGGGCGAAGATATCGCTCAGATAGTGCACATGGCCGTTCCCCGTGAAGAAAAAGAAATCCCGGACAGTAATGGCAGGATATATAAAATTCGCCGCTGCGCCACAGAAGAGGACTTTGAAAAGCTACGCAGTATCGGCTATGAAGAGGAAAAAGCCTCTCGTACCTTCAATGACCTGCTTTTGCGATACCCTTTTGAAATGAAACTTATCGAAACAGTATTCCAATTTGACGGTAATAAACTCACATTCTTCTTCACTGCAGATGGCAGAATCGATTTTAGGGTATTTGTGCGCGAATTGGCTACAATCTTTAAAACCCGCATAGAACTGCATCAGACAACCGGGCGCGACGAAGCAAAACGTTTGGGCGGCTTTGGCATGTGTGGACACCAATACTGCTGTTCCAGCTTTCTGAAGCGCTTCAATCAGGTTACTATAAAGATGGCTAAAGATCAAAACCTGGCTGGTAACCTCTCCAAGATCTCCGGACCATGTGGCAGATTGCTCTGCTGCCTGAATTTCGAAGAAGATTTTTATGTGGAGGAAGGCAAGGGTTTTCCCATCATCGGAACTTGTGTTCAATATGCCGATAGCCGAGCTATGGTGTATCGGATTGATGTATTGGCACAAAAGATTTACCTGAGTACAGAAGACCAAATTATAGTTGAAATGAATCCGGATGAATACTCCAGACTCCGAGTAATCAGCATTCCAGACTTGGAAACATGCCAGTAAATATCTTTGCACAGAAACCGGAAACTATACAAGCATCCCTGATAGGTAAGTTTCCAGACTATCGATACAAACAATTTGCAGATTGGTTTTACAAAAAGATGGTCTTTGACCCCCGGGAAGCTACAAACCTTCCCAAAGACTTTGTGGAATACCTTATGAATCATTTTAGCTGGCATCTCCCGGAGATCGATTGTAGCCTTACAGCTGAAGATCAGACCACCAAATACCGCCTTAGGCTGGAGGATGGCTCCTTGGTCGAGATGGTATTGATCCCATCAGCAAACAAGCGTACCCTCTGTGTTTCCTCGCAAGTGGGATGTGCCCGGGCATGCAGCTTTTGCGCCACTGGTACTCTGGGGTTGAAGCGTAGTCTGCATACTCATGAGATTGTGGGGCAGATTATGCTGGCTACAAGTTTATCTACTGAACCTCGCTTGAGTAATCTGGTCTTTATGGGCATGGGTGAACCCCTCGACAATCTGGATTCGGTATTGGAGAGTTTGATGATTATTCAATCTCCGCAAGGACTAGCCTTTAGCCCGCGGCGAACCACAGTGTCCACCAGCGGCATTCCCCAAGGTATCATTCGCCTTGCAGATAGCGGAGTAAAGACAAAACTGGCTGTCTCGCTGAACTCTGCCATAGATGAAAAACGGGAACGTTTAATGCCGGTAAACCGACTTTTCCCGCTTTCAGAACTCAAAGAAGCACTACGGTACTACCTCAATAAAAGCAGTTTCCGTGTAACTTTTGAATATATAATGATCCCGGAAGTGAATATGGGCGATGAAGATATCACGGCATTGAAACGCTTTGCAGGAGACTTGTCTTGCAAAATCAACTTCATCCCCTACAATACTGTTCCCAATTTGCCTTTTCGCAGTCCCAGCGAGATTGAGATAGACACCTTTCTGGCCAAGGCTCAGAGCCTCAATCAGGCTGTAACTCTGCGTCGCAGCCGTGGAGCAGAAGTATGCGGGGCATGCGGACAATTGGCAGGACTTAAAGGAGATAACAACACATGAAGAGCATTGAACAAATTACCAGAGACTTTTTCCCAGGCGAGGACTTGGCCCGTTGTGGCGGAGCTCATAAGATTTGCCTGCATTGCGCAAAGTGCCGGGCCGACGAGCCGGACGAAATATTCGACACCAAGCAAGAGCTAGCAAGTGTGATAGATGCCACAGTTCTGAAAGCTGATACCACAAAAGAGGATATAACCCAGCTTTGCGCTATGGCAAATGAGTATAAAACCGCTTCTGTCTGCATCAATTCATATTTCATTCCCCAAGCCAGTAAAATCCTGTTACCCCCAGTAAAGACTTGCACAGTAATCAACTTTCCCTTGGGAGCTGGGAGCCGTAAAGCAGTGAAAAAAGAAGCAAAAGCAGTAATCGAAGCCGGAGTGCAAGAGCTGGATATGGTACAAAACATCGCCGCAATCAAAAGTAAAGACTGGGATATGGCACTCGAGACAATAAAAGCTGTAGCCATCCAATGCCTTGAAGAGAAAGTACTGCTGAAAGTGATCCTGGAAACCTGCTATCTAAGTCGCGAAGAGATCATTATCAGCTGTCTCTTCAGTAAAAAGGCCGGTGCAAAGTTTGTGAAGACCAGCACTGGCTTTGGTACTGCTGGAGCCAAGGCTGAAGACATCGCTCTGATGCGGGAAGTAGTGGGACAGAAATTTGGCGTAAAAGCAAGCGGAGGTATCCGCAATCCTGAAACTGCAAAACTGATGCTGGAAAGCGGTGCAAACCGCATTGGTGCTAGCAGTGTAACAGCCCTATTGTAGGTAAAAATGAAACTGATTATTGCAGGATACAACATCGATGCAGGACTGATCGCAGAGCTGAAGGCAAAAAATGCCACTCCTGAAGTAATCTCCGCTGCTTATGCCCGCATTTCGCGTAGCAACAAGCGCGTGGATACTTTACGTAAGGAAGCTCTGAGCGCAGTGGAAAAAGCCCGTAGCTCAAACGAGAATATTATCTACGAAATGGGGCATGCCTCCATTGCAGAGCATGCTGTGTTCAACTTGGATCTGATTGATGTCTCACGTTTACTCACCGAGAGTGTTCAGCGCAGTCGATTGGCTTCATTCACAGAGAAGTCGCAGCGTTACGTGACCTTTAGCAAGGACTACCTGATTCCCAAGGAACTTAGCCGCAGAACTGCTCTTAAGCAACAGTACTGCGACTTGATGGACCGTCTGTTTACAGAGTATGAAACCAGCTATAATGCCTTGAATGAGTATTATATAATCCACAAAGCCGATATGAAACCAAAGGACAGGGAATGCCTGGCCAAAGAAGACGCCCGCTACATACTCCCCCTTGCCACAAAGACTCAAATGGGCATCACCATTAATGCCCGCAGTTTGGAACAGCTTTTACGCAGATTAGCGACCATCCCGCTAAAGGAAGCCTTGGAACTTAAAGAGCTGATCATCAAAGAAGTAAAACCTATCTGCCCCTCTTTGATTCGTCACACAGAATCTGATGGATACTTAGGGAAGGTAGACGTAAATAAAGTAGGATTCAGCGGATTCTTACAACAGGAATTACCTTGGCTTGCAGCGATAGATCTGGAAAACAAAGCCAGATTAATCTCCGCTCCGAAAAACGCTGATGACCAGATCCTTGCTGCTCTTATTTATCCTGAAAGCGAACTCTCTTGGCAAGACAACCTGGAGCTAGTCTCCCGCTTACCGAGATTGTCTAAAGAACAGCTATGGCAACAGGTATTTACCGGTATGAAGAGCTGGCACAAGGTACCCCGCGCCTTTGAAGCAGCAGATTTTGAGTTTGAGCTCTTTATCAGCGAATCCTGCTGGGCTCAATTCAAGAGACACCGTCAATGCACAATCCTGAAGAAGAAGGTCTATTCTGGCAATTTCCTGATTCCGGAAGCCATCAAAATGATTGGTAGAGAAGATCAGTGGAATAGCATGATCAAGGAATGTATCAGCTTTTCGGACATGATCCCAGAAGCCATTGAAGCAGTTCAAGACTATTTAAAACTAAATGGCTCCATTTGCAAGGTATATGTGAAGATGAACTGCAGAGAGTTGTACCATTTTATTCGCCTACGCAGCGATGAACACGCACAATGGGAGATTCGCGAGGTCTCGGAAGCTATCTGCAAAATTGTGAAAAAGCATGCTCCGAATTCGTCCCGTATGCTTTGTGGTAAAAGCTGTTTCAAGTAAATCTGTTGACAGAAAGCCGATAGCCAAAACTTATGACTATATCATTCTGCGTCCCTGTAGCTCAGCTGGATAGAGTGGCACCCTCCGAAGGTGAAGGTCAGGCGTTCGAATCGCCTCAGGGACGCCATAATATATGGCAAACGAAGTAATCCTTACTGCAGAGAACATCCATGTCGCTTTCGGTGACAAAGTTGTCATCGAGGATGCATCCTTTGGCATTCACGCTGAAGACAAACTGGGCATACTAGGTGTAAATGGATGTGGTAAAAGCACTCTCCTGAAAGTAGTGGCCGGCATTATCCAAGCCAACCGCGGTAACATTACGACTCGTAAAGATCTCAAAATCGCCTATCTGGAACAAAATGCTCCGATTGATCTTGAGTGCACAGTATTGGAACATGTGTTACCTAAACAAAAGGATATCCAGAAAGAAGAACATCACTACAAGGCAATCCTCAGTCGCTTGGGTATGGAGCTTTATGACACCAAAATGGGCATTCTCTCTGGAGGCCAACGCCGCAAAGCCGACCTAGCCAAGGCCTTGGCGCAAGAACCAGACCTGCTTCTGCTGGACGAACCTACAAACCATCTTGATCTGGACAGCATCGAATGGTTGCAAAACACCTTAATCTCCAGTAAAATAGCGCTGATATTCGTTACCCACGATCGTTATTTTCTGGATACCGTATGTAATCAGATCCTGAACATAGAAAATAAACAGTTTTTCTTTTATGAAGGGAACTACAGTGCTTATCTGAAGGGCAAAATCTTGCGGGATCAAGATAGCAAATGCAAGGAAACCCGCCGCCAAGCGCAGCTCTCCAAGGAATTGGCATGGCTAGCCAGAGGTGCAAAAGCAAGAGCCACAAAGCCCAAAAACCATGTGGAACGGGTGAAAGAACTATTAAGCAAGAGCTACCTGATTTCAAATAAAGAGCTCGATATCTCTTTCCAAACCGATCGTTTAGGAAAGACCATCCTGGAACTGCATAAGCTTAGCAAATCATACGATGGTAACACATTGTTCGAAGACCTCGATCATCACTTTCAGCCCTTGGAACGCATCGGAATATTGGGTCCGAATGGATGTGGAAAAACCACGCTTCTACGCTTGATTACCGGTGAAGAGAAGCCCGATATCGGCAGCATCAAAGTTGGTATGAACACTCATTTTGCTTATTATAAGCAGGAAGAAGAAGACCTGAACTTAATGATGAGTGTTTACGACTACATAGCTCAATATGCCGAAAGTATCCGTACAGCCGATGGAAGCAAGGTCTCTGCTACAGAGATGCTCAATCGCTTCCTCTTCGACGGCAAGATGCAACAACAGCGACTCTCTTCACTTTCCGGAGGAGAACGCAAACGTCTACAACTGTTAAAATCGCTGTTGTTCGGCGCAAATTTCATCATTTTGGACGAACCCACAAACGACCTGGACATCCCCAGTCTGGAGATTTTAGAGGATTATCTGGATGCCTTCAAAGGATGCCTGTTAATTGTATCCCACGATCGCTATTTCCTGGATCGGACAGTGGACTATTTGATAATCTTCGAGAATGGCAAGCTCCGAAAGTTTGCCGGTAACTATTCCGATTATCTATTGGTAAAACGCTATCAGGAAGAAGAAACTGAAGATTGTGAAAAGCCAAAAATCTGGAAACCGAAACGAGAAAACAAAGGATTGTCTTACAAGGAACAGAGAGAGTACGAAAGAATTGAATCTGAGATCGAGAAAATCGAAGCCGAGCTGTTGCGGATCGAGGAAGAACTAGGGAAAAGCGGCCTCAAGCACGATGAATATGCCATCATCGCCAAAGAGATAGATGACTACAACACAAAACACGAGATTGCTTTCAGCCGCTGGGTTTATCTTAGTGACAAAATAAATACAGTTACAGATTAAGTTAGTAGATTCCATCGCCATTTTGATTCAAAAGCATCATGAATAAAACCAGTTTTTCTGGGATGCATTTCGCAGTTACAGACCACTTGTTCAAGTGCTGAATCCACAGCATTTCAGAGCCAATCATGACAGATTATCGTATCACCTTAGTATATATATGACAATGAAATAAGACCAAGTTTGTCATTTTTTCTTGACAGATATCAACCTCCAAATCACTGTCACCCGAATATGAGATTAGGAACTCATTTTGGAGTAATATGAAGAAATTCAAAAAGAAAATATTGGTTACGTTTTTGGGATTGCAAGTCCTCCTGGTAGGGCCGGTAATCGCAGATTCTGTAGCCGGAATCGGCAATGAGGAGATCAGCCAGGATCAGACCGCTCTGGTTATTGATTCATTGCACACTCAGGAACCCCCGGGAATCGATCCGGAAATAATGGTCGCTTCCTACTACTCGAAGTACTTCCATGGTCGCAGAACTGCCAGCGGCGAAATTTACGATCGCTATGCAATGACCTGCGCACACAAAACTCTCCCCTTTGACACCAGACTTATCGTTACAAATCCCCAAAATGGTCAATCGGTTGAAGTACGCGTAAACGACAGAGGCCCCTTCCCCCATGGAAGAGACATAGATCTCTCTTATGCTGCTGCGAAAGAGATCGGCCTGATCCTACCCGGAGTAGCCCCCGTGGAAGTTATAATCGTACATCCCGAAAACGAACTTCCTCAGGATCAACTGGCTAGCAACTAGTCGCTATATCTGATACCGGTAACGAAACTCTACGATGACACCGGCAAAAGTCTATCCACTTCCCCTCAAGATATCTGCCCCCGTAAGACTAGCGCTTGCAGAGAATAAAGCAATAGTAGCACTGGAATCCACTGTAATCACACACGGTCTGCCTTATCCTCAGAACCTGGAGACTCTTTCCATGTTGGAATACTGTGCGCTTGAAAATGGTGCAACTCCTGCCACAATCTGCGCTTTGGATGGTGTGTTTCACATAGGCTTGGATGCAGAAGACATCAAGTTGTTGACCTATAAATTTATGCAACCGGAAGCTTTACACAAGCTTACCTCAAGGGATATCTCTATGGCAGCAGCCCGCAAATACAGTGGCGGGACTACAGTATCCGCTACGATGTATTTGGCACATCTGGTGGGCATTGATGTGTTTGCCACCGGTGGAATCGGTGGAGTGCATCGCGGATGGCAAAACACGATGGATATCTCTCTGGACATCAAGGCATTGGCGAGTATCCCCATGATCGTAGTATGCGCTGGCTGCAAGGCTATCCTAGACATCCCTGCGACCTTGGAGATGCTGGAAAGCTCAGGTGTTCCAGTATATGGATGGCAAACAGAGGAATTCCCCAGTTTCTACAGTCGTCAAAGCGGGCAAACAGTTGATCGTTTGGACTCGCTTAGCGAACTGGCTACAGCTTATCGTTATCATCAGGATTTGCCGCTTGTCTCCTCTGGAATGTTGATAGCCAATCCCATTCCAAAAGAATCGGAAATAGCCCGAGAAGAGATCGAGCCTTATATCCAGCAAGCAATCTCCGATGCCAAAGGCTTATCCGGCAAGGCATTAACCCCATATCTGCTGGCCATTTTAGCAGAAATAACCGAGAATAAATCTGTAAGTGCAAACCTGGTGCTACTGAAGAACAATGTAGTTCTAGCAGCCCATATTGCAGCGGAGTTGTGATGAAGATATACATATCAGTGGACATGGAAGGAATACCCGGAACCTTTAACTGGGAACAAGAAAAGATCGATCGCAGCAGTGTGCGAAAATGCATGATGGATCATGTGGAAATCGTTATCGACGAAATTTTGCAAAGTCACGTCGCAAAAGATCTTCAAGAAATCTGCATTGCGGATTCGCACAGCAATGGCGACAATCTGTTTTACCAGATTACTGCCCGCGATGAGAGGATCAATCTCATCTCAGGTTCTCCCCGTCCGGAGTATATGATGCCGGGATTTGACGGCAAATTCAATCTGGTGTTCTTATTGGGTTATCATGCCGGTACAGGGGCTATGAAAGCCAATATGGATCACACATATTCCAATAGCCGCGTCCAACATATCTGGATCAACGACAGGCCCATGAATGAAGCTCTTATAAACGCTGCTTATGCTGGATATCACGGGGTTCCGGTAGCCCTGGTATCCGGGGACAAGGCATTGGAAGACGAGCTAAAACCCATCCTGCCCGACATTAACTATGTATGCACAAAAGAGGGGCTGGCCAAGTTTGCAGCCAAAAACTACTCTTTGGCGCGGGTAAACCGGGAACTGCGAGATGCAGTACGTTCATCACTTGCCTTTACAAATCTTCAGGTCTATTGCTTTGATGCTCCCATCAGACTAAAGATCGAATTTTATTCCACTGCCATGGCGGATGTGGTGGCGCTGATGCCCGGAACCAAGCGAATAAACGGCAAGACCATCGTTTATGAACACGATGACTATGCCGTATTATTCAATGCCCTGATGGCTTTGATCACCTTGGCCTACGCCACTGGAATATAGATTACTACCGCCATATAACAGAGATTGTATCCTAAAAAGAAAAAAAAGTTCGTTTCGAAGGACTTTTCCGGCTACAAATCAATTGACACAATTGAGCCCTCTCTCAAATTAGCTCCAGCTGAGTTTTCCTAATGTTTTTTGTACTCAAAAATTCTGTTTGAGCAGGGATTATGCCAATGAACAATGAGAAAGGTCCTATCCTAGTAGTGGATATCGGAAATTCCAGTATAGTGTGCGCAGTGTTTGAAGATAATGAGTTACTTGCTCGTTATCGTATGCCCAGCACCATTCATGCCGGTACTCAGGAATATTTCAGCCGCATCGGGCAGATTATGCCTGAATATCCTCTTGCACTTTTCAAATACATCGCATTAGGCAGCGTAGTTCCCTATCTTACAAGTGTTTGGGATGATATGTTATCCAGACACAGCAACGCCATGATCTATCCTATCAATGGGCTTTCTCCCATTGGATTGAGATATCTAAATAAAGACAGATCTACTGTAGGTGCTGATCTGGTTGCCAATGCTTTTGCAGCCTGGAAAAAGTACAGGAGTTCTACTCTGATAGTAGATTTGGGCACCGCTACAACCATCCAACTGGTCACTGCCGATGCGCTATATGCCGGAGTAGCTATCGCTCCTGGGATGAAAACAGCCGCAAGCCAGCTCTTCTCGAAGGCCGCTCAATTAAATGAAATCAACCTCGTTGCCCCAAAAAACATCGTCGGATACGACACTGAGGAAGCTATGCGCTCCGGAATCGTTCTGGGCCATGCTCTTATGATAAGAGCTTTTATCGACGAGATCAGACACAATTATCCCCAATACGCACCTTATAAAGTTATCCTCACAGGCGGTCTGGCATCCAGTATAGCTGCTTTGTGCCCCGCTGACTACATCCTAGATAGCGACCTGACTCTCTGGGGCTTTTATTGGGCACTAATTAGCCTGATCTCCGAATCCGCATGATGTCTTCGCTCAAACGCCGGCTCATTCTCCTGCTCTGGTTCCCTATCATCCTCGGAGCCAATGTCTTCGAGCCGCGTTTGTATATCGACGGATATTATCCCATAGTAAACAATCGCCTAGACATATATAAACTTGGCAAAGGTCTGGATATCTTTAAAGAGCGTCCCTACGCTATTCCGGCGATAGACATTCCCCGTAATGAAGAGATCGATTTTGAAAACCAAAGAGTTATTATAAACACGCTTGTGGAAAACCAGCAACTGCACCCCCCCATCCCGCTTTCTTTTGACAAATATCTGGAAAATATGCAGAAACATACCTTCCGCAAGTCATTGAATGCGCAGATAAAGCAATACGTACAGACTGCCACATTGCCTACTTCAGGCCTCATTGGTGAGTTTGTGTTGGATCTTCCCACCATCGCTCTTCCCCGCGGAGTAAAACGGGTATTAGGGAACAAAGCAGGGCGCCTGAATCTGGATGGTACGCAGAAAATTTCCCTGCAGGTAAGCAGCACAAAGCGCAAACAGATACCTATATATGAAACTGAAAACCGCAGCACTTTCGACATTAAAATGGAACAGGAAACCAATCTGAGGCTTACCGGAACTATAGGCGAAAAGATAGCAGTAAACCTAAAGTACAACTCAAATCAGGATGAAGAACTCTTTGATCCCAACAATGTAAACATCAAATACACCGGGGATGAAGACGAGGTTGTTCATTCCATTGAAGCAGGAAACATCAGCCTGTCTCTATCGGGAAGCCGCTATATAAGCTACTCTACCAGCTCTCAAGGTCTGTTTGGCGTTACCAGTAAATTCAAACTGGGTGATCTTGATTTGTCGGTGATAGCCTCCAAAGAGGAAGGACAAAAGAATAGCATGAGCTATGTAGGACAGGCCCAGGCCGATAGCGTGGTTTTCCGCAGCAAGGACTATGTCCCCCGCACAATGTATTATATCTGCGATCCCTACGAGCTGTACGATATATACGATGAAAGCAACATCGGTGATAACCCCCCAGGATGGATTAATAATGCTATCCGCACAGACGGCTCTGGAGCTTGGTTTATAAAGAATCCGGATCTGTTACCCAAAAACGGTACGTTGAAAGTATGGCTGGACACTCAAAGTCCGTTGGACAACTTCAAATTCGCTCAGGGAGACACGATCTATATCAGCCCCACAAACAGCTATATACCCTATTATGAGGAATTGATTGAAGGCACGGACTTTATAACCGATTATGACGCCGGATTCATCACTTTACTTCGTCCTATAGACAGAAGCACTACTCTGGGAGTAACTTATACTAGAAAGGACAACATTCCGGTTAATTCCGCTGATTACTATACTGAAAGCCAGATCCCGGGTAATGAACTCATTTATCCTTTTGTGATCCGCCGCAGAAACCAAGACTACAACCCCCAAGATCCCAACAACGTGTGGCACTACCAGATGCGCAACATCTATAGTATGAACAAAACCAATATCAAGAGTGACGGCTTCAGCTTGGATGTGTACATCTTGGATTCGGACAACACACGCAACTACAACCTACCAGACAGTCTTAATACCGGAAACTTCATAACTTATATGGATTATCTACGTTTAGACAGCTCCGGGGACGGCATTATCAACGGAGATGATGCCACTGTAAATCTATCTTCCGGAATTGTCTTGTTCCCCTTCATAGAGCCTTTCAGACCTTTGGGAGAGGCGATACTGTATGAAGAGCAAATCGAATCTATCGGATTTGATGAAATTGAGTTTTATCTGGCAGTCAAAGGGAAAATTGGCAGAGAAGCAATCGACCTTTCACAAAGCGGAATCTTGAAAGGTAGTGTACGTGTAAAAGTAAATGGCTTGGAGCAAAAAGAAAACTTAGATTACCTGGTAGACTACGATTTTGGACGCATTACCTTCCTTACTGCCGCAGGAAAAGATCCGGATGCAAAGATAGAAATTGACTACGAAAGCCGCTCACTCTTCAGTGTAGCGAGCAAAACTCTTGCCGGTATGCGTGCAGATTGGCAAGTGATGGATAACGCCAAGTTGGGCGGTACTCTGATATACAGATCAGAAACCGTTGCCGACAAGAGACCCCGGATCGGTAACGAAAACATCCAGATGTGGATGGCAAACGTGGACGGGAAGATAGGCTTCAAACCTGCTTTTGTTACCCGATGGATAGATGCCCTACCGCTAATCTCAACCACTGCCAATAGCGAGTTTACCATCAGTGGTGAGATTGCTTACACCATTCCTACGATCTACGGAGATTCCGAAACCAAAAAGAAAATATCCTATGTGGACGACATGGAGTCCATTGTGGATAGCTATCCCTTGGGAGTGACCTTATCTACCTGGGTAATGGGCAGTGAACCCTATGGCACAAACCTTTCCAAGGGACGCATGAATTGGTACAATCCCAAGAATATCTACCGTGAACAGATCGAGGATCCCTCCACCCTTACAGAGCGGGAACGAAAGGAAAGCGCTACCGTTCTGGCTATGAAGCACTGGCCTGGGAGCATCTATATGCCGGGGGCCGGAGTGCAAAGCTGGAGTGGCATAATGAAGTACCTGGGCAATCAGCTCGACTTCACTCAAAAGAAATACATAGAACTATTGGTAAAAGTAGACAACTACGATAGCATCAATCGCCCGGATGCAATCCTAACCATAGATCTTGGCGACATCAATGAAGACTTTTACACGGAATATGGAGATCAGAGCGATTACAACTCTGAGGATGCCAATAGGGACGGTGTACTCACTCTGGATGAAGACCTCGGACTGGATGGTGTCTTGCATGGTGAACCAGGTCATGATCCCTTTGATCTGGCGGATAACAGTATGGATGCCAATGGAGATTATCCCCAGATAAACGGCAGCGAAGGCAACCGTGTTTTGGACTCTGAGGATATAGATAACGACGGCGTCCTGGACACTCTCGATCGCTACTTCAGCTACAGTATTTCTTTGGCGGACACTACCGGACAAAACCACGATGGCTGGGTGCTATATCGCATCCCGATCTCTGATCCGGAATACTACACGATTGTGAACAATCAAGCTGGTGCGGGACCCACATTGAAGAAAATATCCTATGCCAGAATGTGGGTACAATGCGATACTCCAGTTCGCGTGCTGGTTGCTGATGCATCGCTTGTGGGCAACAAATGGCAGGATTTCTTTGTGCGCGATTTAAACAATAGAATCCTTACCGAAGCGGAGCTTGCAGCATTCAATACTACCTATCTTTCCGGTTTGGTAAACAACCAGAAAAACTCCAATCACTACAGCTCGCCTCCAGGTACGGTTTATGTAGAAGACCGCAGAGAAACCACAGAATCCGCTTTGTCGCTTGATATTCGAAACCTGCAAAGCGAGCACCAGGTTCTTCTACGCCAAAGAATGATAGATCCATACAATCTCCTCCCCTATGAAACTCTGCGTTTTTGGGTATATCCGGAAGCTGCTGAAGGCTCATTTACCGATGATCTGGATATCTTTATCCGCATCGGAGCGGACTCGTTGAACTACTATCAGATCACTCAACGAATTCCCGCTGTGGAGTATATGAGCAAGATGGACAGCAACCGCTGGATGGAGCTTGAGTATGTGTTACAAGATATTACTGCGTTAAAAGAACAGAATCCCGGGGCGACATCCGATACTCTCACTGTAGGCGATATAACATACTACTATAAGGGAAGACCCACCCTTACTTCGATCCGGGAGTTGTATCTGGGAGTGATCAATCCTCGCACAGACACCCAAAATACGCCCTTGAACGGCACCATATATTTCAACGATATGCGCGTGACCAATCCTTATCAGGAAACCGGTGTAGCACAAAGAATAACTCTAAACTCCAAATTTGCCGATTTTTCGACCTTGGATATTGATTACGAATCCAAGAGCGAAAACTTCAATCCTGTGATCCAAAGGGGCAGAACCAGTACTTATACCCGCACGAAAAGCCTGAACATTATCAACAAGTACTTCCTAAACAAGTTCTTCCCAACTAGCTGGGGTCTGGATATGCCGGTTACTCTGCGGAGAAATCACACTGAAGGCACACCTCGGTACCGGGCAAACTCCGACCTAGTGGTGAGCAATATCCCCGATCCCAAGGAAAAAGCCAGGGAAACAACCGAAAGCACCACTTATTATGCCGATTTTGGCTACAGTCTGCGCAATGCTCCCAAAAGCAAGATCCTGCAATATACCCTGGGCAAGATCACATTATCCGGAAACATTCAACAGATAAACAGCCGTAATGCGACTAACGCAGACACCACTCTTACCTGGCGCGGTACCATGGGCTACAACCTCTCTTTTCCCGCAGATGTAACCAGCTTCAAATTGTTCAATAATTATCGTTTGGGCTTTTTCCCCACTGCTTTTACGAACAGTTTTACTATAAACACCAACGAACCAAACAGCTACAATTGGGAACTGCGTGATGGCGTGTACGATTGGTATGATCGTCCAAACACTCAAGCCACCAAGGTGTTCACCAGCGACAACAATATCACCTGGCCTCTGTTGAGTGACCTTAATCTGACCGGTAGAATAAATACAAAGCGAGATCTCAAGCAGAAGAACTATCTGAAGTCGGTCAATATCGGTAAACAAACCGAATACGTTCAAGATCTGGGTCTGAACTACAATCCCACTTATCTGACCAGGATATTCAATATCAGCACCAGTGTTAGCGCCAGATACACCGATTTGATGCGAAAGTACAATGAAACAGTGGACGGAGAGCAAGTTGAAGTGTATCAGAGCGATGGTAATACCAATAGAAGCATTCGTACAAACTTTTCCCTAATGAACTCCAATATGCTTGGTCAGTGGTTACAGAAGCTCAGAAGCAAGTACCCTCAAAAAGGCGACAGCCAAAAGCCAACTTACGATGAGGATATGATGCGGGATATGGATCCTGAGCAAATGAGCGATGAAGAGCGTAAACAGTTCGAGGAGATGATAAATCAGCAGGAACAGATGGATAAAGATGAAAAGGCCATGAAGGAAGAGGAGGAGCGTCGCCGCAGTGATGAAGAGCTCAAGAAGGAGGAAGAAGAGGAAAAGTTCAGGCAAATAGAAGAAGAACAGCGAAAAGAAGAAGAACTCAAAAATAAAGAGGAAGAGGAAAAGTCTGCAACTGACGCTGCAGAAGATACTTTTGAAAAGAAGGATTCTGAAGCAATGATGGATCCCGAAAAACCAGACCAGGACACAGACAGTCCCGAAAATAATCCAGACGAAACAATGCCGGAGAAAGAAGAAAAAGAGACAGAAGAGGAAGAGGAAGGCTCCGGATTCCATCCATTGGTAACAGTCGTAGATTATCTCTCCCGCATCAAAAACATTACTGCCTCATATCAGAACGGCTATGCCATGAGTTTTTCCAGAAAGACTGATCGGCCAAACTTCGCCTTCCAGCTCGGCGTACCTCATTCCATGCCCAGAGATTATATGGATGCAATCGGCAATGACAACACTATCACTCTCTCTTCCGGCATCATGTTTGGCAGAAATCTGGACAGCACTATCAACTTCGCTCATAGCTTCAACAGGCGTTACTCAGCTGCCAGTCAGCAGAATAAATCCACCACTTTCCCTGATATTACTCTCAGTCTGATGAACTGGGAACCCTGGTTGGGCTTATCCAACTACTTACAGGGCGCAAGGTTAAACACAGGATTCCAATACACTACAAGAGCCAGCGGAGATATCGACTGGGTGAAGCCCAAACAGGAGGCTAAAACCATATCTCTGAGCCCCTTGATCGGTTTCACCGGAAACATTCTGAACAAGCTGAATACAAACCTAAGTTTTTCTATGTCTGAGACCGAAAACATCACGGATATGGATACCTATAATATCGTAAAGACCAGTAACACCGTAACCATGAACGGTAATCTGACATACAGCTTCACTGCTGGGCGCGGATTCACAATTCCCTTTACCGGAAAGAAGATTCACATAAATAACCAGTTATCGTCCTCCATGGGTATCACTTACGACAAGACCAGAGACGTTACAAAAGGCCGCGACAACTCGCAAGTGGACAGAGATACCTCCCGCCTCTCCATCACTCCAGGCGCAAGTTACCAATTTGACCACAACATCCGTGGAGGTTTAAGCTCCAGTTATGAAGTAAATTCTGACCGCAAGCGGGACGACGGTTCCCAGATATTTAGCCTGGGAATATGGGTGGAAGTAAACTTGTAATCTCCCCAAATCTCAGCCCTCTGCTTCATCCTGATATTAAGCAGATATAAACGTGTTATCATCGAGTGAGCACTGCATTATTACTGCTTGATATCTACATCAAATCTCGCTAATACCAAGGGGAAGGATAGTAAAAATACGGATATAAAAAAAGGGCGGCATCAGAACCGCCCGAAATGCATCAATCAGAAGTTGTAACTTCCTCCCCCGTCCAAACCCCGATAGGAAGGTAGCCGGAAACGGAACTTCAACTGCTGAGTAGGCTCCCAAAACGTGAACGGAGCCTTCATATTGCTCTGCCAATAAGGTTTCTGATCCTTCGATGTATAGCTGTAAACCTCATCTTGCACGCTCTTCATCAAGACAGGGAAATCGTACATATCGCTGGTGATCTTGTTAAAAAGCGAATAGGTGAAAATGCTATAACGTTCTCCTTGAGCCCTCAGCTCTTTTCCGACGTCGGACGCCATGGCAAAGCCTTGATTAGCATTAAGACGCTGAATGGATTGAAGCCCTTTGTCCTTGGGGCACAGGGATTTTGGGAAACCACTGGGCAAAGTCCTGTTTTCCATAAAAAGGAAGGAATTGCTGGCCCTGCTGAGTGCTTCCAAAACTACATCCACGCTAATAAGAGTTTCATCCAGATCATCCAATTTACTCTTGCTATAAGGTAGGATATAATTCTTATCGGCAATCTGCTTCGTAAAACCGGCATAATAAAACACAGCTGTGTCTCCACTTACCAGGCTTTTCTTGAAATTATCCAGCGCCGAGATGGTGGCAGCGTAGTCCAAATCACTGTATTGGGATACCTCGTAGTCGATCGCCTTCAAGGCATCCGCAGCTAGCTGAGCATCGTTCAAACTGGTGGATATCTCATCTTTGTAATATCTGCTGTTGCCAATCACCAATGCTTTCCTCTGAGCAAAAGCACTAAAGCTGAGAATCATCAACATTAGCAAAACCGCATATCTTTTCATGGTTTCTCCTATTCAATTTTGCAGGACATCTTCCCTGTGTAATGGCTACAAGTCAAGACATTTCTCGCCAAGAGCCCGCAACAAGGATATGAGACTGTTCAATACCTCCCACTTCATTATGCTACTTTCCTTGTGTTCTTAGAGAAAAGCAGGTCGAGATGGTTCCAAGCGAGCTTTTCTTGACAAATATGGGAGATATTTAGACTGGCGATCA
>JALOBM010000009.1:0-1582 GCA_023228285.1 Candidatus Cloacimonadota bacterium | reverse complement strand
CTGGCCTTCTTGTCAATTCGGTTTCGAAAGCATATTTTAGTCGTTTCGCCCACTTTTTCACCTAACTCATGCGCTAACTCTTTGGAAATAGATCAGGTCAAAGTGAACAGTCTCAAGGATATGTTTCTGGTATCAGAGCATCACAAGGTGCCGTTCTGCAAAGATAACTCCTTTTTACATAAGGACCCGCCTTATAAGATACACTGAGAATAATGTGAGCAGAAAATAATCATTGAGTCTGAAATGAATATATATTTCTGCCATTTAAGCAAAAAAGTTCTTGGCATGATTTTCGTGATATTGTTTACTGCCCACAATGGAGATTGAGATGAAAATGAATTGTCTGAATGTGTTATATACTTTTTGTTGATTCTTGGCATTTTCGACGGGATACTTTATAGGTTGCTAGGCGAAAGATAGAAAAGATTTAACGTGATGCAGAGATCGGGTCACATGTTAGTTTCATGCCGTGGAAAGTGGACATCATTATGGAGTTTATCTAGTGAAGTGTTTCTCAGATGAAAACTCAATACAATTACTTTCCGATATATGTCAAGTCCCCAGTGGATATGACATTACTGATGATACATTGTAGTGAACTGAGGATATATTTCACATAGTTTTTTATCACTACAGCAAAGAAAGACAATAATGCCTTGACGGAAAGTACACCTATCGTCATTCTTGTATAGTCTTTCATTTGCTGATCATCCGTAGATTAAGGAGAAAAAATGTTTAAGAAATTGAATGGACAATTCTACTTCTGGGGTCGGACTATATCAAAGGTAGATGATAAAAGAAATCGTTTAACCAGAGAAAGTGACTTCTATTTGAATCTTTGTAAAAGTCATGTTCATCAAATTATCAACGAAGGAGATCAGATAAAACATAATGTACAGTCTACTCATTTACAAAAAAACAAAAGGATGCAGGATGATACGTGGATCCTCCAAACTATAACTAGATTATCAAAGTATACCTCAACCCTTATCGCGGACATTGGTAAATCTCTAAGCTTACTTGCTTTCTTTACTATTTCTGTGCTAAGTTTTCTTAGTGCAGTGCCCACAACTACTGAGTACATTAATAGTATCCCTCAGTTTTCTGATAGTAAAAATAGAATTGGGTTTGCAAACCTTTATGAATCAAATATGGTTGTTATTCCAGTAAACGAAAATGGACCTGAAGTGGACACAATACATGGAACAAACATCCGATTCTACTTTTTGGACGACTTCAGCGGTTTCAGCAAGAAATTATACTTCGGGGATGGTCAGCATTATTTAACTCCAAATTTTAATAGTGATTATATCGATCCTATTTATCTGATTAATGGAAGTGCCCAGACATATAACTTACGACTTATTGATAATATCCCTGATTTAACACCTTATGGACCTGTAGTTGGTCTTATGACATACGCAACTCAGTCAGCGTCGCCAATCAGTTTTATTGATAATACTATAGTAAACACTCCACCTTTTAATGTCAATGGTTTATCAGCATTGAAGTTTAGAATCCAAGCTGGAGTTAGTGTTCAAGATGTATTTATACAAAACAATGTCTTCAGTACTACAAACAA
>JALOBM010000059.1 GCA_023228285.1 Candidatus Cloacimonadota bacterium | reverse complement strand
TATTCAACACCGACAACCACGCTAACAAAGCTGGCTCGCATGCTGTAATCACCTGGGAACGACTGCTATTCAACACCCCGGACGATAAAGAGCCGAGTACTGTAATCACCTGGGAACGACCTTTATTTAACACCAGTCAAATAAACCCTAAAACTGGTAATTCTTAAAATAAAGGTGATTCTGGCGAGGGCTTCTCGGTATGTAATACCCGCAGCTATTCTCGCCTTCGAGACGTACAGTACGCCTCATTTTGAATCATAAAATCTTGTAGCACGAAACAAGTATATTGTTAATTTTAATCTAGCGACTTGCTTCTGTCAATTATACTATATCAAGAATGTCTTGTATCATCGGCTTCCCATATTCAGCTTGAGCTACCATAACTCGTAGATTACTAGTTATATCGATAACACACCTGTTATGTGTATGACCACATAGCACCGTAATCTTGCAATCTGGATTCTTCTTCGCAATGTCTAATAGAACATCGCCGGTAGCCTTACAGGCCATAAATGGCAGCCAGTTGTCATCTGTCTGTTTACCCTCGAAAACTGCTGATTCACAAAATGGCGGAACGTGCGTTACGACTATGACGTTTTTATATTTCTTAACTACCGAAGGCAGCATTTGTTCAAAATGCCCAGCGGCTTCATCACCGAGCCTTTGCAATACTCCACGTAGGTAAGGTTTATCAAGAGTTATTTTGCCTGTATATAAGTCTCTGTCGTATCGTTGCAGTTCTTCGATAAGTATGAAGTCGTTTATGACAACATTTGTTTTATCGAAATCACCATATCGTCCATCAGCCCATCCATCATGCCCGACTATAGCAGTATCTTTTGAAAGTTCTATGAACGAATGACTAGTCAGATATAAAAGTTTATTTTGTGAGTCAGCAAAGCTTGCGACCTCAGATCGTGTTTCTTGTATCGAAGATTGGTAAAAATCGTGATTACCAAGAACAAAATAAATTGGTTTTTTGAATTCTGAGTTGAACATATATAGCGTTTCAATTAATTCAGCAGATTCGCAAATATCACCACTCAAAATCAATGCGTCAGCTTGATCTTTTAAGCTATTAGTAAACAATCGGCGAACTTCGCCAAAAAGGTGGTTTGCGTGAAAATCGCTTATCCAGGCTATTCGCATTTGTTTTTATATCCTTTTACAATGTTGCAGACCAATTTACATTGGTCTATGTCAAACATCCCAATATGGCATTTGTCTTGTGGAATTAACAATTGCCGCGACAACCATGTGTAGGCGTCTGTTCTTGACATTTTGCCGAGTTTCCACAATTTATCGAATGTGTCGTGTGCTTGTTTCTTCCAGAACCTTAATTCTTTGTTTGCAAGCCTACCTAATGGTTTGCTCGATCCTTTTTGGCATCCAACATACGCATCACACTTTGGCCAATCCGAACAGATCCAAACCATACCATATGATTTGCCGTAAATTATTGAAGAGTCTTTCAAGACAACTTCTTTACCACAATATGGACATAATTCAATATTTGTCTTGGTCACTTCACATACTCAGTTTTTATGCCGTGTTCTTTATAAAGCTCGTCGCAATATGCAACTTCTCGCTCGACTAGCGTACAAGAAAATCCGAGTTTCTCACAGACCCGCAATGTTGTCCCTGTACCACAGAACGGATCTAAAACAGTTCCATTATCCGGCGTTGTCATTTTCAAACACCGTTCTATTAAACCCTCATTCAACTGTGTTGGGCACCAACTGCGGCGTTGCTTCGAGTTCCCAGTAACTCTTGGAAAATAAAAAACATCGCCAGGAACTCTACCACGAGGATCTGCACGTTTATCACCGTTGGCTTGACGCCAAGATGGTATTCTTATTTTATCCGGGAATAACGGAGCGTCTTTCCATCGTAACCGCAGCAGCGGTCTAAAATTATTCCCTAAATCCTTTTGATTATGCTGCCCAAACGTGAAGACTTGAACGCACGACTTGACCTCTAGTTCTCCGGCCCTCAATCCAACTACATTTTCTACGACACTACCAATCTTAAATGTCCATTTTGCGTTATAAGATAACCAAACAGTTTTAGCGTGAAGTACGAAACAGCTTAACCATTTGTGCATTGAGTTAATGTAATCTGATTCGTCTATGAGATCGGAATAGCTAGCATATTTGAGGTTTATACCATCGGGAGGATCGGCGAAGATAGTATCCCATTGACGATCTTTTACCGTATTCAGATAATCTAAACAATCCGCATTAATTAACTGATTCATTGGAACTCCATTAGATATTATTAGAATACTAAGTGCAATATATCTATGGCGTATATAAATTACAAACCAAGAGGAAGCGAAATTATGCCCTGGGATGCCGAACGATACTTGCCAAGTGAAGAACTAATTGCAAAACAGAAAGACGAAATTAAGAAACAAAGACTGCTTAAGCTGCAGAAGAACAAATCAAAGCCTGGAAAGAAATATTTACGTGGAATAATAAATGTCCCAAGTGACTATAGACCTGTAATCGGCACGAATTACCAATGATTAATACTAGCAATTCATTAATGCAACCCGATGAATATGAGGCGATTTTAGAGACCATACCACACAACGGCATGGTTTTGGAAGTCGGAACATTTCACGGTCTTACTGTTTCTAATTGGGCCTTGCAGAGGCCAAACACCATCTTTTTTAGTATAGATCCTTTACACTGGGAACGCTCTGGATTAAAATGGTACGAGAATCGTCGCAGCAATATGCGGCTATTGACTGGAACGACCAGTGATCTTGAAACATTAAAGGTTACGGCCTTATTCGACGTAATATTTATAGACGGCGATCACGATTATCTCCCTTGCTATCGCGACCTTAATATTTGTGTTAAACTAATAAAGTCAGATGGAACGTTAGCTGTTCACGACTATGCAAAGGGGACATTACGACGCACAACAGCCAGAGCAGTTGTACGTGCGGTAAGAGACTTTTGCAGAGCTTACAACTACAGAATTAAGAAAGTAGTCAACACGACGGCATTTTTAGAGAAAAATATGTGTCCGGAATGCCGTAAGCTCGCAGGGAAATAATCATGAGAGAAGAAGACGATAGAGACAAAGAGATAGATGAAGTTCCGAAGCATAAGAAAAAAGCCCCCAAGAAGAAGAAATATGGAATTGAGTATTTGAGGAATGGTTTCTGCGGTAATTATTCTACTTGCACCTGGTTTGCCACAGAAAAAGCACGTGATGAGGCTATGAAGAACTTCGCAGCCAAAACAGAAAAAATCAACTCTAGATTTATCATATACACATCAGCAAAGAAAATAGAAAGAAAATAATGTCGGAAACCAATGACACAACTAAGCGTCGTGCTGCAGAAGCAGAGTTTTGGGGCAATTGCTATGATATGAATGCTTTAGGTGAGATTGTCAAACAAACGACATATGCCCAGGAAATGGGCATTTTCGACGAGTATGGAGACGAGTTTGACGACATCGATCTTGATGGTGCCTCTGTTATTGATATTGGTTCTGGTCCTTGGTCGTTATTACTTCGTTGTTATAACAACGGCAAACTAACAGCCGTCGATCCAGTACAATGGCCACCATCTGTTGCTAGAAGATATGCTACATATGGAATCGACTTCGTGCAAAAGGGCGGAGAAGAGGTAGGCGATCTGCAAATGGCAGATGAAGTATGGATGTATAATTGCCTGCAGCACGTAGAAGATCCGCTTAAGATTCTTGAAAATTGCAAGAAAATAGGTAGAAGAATCAGAATTTTTGAATGGCTTAATACGCCTGTCGATACCTACCATTTACATACGCTAACCGCCGAAATGCTAATTGGTGGATTGTCTGGAGCACAGCAAGAGAGAGTAAGAACAATTCAGCTTACTGGCAGATGCTCTGGTACAGCTTTTGTTGGTAGCTTTATTGCTAATCCAATAACCAGAAAACATACGCCGAAGATAAAGAAACAAATATTAGGCCCTGTTCTCGGCAAGGCTGATCTTTCTGGTTATTAATCGACCAGCCGCATTGTGCTATAATTACATACGAGGTTATAGCTATGGAATTGATCGTTAGCATACTCCGTAAATTGGGCTTCTGGCATTGGTGCGTAAGCCACGGAATAATTAAAGATGACTATTTATATCTAAGAATGTCATATAAAGATAGATCTGAGATATGTGGTAGAATATTTAAAATGTGCGACGAGAAACGTGCTGAGGAAGACAAGAAAAGATCTGATGCTGCCGCAAAAGAAGATGAAGAACGGCAAGCCAGAATTTTAGCTAGGGCGATGGAGCTTTACGAAAGACGAAAATAAATATGTGGCCTTTTAAAGAGAAACAACCAAAGAGGAAGAAGCGAACGCCTAAGGAATGGGCCATACCACTAAAGCACGTTGTTGAATTGCTTGGTTTATATGACACGATGATCTCTAATTCGCCAAGTCTTCTTCCAAAGTATCAGTTTTGGTCTAGACTACAAGAAATCATACCAGAGACACGAAATTATCCTATTAGGGTAGAGGCAAGCGGCGAAATACGATGCATCAAAATCGTTGAAGTGGTTGCCGATGACGATTTTGAGCCAACATTGGAAGAACTCGAAGCAGCAAGAGATAGTCAAAGGGAAGAGATCAGAAAACTTAATACCGAGACCGAAAAAGTATTCACCGAACTCGAAAATAAATTGAATGCGGGAAGGCCGGTAGAAGCGGAACGTAAACAGAATACAGGTGTGAATGATGGGACAATCAGCAAATGAAACAGTTGCCAACGATATTGTAGAAGGGTTTTGTTGCTCTCATTGCTGTATTTATTTCGAAAACCCACATGGCTACCCAGTTCTATGTCATGACTGCTATGAAGACGAAACGCCACAAGAACGCGCTGGCATACAGAAAGCGACAGAACCAGAATCATGATGAAAAAGCCGATTGATTGTGTTGCTACTAGAACAGCCAAAGCTGCTAGAATATCTGTTGATGAATTTTTAGAGCGTGATTTTGACGAACAGCTTGACGAAATATTAGAAGACATAGAACCAGAACATGATCAGTGGACCAGTATGGTTAACTTGTTCTATCAAAGAACAAACAACCACGTCGCACTTGTCAACAAATATGCGGAAATCATCTATTATCGATTTCCAGATGTTTGTGCTGAACTGGTAGCTAATGCACGCCTACACGATGCTAGTAAATACAAGGGTCCTGAGTATGTGCCATATGTTTATCTAACATGGGGCAAGCAGAACAAAATGGATTTCACTCAAATTTGTGAATCTATGCCGGAATGTAAAATTCATGGCTTCAAATCACCACAGGACATTAATGATGCTATCAATCGGGCTACGATGCATCACGTCACTACAAACAAACATCATCCAGAATGTCATTCTCCTAATCCAAGTCTGAATGCGAACAATAGAGACGCTGCACCTGATAGAATCGTGATTGCCACCGACATGGACGTACTCAGTCTCGCAGAGATGTGTGCTGATTGGGCTGCTATGTCGGAAGAATTGGGAACAGATTTGGTTAAGTGGGCTTATGATAACGTTGGTATTAGATGGCGATTTAACGCAATGCAAAAACAGCGTATAGCTGCTTTTTTAACGATTTGTCTACAGAATGGCCGATAAAGATCTACCAGAACTTTACAGTACTTTGGGTCGATTATTGGCTGCACGCGATAATCATGAGGCCCACGCAGCAACACATAGTGCTTTCAATCGTTTGATTCGTTCTGTCCGATCTAAAATAAAGAGGATAGAGAAGATGAAACCGGATGATAAGCTAGAGAAGAGCCATACTCCGTCGTCATTAAAACCAGACAAGATTGTTTACCGAAAAGAAGTTAT
This sequence comes from Candidatus Cloacimonadota bacterium, assembly GCA_023228285.1. GTDB lineage: Bacteria > Cloacimonadota > Cloacimonadia > Cloacimonadales > Cloacimonadaceae > UBA5456. The sequence goes on along the minus strand of JALOBM010000059.1, from coordinate 6,399 downwards.
CTATGCCACTGGATATGAAAAAGCTCCTTTATCTTTTGGTATGTGGGCTGGTCCGACTCCCATTTTAGCAGAAATGCTTGAGATGGTTCCGAATGGTCCAAATCCATGCATTATCAGATTCAATATTGATGGTACTGACGATGTTTTATATCGTTGGGACGATAAACATAACGATTGGAGATTGGTGTGTCAAAATACAAAATAACGCCGCTTACAAAAGAACAACTTTTAGCCCTACCTGACGATTGCGATAGTCATACAATCGGCTCTTTAGATCAAGCTCTCGATTCGATGCAAAGAGCAAGACTTGAGCAGATGATTGAAGCTGAAAGAATCGCAAATTATGTCGATCATTCAAAAGGCATCGACGTATCAAGCATTAAAAGAAACACGTGCCACGACTGCGGTGCATCAGAAGGCGAGTTTCACAAACCTGGCTGCGATATGGAACGTTGTCCGTTCTGCGGCCATCAATTAATCTCGTGTTCTTGTTGCTATGAGCTTCTTGGAATCGATCATAGTGAAGGATCGTGGGCATATTCAAACGGTTTAACTGTCGCACAGCAAGAGCAGTGGGACGAAATGCTCAAGAAAAAGGGCTTAGTCCCATATATCGTCTATCCGAACACATGCTGCCGGTGTGGCGAGTTGTGGCCAGATATGTTTATGGTGCCAAGTAGTGAATGGAAGAAGTACATCCAAAAAGACGCTCGAAAAGAGATGCTGTGCAAGAAGTGCTATGGTGAAATCAAACTGTTGATTGATACCTACGCGGTTGATTCATTATTTAAAGGACATACTAGCACTGGCTTTCCGAATTTAGATAGTAAACTGAACGAAAGTGGTCAATCGCCAGGAGAAGTAGTTACATTTCTTGCACCAAATTCAAAGAGAAGAAATGAACATATATGATTTGGCTGAACAGTATCTTATCAACACGGAAGAGTTTGACAAGACTGTTTGCACTGCTAGAAAAGATGGTATTGCGATACCTACTACGTCATATCAATATGTGACAATTAACAAATATGCAATACGTTGGCTACAATGTGTTCTTGATATGGGCTATACAATAGAAGAATGGCAAGAGGCAATACATGATCCCGCAACGCGCAAAGCTGCGAAGATTGCACAGAAAGTTCCACAAGAGAGCAATGCAATACATTGAATCTGATGCTAGATTCAGAATGTCGCCATTCGAATTCATACTTGGCCCAGCGTCTAAAAGACAAAAGACTAAAAACCGAAGAATAAACAAAAAACACGAAAAAGAACTAATGGAATGGTTCAGTAGTTTATTAGTTAATTGGATCGACAACAAAACAAATCAGAAGATATTATGATGTACGACGATTCAGAAGAAAAAGAAGAAGAAAAACCGAAGAAAATCAGATTAGCATGTGAAAATTATGGAGTACGCGGCGAATGCAGTGCTACCATAGATTATCTGCTCAAAGAAGAGTTAGATGCTATGAAGGCGTTTACTCTAGGATCTTGCTGGATTCGTGTATCGGAAGATGGTCGAATTGAGCGATACGAAAGATTTGCAACTTTACCTCCGGAGAGCGAAGATCCTGCAATCCCGCCAAAGTGGATACCATTAACAGACTGGACTAAAGAGGCCCCATTTTTATGCAATCCTGTAGTCAGCCTACCAGATGAGCCAAAAACAGAATATGGGTATCCATCTATCATCATACATGGTCTTTGCGGCTACAACAACGTACCGTATGCAGATGAAGCCAGAAAGCTTCAATCATACGGTTTTGAATGTATGAGATCTCGCCGTGGAAGAGATGGCAAGTTTTGGGAACTTTGGTACTTGCCTGGCGTGTGGCACGCCGAAAATGGCTTAAAAGCTGCGATGGAGAAGGAAACAAACGAAAGAAATAAAGCTAAAGCTGCAATAGATTTCCTATGCAGACACGTTTCGTTTGGTGCTATCGATTTGTGCTATCAGAAAGCAGCAATGGTGATCGAATGAAAGTAAGACACATCACTCTGCGTGAAAATTCCACCGATGACGTTGATGGTGGGATGGTTCAGTTTGAGTCAGTATTACATAAAGGAGAGCCTCGCGTAAAAGTGGTAAGCATAGGCGAGACTCCGTGGTTGAATGAATCCAAAATGCGTGAATTGCATACTTGGATAGGAAAATGGTTGGGCGAACGATGATAATATTTTATTAAAAGGTGGTTACAGTAACGATGACATTTAATGACGTATGGACACAATATAAAGACGCTATCGATGAGTCTTATAGGACTCTCCCAACGTCATCAGATATGAAACGAACAGAAGAAAATGTTCTACTCAATCGTAAGATCGATATGTTAGTCGATCTCGTTCTTGGACATCCAGATTCTTTTGATAGAGTTCGTTGCTGGATGGTTGACGCTAAAGGTTCAACGGCGGAATGTGATATTTCTAAAAAGCTTGTTAAAGCGATGCACCAAGATGCTGAGAGTGAATTAGGGCATAAGTATATTGAAGAATTTGGTGCTCTACCAGCAGAAGTTAGATCAGTTATGTCAAAATGGAACTTAACTGATTCTGGTGGTGGATGTGGTCGCTGGCATCTTGGATGCCATTCTACTGAAAAAGAAGCGAAAGAAATTTGTATTGAACTTCACACCAAGTTCAAACATGCTATTAATTCTGGTATCTTGGTAGTAGAGCGTAAGCCTTGGTCATTAGCACTAAAACTAGATTGAGAAGTTTCTATGCCTCTCTATTGTCCCGTCAAACGATAACATCAATCTTTTATTCTCTTCTTTAAAGCGTTGCAATCTCATATCAAACTCGCTCAACGCCATTAATGCAGCTAGTTTGTTATCTATGAAGTTTGAGATATGACTCGATTTTAATTTGCGAAACTGTTCTCTATCTTGTTCTGGCGCATTCAATACGACCTGACCTGGACCTCCTTTCCATCTGCTGGAGTGTTGCGTTAGATGGTAATTTAACATATAATCGTCTAACTTATCATGTGGTCGTGTCATTTCCGTGTCTTAAATAATTGTTCGAGTTTTTTATTTATCTCTGTTAGTCTCACTACATCAGCTTCTGCTTTTTCTGCACGCTTAGTAATGGCACAGACAAGATGATAACTCTTCCCATCCTCTAAAACGACGGATGCTTCATCACTCCAAATAGTTGTCATACATTTATTGCAACCGCCACGTTCAAATCTTACCTTCCCATTTGCCGCCAATATAGCATTTTTTGCCGCCAAGGTAAATGCACCAAAATCCTGATGTTCTGAACACACAAATTTCTCAGGATCTCCGCATGAGCTATCTATTGTAGCTGGGCATCCTATAGTTGCTTTGTACTTGCAAGTCTTACACGTGATGTCGGGCAGAGTATGTAATTCGTTCATTTGGTATCTTTTTCTGAACAAATTACTCTCAGATGTTTGATGAATGCTATTTGTAGATTATTTCTTGTGCAAATAATCTACTAATTTACAACTCAATACGCCGCAAGCAACTAATAGTACGTCGTGAAAGAAATTATCTGATATTATATTGATCACGCAGTATATGCCTCCAACAATCAATCCAAACATATATGCGACGATAACTTTAGACATTACTTATTTCCTTGGTAGACGATATATAGTGACAGGAATATTATTCCTCAGCCAACAATCAATAATTAATTGTTCGATAAAATTCCAATCTCCGCCAGCCAAATCAGAGCCAAACAACGGTGCATGTATCTCAATTAGCCTATCATCATTCTCGATTAGTCGTGCCACTTTATCCATACATGACGATAATGCATTATATCTTAGCGGTCTTGGGTGGCCGACGCCATGCTGTCCAACCATGTTGTAAACTATCACATTCTCTGACACATCAACATGTTGTACTGCGCCAAGCTTAAATGGCGTATTCCATTCAACCTGTTCTCCACGTGCCCATTTTAGATATTCTTTTTCTGCTTTCGGAAAATGATCTGCTAATGGTAGCACGAATCCACTACCCCATCGTCCTAAGTCATTTACAACATGGCATATGCAGGCGGTTTTATTTGGATTGCATTTTTCTGGTACGAATTTGAATAAATCGCCTTCGACATACTTGATTTTCATTATGTTCCGCCTTTTAATGGCTTTCCCATCACTTTAACGAGACCATCTATGTCTTTTTCAGCCCGCTCTTTTAATATCTTGAGTCTTCGTTTGCGTTCTTGATAATGGCATTCATGAAGAACAACACCACAGTATTGATTCTTTTGCTGTAATAGAGGATTATCGCTATGTTTCTTCATCATGCCATCCAGTACTGCGGCACGCTGCTCCTTCAATTTCGACAGCTTACATTCTAATCTACCGCGTTCTTGGTTGCAATCATAACACGCCAAAACACGACGGACAATTATTTGCCTACCTCTGTAGTCTCGCTTAATAATGCCGTGATTTGTTTTTTGTCTATTTTCGTCAAGCTTACTATATAGGTGATCGATAGTCGCCATATCTGATGGATTAACACCATCTATAGGATTGACTAACCGTGTACGCTTTCGACACCAATAACAGTGAGGGTCTTTGTGCCACATTCTGGCACGTTGTTCTGCGATATTACTCATATTAGAAAAAGCAGCAGGTCAGGTTGGGTACCGACTAGGTTCGGAAAGATGACGATCTAACCTGCACACGTCACCTCGACAGATTACGTTGAACGGTTATTGAGTTGCTCCCTACAATTGAAGCAAACCAAAATGGTCGCATTGTAACCCCGTATCGTCCCGAAAGCATCCCATATGTCACCATTGGCGGACGACTTGTAATATTGAACCTGCACTGCCGTGCTACACGTCTCTTCGTGTCGCTGCTGCTATAAATTAAATACTAAGACGCTTGCTGTTTATTACGGGGTAGTTTAATATGTTGTATTGCGAGCACAGCATCCCTATGTCCATTATATGCGTATCCGTGAGCTTCCGATTTTTCTGCATCACCACGCCTATCAAAGACAAATGCTAATGTAGCGTGTTTAGCAGCTGCCGCTTTATGTAACTTTATGCCCTCATCATAATTACCATTTTTAACTGCGTTATATGCCTTTACAGCCAAATCAGTCGCTTCTTCTTTTTGATTGTCCGCACCGAGTACGGTGAAATTGCGGCTTAGCTGCATAGCATTACCACTAGCCGATAACGCCTTCTCTTGCAAATCTTTGCGATCATTATTGCTGTCTATACTCGATAAGTTCACTATGCCTCCTCGGTATTTATTTCGCTTTCAACTTCTTTGGCACCATCGGCATAGAAGTCTGTTTCTTTCGGATCGAGTTCGTGTAGTACTCGCAAGAACTCACCGGCGTGAACACGCTCTTCGTCGGCTACATCATTCAGTATTTTCTTAGCAAGCTCATTATCCGTATTTTCTGCAAGCTCTGTATATTGACGGATGGCGTCATATTCAGCAGACACCATCAACCTCATAGCCCTTATTAGTTCTTCGTCGGTTAGTTTCTCGCCTTTCTCTGGCTTTATTGGCTCGGTAGCGGTGTCTTCGAAGTAGGTGCCTATTTCTTCTCGGTTTCGATCTGATAGGCTAGTAAATTTAGCCTGCTCCACATCTTTTTTAGCACCAGAGGTGCCTTGGCTTAATGATTTCAAGACGTTTCTATCGATCCCGTATCCATCTTTAGATTTTTCGCACGCCTTACTACCTCCCAATACAGCCGCTTCTTCTGGTGTCAGTCCAAAACGCTTCATAAGCACATCTGTATCCGACCACAATGTGTTATATGGCACTAGTTGTGGGTCTGAGTCAAGCTTTTGCAAGACAGACGACATTAATCTTGCTTGCAGTGATTCGTGTAATGAGACTGGTCGATCTAGTCTCTGTTTTTCATATGCCGAGAGAGGTCTATATTTAGCGATTTGCGCTAATATCGCTTTTTCGTTTTTCTGGAACATCTCATATCTCTCGCCCATCCCACTGTTTGAGATAGTCTTATTATGGGCTATTCGTAGAGCTTTTTCTAGACGAGCCCTCTTATTTCGTTCTGCGTGAGTAATTTCTTCTTGTCTTCCAAATTGTCTATTAAATAGCGACGATTCTAATAACTTGTCAAAATCATTCATTATATGCTCCAATAAATTTTCTGGCATGACCTATTATTTTTGTATTTTAATACTTATGAAAAATATCACTAATCGAATAAAAGAAATAAAGGCAATCACATCCATATGTATCACAGATTTACGCAGGACGATTTGGAACAAGCGTATTAAATTATGGTGGTATCGTTTGTGGATCAGGCGTGATGAATTCCACAAATCTCTTGAAACTGATTTTGAAGCTATTCTTGTTATGGATCGTAGTGAGGTGATGAGATACTATTGTGATCTTACGACCAGGAGACGAATAGCTCATAGGAG
>JALOBM010000174.1 GCA_023228285.1 Candidatus Cloacimonadota bacterium | reverse complement strand
GCTCTTTGAGAAATAGAGTGAAAGGTCCGCTTTCTGCATCAGCTTCTCATAGGTAGTGCCATTCCAGGGATAAAGAGATATGCCTATGCTGCAGGATATGCCGTACTCTACGCCCTCTTTCCGGAAAGGTCTATAGAAGGCTTTCAGTATGCTTTCAGCTTTCTTTTGCACTACGGCAGTATCCTTGACATTGGTCATGAAGACAACAAATTCGTCTCCACCGAACCTGCCCGTTATATCAGAATCTCTGAAAAGGGATTTGAGTGTACGGGCAAGTTCGCTGAGGACGGCATCGCCGTAAAGATGCCCGTGTGTATCGTTGACAAGCTTAAAATTATCGATATCAAGCATCATGAATGCTCCCTGGCTTTGAGTGCTGCTTATATAACTCTCGATAAGATCCTTTGTGGACGTCTTGTTGTAGAGCTGGGTGAGCGGATCCTTACTTGCACGCTCTTCAGCAGACTGAAGTTTCTTTTTTTGCTCGTCTATGTCAGTGAGTAGACCAACTACCTTCACAGGTTTGCCTGATTCATCAAATATAGCAGACATAAAGACTCTATACCATACGGCATCCCCAGATTTGTTGACGACGTTGAACTCGGCCGAACTTTCTTTAAGTCCTGCTTTTAACTGCTCAAAAAGATAGATCAGATCCTTCGCATCTTCTTTGGAAAGAGCACTGTAGCCTTCGATGCTGTACGGAAAATTTTCATAACTGTCTAGAGGATCAAAGAAATCAAGAAAATTTGAAGAGTGTGAAATCATACCTGTCTCAACATTCCATTCAAAAAATATGACATTTGTAAGTCTCTTGACTATATCAAACTGTTCCTTACTTACATAGAGCTCACTATTAGCTGTCTTGATGTTAGTGATGTCAGAAAATATAACCACCATTTCCTCTGGACAGTTATCTTCCTTGACATAGTCCACTTTGACACTGACCCACCGGGGATGGCCGTTTCTGAGATCCAGTTTTATTTCAGTCTCAACAGGTTCATCCTTTTGGATCTTACGCAGTAAATTCACTTTTAGCCCCATAGACAGTGGTTCCGATATGATGTTAAAAAGATTGCTGCCATACTTCTCTGCAAATACTTCTTCCGAATAGCCTATTATCTTGAAAAAACCTTTGTTAGCCGATTTCAACTTCCACTTTTTTCCATCGAGGACATATCTTACTATTCCTCCGGGCATGTTGTCGTACACCTGAGAAAGTTCCCTGTTCGCACATCTGATGATTTCAGTGTTTTTCTTCATTGCCTTGAAAAAAATGTACATAAATACTGCGAAAATTGCCATGGAAATGAGAACAAAAAATAACCCAGTTAAGAAATCTCCCATGGCAGCGGATAAAACCACATTCTCAGGAACAGAAGTAAGAAGGTACATGCCCGCTACCTCCACCGGCGCATAACTGACAACCCTGTTGCCGTCTTTGGCCGGGTGTATCATCTCTCCAGCGGTCCTTTTTTCCATTCCGTTGGCAACATCGGTGTAATATTCTTTCCAGTCAGCTCTCCCTGAGACTGAAAAAAGTTCATCAAGGGTGGTTGCTTTTTTATTTACTATGGGGTGGTTTGACCTTGCAATGATTGATCCATCTCTTGAGAGAAGATAACAGAACCCTGTTCCTTTGAAAATATTAAAAGTCACAAGTTGGTTCAGTCTATTTCTGTACAATTTTGCGGATAGGACCCCGATATTCTCATTATAATTTCTTATGGGTGAGTTGATAGCAAGATAACTGCCTGTTTCTGAATTAAATACCTTGATATCAGGGTAAGAACTGTTTTTCGACATGAGATCCGTGTAATAGTTCCTCTCAGCTTCACTGTTAATCTTGCCAAAGGACAAATTTCCGTCTCTTTTTATGAGGTAGAGTGTGCCAAAATCTGCAAACCAGCTATACCCCCTTACATAATTTATTGCCTCATTTGAATCAAGATCCTCTGTTATTCTGCCCAGATTTATCGAGATGCTCGACACGAAGTTTTTGTTTATATCAAGATTCTGTCTGACCATGAGAACATTCTGCCTTTCAAGATCATGCATGAATGCAAATATCTCTTTTCTGGCATTAGTGTATGTCATATTCATGAATATAAGTGCAGAGAGAATAAAGACAAGGGCAGCTATTACTGCTGCGGATTTAATTTTTTTGCTGCTATTCTCCTCTGTTATTGCCAATCTATCTGCCTCCCCTGCAACATATTGTCAGTGGATACCAAAACGGTATATTACTATGATTATAACTTCATTATAGTATTTTACATTCTAAAATGCCTTTGAATGAATATATAATCGGCAATATTCGAATCATCATCCAAATAAAAAAAGCTATTGCAGCTTTGCCATGACAACAAAAATACAGTAATCAAAGACATACAAATTACCGCAGGCCGATAATCAGTTCTCTTCCCTGAAATGTGTACCCAGTGAATGCTTCCTCAGAATTGCTCCATCCGCAACAGCAGAGGCTGTATCCGTCAGTCCTCTCATTTCCAATGCCAGGAGCATCTCAATAGAACTATTTATAAGCAGTGCCCTCTCCTCTGTATCCCGGATCTTCTCCTGCGCTAGCAGGATGCCTTTTTCGTTCCTTAAAGGTCCAAGCAGATCCCAGACAACTTTCTGCAACTCTGCCCGCAGAATTGACGGCTCTGTACCTTTTTCAGAACTGACAACCGGTGGGCGGTCGATTGGTTCGTGGTGGAATTTTGTCTCCCAGACAGCATCCCCGGCCGCGTTCCTTCCGGCAATGATCCCAAAAGTCACTATGTTTGAAAATGCGTTCCCGCCTATCCGG
>JALOBM010000058.1 GCA_023228285.1 Candidatus Cloacimonadota bacterium | reverse complement strand
TTTCTTCCGGGCAAGGTATTCCTCTTGTGATGTGGGGCAAAAGCGATCCCAAAGCTCATCACAGAACTCATCTTTGTGGTGATCCGGAACAGAAAACATCCGATGAGAGATGCTGCCGTCTGCTGGAAGTGAATACATTGTTTGAAGGGAGCTTAGGGCATCAGACAGATCACTTTCATCCGCATGATGGCGAATCTGGATCAATTTGTGGTTCCAAGCCAGGGCACGGTTGTCAATACAGCATCCGATCATAAATACTGTGAGTGGAATTTGGTGTTTCCTAATGATCGGCAGAACTTCATGGTAAATGCAGGAAAAACCATCATCTGCGGCAAGTACAGCTCTGGGATATCCGGGAGTGTGTGAACCAGCTTGAGCTTCTCTGAGGCTTGTAAAACGATAACCCAAATCCAGAAGGTGTTTCAGACTATCAGAAAAGGTCTTTGTGCTTAGCCCTTCAGGATACAATTCCGCTTGATGATGGCCTACCCGGTGAAAGAAGAATACAGGCTGAGAGGAACTGAGTAAAACCCGTGTAAGCCTCTTCGCTCTCATATCAAAGCAGCTTATTTCCCGATTGCAATGCTGATCATCTTTCCGGGAATCACGATGAGTTTCTTGATCTGAAATCCTTCCAGAGCGCGCTTCACATTCTCTACCTTCAAGGCTTCTTCCTTTAGTGTTTCGGGATCAGTATCCGGAGCAACTTCCAGTTTGCCGCGGATCTTTCCGTTTACTTGGATCACATAGGTGATGGTATCTTGAATCAGATACTTCTCTTCATATCCGGGCAGACCGCTTTCATGCAGCAGGATATCAAAGCCCATCATCTGCCATAGCTCTTCTGCAATATGCGGGGCAAAGGGGTAGAGCAATTGGGGGATAATTCTGCATGCTTCTGCATATACAGCCAGTGCGTCGTTATCCATCAGGTCCGGCTCTTTAATGGCCACGCAATGGTTTAGATGTTCCATGATGGCTGCGATGGCGGTATTGTATTGCATGCGTTGATTGCAGTCTTCCAGCCATTTCTTTGTGCATGAATGCGAGCTGTAGAGCAGTGTCTTCATCTCTGGGGAGAGCTTACCGGTGTCAGCTGTGAGTTGCAGACCTTTTTTGATGGCATCCAGATTGCTTTCGATCAGCCTGTAGATGCGGTTCAAAAAGCGGAATGCTCCCATCAGCGCTTCATCGTTCCACTCCACATCCTTTTCCGGTGGCGAGGCAAAGAGCAGATAGACGCGCAAGGTGTCACTTCCGAAGCGATCTACTATGTATTGTGGATCCACGGTGTTGCCTTTGGATTTACTCATCTTAGCGCCATCTTTCAGTACCATGCCTTGTGTGAGCAGGCGTTGGAAAGGTTCATTGCCTTTCACCCAACCTAGGTCACGCATGAATTTGTAAAAGAATCGGGCATAAAGCAGGTGCATGCAGGCATGTTCGATGCCACCGATGTATTGATCTACGGGCAACCAAAAATCGGCTTTGGCGGGATCAAAGGGCAGATCCTGGTTGTGAGCATCGGCATAGCGGGCATAGTACCAAGAGGAATCCACAAAGGTATCCATGGTGTCGGTTTCGCGTTTTGCGTTTTCTCCGCACTGGGGACATTTCACGTTTAGCCATTCTGGCACACTTAGCAGGGGATTGGATGTGGTTTTGCCCACTTGTACATTGTCCGGCAAGAGCACGGGAAGATCTTCATCCGGTACCAAAACCACACCGCATTTGGGGCAATGGATGATGGGGATGGGATTGCCCCAATAGCGCTGGCGAGAGATGCCCCAATCGCGCAGGCGATAGGTAACGGTCTTTTCCCCCCAGTTGTTCTGGGCAATCCAGTCTGTGATTGCGCCTTTTGCCTCTTCGCTGGCCATCCCGTCAAAGTGGGCGGAGGCTGCCATTATTCCCGGTTCAGTATAAGCTTCTGTCATTGTATTCAGGTGCAGTCCGGCTAGAGGATTCTGGATCACGATCTTCATTGGGATATCGTACTTTTTGGCAAAGTCAAAATCGCGCTGATCGTGGGCGGGAACCGCCATCACAGCACCGGTTCCGTAGTCCATTAGCACATAGTTTGTTATCCAAATCTGCACTCTGTCACCATTCAAAGGATTGATGCAATAGCGTTTGCTAAAGATGCCTTCCTTGATGGTCTCAGCGCTGGAACGTAGCACTTTGTCTTCGTTTATGACTTTCTTGCAAAAATCATGCAGGGCATGGTTTTCAGGCTCTTCCTCCAGCCATTTCTGTACCAGAGGATGTTCCGGGGGAACTGCCATGAAGGTTACTCCGTAAATGGTATCCGGTCTGGTGGTAAAGACGGCTATACTCTCTGCCGAATCCGGAAGGGGGAATTCGATGCGAGCGCCTTCGCTTTTGCCGATCCAGTGTTTCTGCATGGTCATCACACGTTCCGGCCATTCGATTACATTAGAGAAATCAAGCAGCTCTTCAGCGTATTTGGTGATGCGGAAATACCACTGTTCCAGCTCTTTTTGGATTACTTCGCTGCCGCAACGCCAGCATGCACCTTCTTCAACTTGTTCGTTTGCCAGAACAGTGTTACACTGATTACACCAGTTTTGGAAGCTCTTTTTGCGGTAAACTAGGCCTTGTTCGTACATCCTTTTGAAGATATACTGCCCCCAGCGGTAGTAATCCGGACGACAGGTGCTTACTTCGCGATCCCAATCGAAGAAGAAGCCCATGCCATCGAATTGCTTGCGCATATTGGTGATGTTTTCTTCGGTAGTGAGGCGGGGATGGGAGTTGTGGGTAATAGCATAGTTCTCCGCGGGCATACCGAATGAGTCGTAGCCCATGGGCTGCATCACATTGTAACCTTCCATCAGTTTCAAGCGGGTGATGGCGTCACCTATGGAGTAGTTTGAGGCATGACCGATATGGAGTACCCCGGAAGGGTAGGGAAACATCGATAGAACGTAGTATTTGGGTTTGTCGCTCAAGTCTGAAGCTTGGGCAATTCCGTTATCTTTCCAGACTTTTTGCCATTTTTTCTCGATATCGGTAAAGGGATAATCCATGTTCAACTCCATGCGGTACGATAAAGCCGCTACATCTATATTTTGCTAAATCTTACAAAAAGATAGCTGTAGCGGCTTTTGTCAAGTGCAAATATTGGTTGCGTTAGTCTTGGATGCCTGTCACCACCAATTTCGATGTATCCCAACCGCCTTGTTTCAGGAAGCTCAAGATTTCATTGTAAGTATCTTTTCCCATACGTGGACTGTGCGAAAGTATCCACAAATACTTCTGTTTTCGATCGCTAATTACGCTGTATTGATAGTCTTTATCCAGCTTCACAATCCAATAATCACCATAGAAGGGCCAGAAGAAAGTTACCTTGAGCTTACTGTTGCTTTTGTCCACAGCATGTGCTTTGCCGGTTACTTGCTTCAGTATCTGCGTGCCAGCTTTGTCTTTGTAGCTGGTGTTTACCACGATAATCTTGTCCTTTTTATCCAGGGAGTAGTCTGCAGCAGAAAGCGCTGCGTCCTTGGGTTGAAACTTGGTGGGGTAGTAGGCATATTGATACCATCTGCCCAGATAACGGTTCAAATCCACTTTATCTACGGTTTTTTACCGCAGCGAGGCTGGTGCTCAGAACCAGCATAAGTATGATGGGGATCAGTCTTGATAACATTATTACATCCTAAAAGTGTTTTAAGATAAAATAGTGCAATTGGGTAATAAAACAAAAGGGAAAGCCTTTATCAAGCTTCCCCTTATTTATTGATTCTATATGAGTTATTCGCTCATTTTCTTATACTGCTCATAGCGTTCTTTGAAGAACTGTGTGCTGCCTTCTTCAAATTTCTCTGCACGTTCGGGGAAGATACGATACAGGCGGCTATAGCGGTTTTCTGTCTTGATGAAATCAGCAATGCTCATGCTGGGTTCTTTGCTATCCAGGGTAAGCGGGTTCTTGCCTTCCAGACGTCTCAGCGGATTGTAGCGATACAGCAGCCAATAACCTGCTTCCACTGCGGCTTTTTCGTGTTTTTGGCTCATGCTCATATCGATGCCGTGGTTTATGCAGGGAGCATAGGCGATGATGATTGCCGGCCCGGGATACTCTTCAGCTTCCTTAAAGGCTTGCAGGGCCTGGTTTTTGTTTGCGCCTATAGCGATTGAAGCCACATACACATAGCCGTAGTTCATCATCATCATACCCAGGTCTTTCTTGTTTGTAGCCTTACCTGCTTCGGCAAAGCGTGCAATAGAACCCATCGGTGTGGATTTTGAAGCCTGACCGCCGGTGTTTGAGTACACTTCGGTATCCAGAACCAGGACGTTGATTCTCTGATTGGAGGCCATCACGTGGTCCAATCCGCCGTAACCGATATCGTAGGCCCAGCCGTCACCACCGATTGCCCAGATGGATTTCTCGACAAAGTAATCCTTCAATTCATCCACTCTACGCAGGAGTTTAGCGCAGCCTTCGCAGGCGTTTTGGATGGCTTTGGGCAGAAGGTTGCGGATCTTGCGGGCGTTCTCTTTTGCTTCCTGATCCACTGCATCCCAGTGTTCCAAGCTGTATTTCAGCGCTTCTTTCAGTTCGGGATCGATGCCTTTTTCCATCAGAGCGTCCAAAGCCAGCTTCAGTTGTTTACGATGCGATTTAACTGCCAGACGCATTCCCAAACCATATTCTGCATTATCTTCAAAGAGGCTGTTTGCCCATGCAGGACCATGGCCGTCTTTGTTTTTGCAATAGGGGATTGTGGGGAAGGTTCCACCGTAGATGGAGGAGCATCCCGTAGCGTTAGCTACGATCATGCGATCACCGTGCAATTGAGTAAGCAGTTTGATATACGGGGTTTCGCCGCAACCGGCGCAAGCACCTGAGAACTCGAAGAGCGGCTGTTTGAACTGGCTGCCTTTCACGGTAGTTTCTTTGAAGTTTGCTAATACATCGCTGGGAAGCTTTTCGAAGAATTCGTAGTTTTTCTGTTCTCCGGCTGCACGCTCGTCTTCGATGGGATTCATTACCAAAGCGCTCTTGGGGCATTCGTTCACACATACGCGGCAGCCCTGACAATCGTCGATGTAGACCTGGATTTTGTATTGATAACCTTCAGCGCCCATAGCTTTAATGGTATTGAAACTTTCCGGAGCATCCTTCAGGTCTGCTTCGGTAATCAGTTTCGCCCGGATTGCGGCATGGGGGCACACAAAGGAGCATTGGTTGCATTGGATGCAGTTCTCTGATATCCATTTGGGAACTGCGGGAGCTACTCTGCGTTTCTCCAGCTTGGCGGTTCCGCTTTCCACAAAGCCATCCAGAGGCATTTGGGAAACCTTTATAACGTCGCCCTGCTCGCGCATGATGGGTTCGATTACGTTTTTTACAAATCCAGTTGCGTCTCTGGGTACCAGTTGTTTACGAGGGCCGCAGGTATCCGGCATTTGTGCTGTAATCTTCACTTCCACCAGGGCTTCATTTACTTTATCCACAGCGTTGAGGTTCATCTGAACCACTTCTTCGCCTTTCTTGCCATAGGTTTTACGGATGGATTCTTTGATCAAACCGATGGCTTCTTTGCGATCCATTACACCGCTGATGAGGAAGAACGCTGTCTGCATTACGGTATTTACTCTGCCGCCCAGTCCCACTTCTGCGGCGATCTTGAGGCCGTCGATATTGTAGAATTTGATCTTGCGGTTGATGATAGTCTCCTGCATCTCACAAGTAAGATTATTGAAGACTTCATCCATGCTCCAGTTCGAATTCAACAGGAATACGCCATTTTCCTTGATGCCGTTCAACAGGTCGAATCTGCCGATGAAAGCCTGATTGTGGCAAGCCACAAAATCCTCTTGCGTAACCAGGTATTGGCTGTGGATGGGTTTTTTACCAAAACGCAGATGGCTGCGGGTGATGCCGCCGCTCTTTTTGCTGTCGTATTGGAAATAGCCCTGCACATACATATCGGTGTTGTCGCCGATGATCTTGATGCTGTTCTTATTAGCGCCCACTGTTCCGTCTGATCCGAGACCCCAGAATTTACAGGAGATAGTACCTTCGGGAACGGTTTGGATGTGCTCATCCAGCGGCAAAGAGAGCTTGCTTACATCGTCTTCAATACCAACTGTGAAGCTATGGAATCCGCCTTTTTGCAGATGCTTGTAAACTGCCAGCACCATGTCTGGAGTAAATTCTTTGCTGGATAGGCCATAACGACCGCCGATGATGCTGAGGTTCTTACCTTGCAATGCGCTAACCACATCCAGATAAAGCGGTTCGCCAATGCTGCCCGGTTCTTTGGTTCTGTCCAGAACCGCTATGCGCTTTACGCTCTTGGGCAGAGCAGCCTGGAATTGCTTGACACCGAAGGGACG
This sequence comes from Candidatus Cloacimonadota bacterium, assembly GCA_023228285.1. Classification (GTDB taxonomy): domain Bacteria; phylum Cloacimonadota; class Cloacimonadia; order Cloacimonadales; family Cloacimonadaceae; genus UBA5456. The sequence goes on along the minus strand of JALOBM010000058.1, from coordinate 5,975 downwards.
ATATACGCGGACTTTTACCAAGCCCAGCTTCATTCCACGTTCTCTATTCAGATAATCGATAGTCTCGCTGATGGTCTCGCATCCGCTACCCATTGCCACGATCACGTCTGTTGCTTCGGGATCGCCCACATAATCGAAGAGATTGTAGTGCCGACCGATCTTGGCGCCTACTTCGTTCATGCATTCCTGGATAATGTCGAGGGCTTTATCATAATGTAAATTGCTGGTTTCGCGTCCCTGGAAATATACATCCGGGCCTTGCTGTCCCACTTTTACACGGGGAGCATCCGGAGTGAGGGCGCGTTTGCGGAAATCTTCCACCAGCTTGTGATCCAGCATTTCGTTCATGGTCTCATAATCCACTACATCGATCTTCTGCAATTCGTGAGAAGTGCGGAATCCATCAAAAAAGTGCAGGAATGGAATCGAGCTTTTCAAGGTGGCCAATTGGCTTACGATCGACAAGTCCATTACTTCCTGGACGCTATTGCTTGCGATCATCGCAAAACCGGTGTTACGGGCACTCATTACGTCGGAATGATCGCCAAAAATCGATAGAGACTGTGCTGCTAAAGAGCGTGCAGTCACATAAAACACTGTAGGCAACATCTCTCCGGCGATCTTATGCATGTTTGGCAGCATAAGCATCAAACCCTGAGAGGCTGTAAAAGTAGTTGTAAGTGCTCCGGCGGAGAGAGAGCCATGTACTGCTCCGGCAGCTCCGGCTTCGGATTGCATTTCCATTACATCCACGGTGGTACCGTAGATATTCTTACGGTTTTCAGCTGCCCATGCATCCGAAAGCTCACCCATACCGGATGACGGAGTAATGGGGTAGATTGCCGCTACCTCGTTAAAAGCGTATGCCACATGCGAAGCAGCGCCATTTCCGTCCATCGTAGCTTTTGTTTGTTTAGCCATTTCGGTAAACTCCTTATTATGCTATATTTTTGTTAGATAAAAATCACCTTTTGTTATCACTCAATTTTGCCATCAGGTTTATGTCAATGAAAATCGGTCGATTGAAGGTGTGACGCCTTTCTGCCAGAGGGAATCGATCCACTTATCTTTGAATGAGGTCTGTAAAATGGGGTATAGTCTGCCTATTCTTCTTATGAACACCCTTTATCTGAATGGCATATATGCTTATCTCAAGCCCGCCGATAGCTTTCGCTAAGCATTATGAAGCCTATTGCCAATACTGCTCCCCCCAGATTGTAGATCATGTCTGTGGGATTGAAACTACGCCAGGGTACTCCCAATTGTAATAGCTCCAGGCATACACCAGAAGCCAGCACGATTGCCGAGTACTTCAGCGCATCACAACGCTTGAACCAGCGCACATTATGAAGAGCACCCCAGATCCGGATGAGAGCAAAGCACAAGATCATGATGGCATGTGCCAGATAATCCAGCCGGAACACCCACAATCTATTTCTGCTCAGGCTTTGGTTTGTATCGTTGCCAATGGGGATGAGGTTTACTACAATCAATACCAAAAGCCACAGCCAAAACAACTTCTTTGTCATATTTCAGTTTTCGCTTCCTTTACTAATCTCTGTTTCCGCTTCCAGCGCGATGCTTCATGCGAAGGGCGCCCTGCAGGACGTCCCTCGCACGATAGAACTTTGCAATTATGTATCTATTCCAAACCGCTCATATACATCAACAGGTCGGCAACGCGGCAGCTATAGCCCCATTCGTTATCGTACCAACTGAGGATTTTCACCATGTTATCCTTCACATAGGTTCCACCAGCATCAAAAATGGAGGAATGGGAGTTCCCCACGATATCAATGGAAACGATGGGATCATCACAATACATCAGATATCCTTTCAGATACCCTTCCGCAGCCTCTTTCATGGCCATATTGAGCTCTTCTTTGTTGGTGCTGCGTGCCAGATTTACGCTCAAATCCACCAGAGAACCGTCCGGAGTGGGCACTCTTACCGCCAGCCCGTCCAGCTTGCCTTTCAGATCGGGAATCACCAGTCCGATTGCTTTGGCAGCTCCGGTGGTGGTGGGGATCATGCTCATTGCTGCGGCCCGGGCTCTACGCAGATCGTTATGCGGCAGATCCAGAATGTTCTGATCGTTGGTATAAGAATGGATGGTGGTCATCAATCCGTTGATAATGCCGAAACGATCGTGCAAGACCTTCGCTACCGGTGCCAGGCAATTTGTGGTACAGGATGCGTTGGACACGATCATATCTGTAGCTCTTAGATCGCGGTGGTTCACTCCCATCACGATAGTAGCATCCACATCATCCTTTGCAGGCACGGTAAGGATCACCTTCTGAGCACCGGCCTTGAGATGTTTTCCAGCCTTCTCTTTGGTTCTGAATATACCTGTGGCTTCCACCACATAATGCACATCCAGATCTTTCCAGGGAAGCGTTTCGGGATCCTTTTGGGCAAAGATCCTGATCTTTTTACCGCTCACTGTGATGCTTTCATCGTCGTGGCTCACTTCGCCGTCAAAGAGTTTGTGAACGCTATCGTACTTAAAGAGATAGGCTAGAGTCTTGGCGTCTGTTAGGTCGTTTATCGCCACTACTTCCACTTCGGGGTGGAACTTGATGAAGGCGCGCAGTACCAAACGTCCGATGCGGCCAAATCCATTTATCGCTACTCTTATCATAGTCATTCTCCTATAGCAGGATACTGTTGTGTGCGCTACCGGTAACCAGGCAGAAGCTCTTCACTGTTTCCTGCATTTTGTTTTCGCCTTTGATCAGCCACTTGCGCGGATCAAATATGCCTTTGTTTGGCACATAAGCCTTGGGATCCGTGTCCGGCGGGCAGACAATGGCATATTTCTCCTTTTCCCAATAAGCTTGGATCTCTTGTGCCATATCCATCTGATAGTGAGTGTCTTTATTGATCTTTACCACACCATTTTTGATGGCTTCACGCTGTTGCTCATCGGTCAGACCGCTGGCTCCGTGCAACACCAATCCGCGTTCCAAGCTGTTTTTGATCAGCAGATCATCGATCTCTTTCACCAAATCTAGACGTAGTACTATGTTCTCACCCTTGGATACGCCGTGATTTGTGCCCACACTGGCGGCAAAGAGATCCACATTGGTTTTCTGAACAAATTCCAGGGCTTCTTCGGGATGAGTGTAAAGCTCGGTCTCGGATACAACTTCGTCTTCCGCTCCCTTGATGTGCCCGATCTCGCCTTCTACCAGGATACCGTGTTTATGAGCCACTTCCACCACTTCTTTGGTGATGCGGATGTTTTCTGCGAGGTTCTCTTTGGATGCATCGATCATCACGGAGGTTACAAGATTATTCTCGATACAATATACTATGAAATCAAAGTAGTTTGGGGTGGCATGATCGATGTGCAAACCAATTCCGCTTTTGGGAAATTGCGCCGCAAAGGTCTTGATCATGGTGGAGATAAGCTGTGCTCCGATCTTTATATCCTGACTTTCACCAGCAGCGTATTTGCAGGCACCGCTGCTCATCTGCATCAATCCGTCACTTCCCACACTGTTGTAACCTTGGATGATAGCTCGGATTTGAGTATCGAAAACGACATTGGATGCGATTATCCCAAAACGTTGCTTCTTGGCCTTCTGGAATACTTCTTTCAATTGTGATCCGCTTAAAAACATGATATTTCCTCCTTACGGGATTGATCTTTATAAGGTCTATACATAATATTATTAAGATCACTACATAGTCAAGGGAAATCTTCGCCGAAGCAGATCAAAGCCTTCCCTGCGTGGAGATTATGGGCATAAGCTGCAGATGTCCCTCCCGATACGTGTTCTCCCACACATAATGTTCACTCTATGCACTTCAAAGATCATATGCGAAGAAAATCCCTTCATATACTATATGGCGGACAGCACTGGGACAAAAATGGAGAATGCTCGCTAAAGCTCGTATTAAATGAATAATGAATAATGGAGGTTGGGCTTCGGCCTGTTGGAGCTCGCTGCGCTCGCAGTTCACTAGTTCTTGGTTCGTTGTTCTTAGTTAATTAGTTCTGCAGTATTGCAGATGAACGGCGCTGCGGTGAGGGTTCGACACGTCCCATATCGTAGCATTCCGATGCTACGCCTCATTCTTTCGGAGCTACAGAAAGCTCTACCACACTTTGTAACTCGTGCCTCTGGCCCGTTTTCGTCATTGCGCCTCACCTGAGGTGTCAATATTCAGACACCAACGTCATCTCTGATGGTGTTTTTTAGTGGTGTTTCCCCTCTCCGAGGCTGTTGTAGTCTCAGGCTTCACATGTGTTCTTCATTCTTAGTTTGAGAGTTTGTGAAGATCGTGCTGCGGGTTTGTTTCCGGGGTACTGAAAGCTGAGCGCAGAGAAGTTTAGGACTTAGTCCAGTGTCGCCCATAAATGGCCCTACGCGTGTTCTAATACGACTCACATATTGTGCCAAGACATTTTTATCCTTGCCGCAAATTTCACACATCCTTTTCTTCTATACCAGATAGATCCGGTAAAACCCGAACAATGTTCTGGACACAGCCATCTATGCTATCTCTCTCTCTGATAGAATAAGTTAATAGACTTCAGACAATGCATAATGTCCACCCCTGCTTTTGAAGTCCATTTGACCGTATAACATATAGGTACACAAAAAGATATGTAAGGTCAAATAAACTCCAATAGCATTATGTAAGTTAAATGGAGTCACACAAGTCTGCTAATGACTAAAACCCTCACCCTAAATTTCAAATCGTCATCGCTTGATCAAATCTACCTATCTCGTAATCAATAAAGATGATATGATCTTGTCTTGAAAATGGCTGGACTTGGATATACCGATGGAAAGAACCCCTGATTCATTCTTCATGCGATTGTTTCTTAAACATGTACAGCGAATAGAACAGGGGATATAGCAAGAGCACCAGTGCCAACCAGGAGCTAATGATCTGCACTGTGGTACTCAAGGGCAAGAAGCCTTTTAGCACGAGCACCAGGCCACCCAGAAAGAAGGTACGTGAGCCAATCCGGTGAGTTTTATACCAGTTGTCTTCATCAGAGATGGTCCAGGGAGTGCGGATACCAACGAAGAAGTTCCGCGGCAATTTGGGCAGGAGATTTCCCAAAAACATCATCATGAAACCGATGATGATCAAAACCGGATTGAAGGGCAACATATCTGCACCCAAAGGATAACAGAGACCGTATAGATTTAGTAAAGCGAGAAATAACACCATCATAAACGAGATGTAGGGTAAGATACGGTCAAATCTTTCTGCCTGCCGCTTGTATTTGGGCGAGAAATAGGGCATCAGGTACAGTAACAAGAACATACCCACCACCATCAGTACAGCCAGAAATAAAGCTGAGCTTTTGCTGGTAAAATCGTCAACTACGCCTTCAATATTCCAGTGGATAGGGATCAGAGCATCCGCTGGAAGGGCTGTGGCGATTATTACTACTGCCGCCAGATATGCTGCAAGCAGGATGATGGTTCCGGTAAAGTGTTTCAAGCGCTTCATGATTCCTCACTTTCTTAAGTTTACTACCCATGCCAGAATGTCTTCGAAGATGCTGGTGTTTAGTCTGTAGTATATGTATTGCCCCTTTCTGGAGGCGTAGATCAGGCCGGTATTGCGCAGTATCTTGAGATGCTCGCTCAAACTGGCCTTAGTGAAATCGAAGTGTTCAGCTATTTGTCCTGCGCTGAGAGTTCCATGAGTCTTCAGCAGATTGAGGATTTTGCGGCGATTAGCGTCGGCAATAGCTTTGAACACGTTATCAGACATTGGGCATCCTTAGGTATTTAGTTAAAAACCTAAATATAGCAGCCGGTAAATCTGTCGAGAAAAACGTTCGTGAGTTGTGAGAATGCTACATTTCTCGGGATCCTGTACATCCCGTATACTTTAGAAACAAACACTAATACTCAGTTGAGCCTGAGTGCCGCCCCATTGATTGGTTTTTTCGCCTGTAGGGCCGGAAGGTGCATGGGCATCCCAATCAGTAAGCTTGC
>JALOBM010000173.1 GCA_023228285.1 Candidatus Cloacimonadota bacterium | reverse complement strand
CCATTGGCCAGGATGAACAGCTCCTCCGACTCCGCCATCATCCCGTTCAGATCGGATCGGAAACGGCACCGCAAGGCTACCCGAAGCAGGCTTATCAAAGCCTGGTAAAGGGACTCGACCCACCTCTGAAACCGCAATAAGCCGTGGAACATATCGCTCTTTTATGCGAAAATACGCAATTTCCCGTCCAAACCGATGCCCATGAGCCAGCGACTGTTTTGGCTTAACTCACCGTCCAGGTTTTGGTAGAAATTCCACCGGACCGTATTTCGGCTAACGACCAGAACCGAAGCAAGTTCCACTTCAGACTTCTTCTCGACGTGCCAATACGGAATGATTTTTTGTTTGTCTACCATGCTTACCATTTTTATGCCTTGTTCGTGTGCAAGGCAAGTTTATTTTCTTTGGCAGGTTGTGGAGTTTTCAACCGGTAATTACAGGTTAGACCATCTCAATGGATCTAAGTAATTGAGCTATCTCAACAAATTTGCTCTGAATGAAACTCAAATATCGCAACTCATCACCATCAAAACTGTCGACAATACATGGGAAGTAGATACTTCGGTTCTTATCGGAGAAAAAAAGAGCCATCCTTTTGCCTTCTAGTTGTAAATTGGGTAGTTCATTTGCCAAATAACAATCGTATTCTAGACCATATTGAGCTTTGATACTCTTAAGATCCCTTACATTGTTGTAATTAGACACTATGATAATGTCACCAGGATTGATTTCTGAATCAATAAATGTTTGCAGTATTCTCTCAAGACAATCCGCACACACCTTAACATGATCATACCATATAACAAACTTACTCCCTTGAACAATATCATTCCATTTCACTACCTCAAAATCTGTAGATTTTAGCTCATCCCAACTAATATTGCTCAGCCACAATCTTCTATATAAACCGTCTTTGTATTCAATGGTTTTTAAACTATTATTAATGCTTTGGCTTTCTGTCAGTGATATATTGTACAGTTCATTAATTTTTAACAATTTAGCATGTTCCTGTCTCACTTCAATTGTTAAAAAAATACAAGCAAATGTCAATAAAAACGATACAACAGTTTGCCATTTTAGCTTAAATTGCTCATTCATCTTTCGCAAATATTAATGAAAACCAAGATGTAATTGCTCATCCTTGTTATTGTATCACTTAAAAAGCCTCTTTCAATGAGATTTGAAATTTCCATTTCATTTAACTCTTCAGGATTAATTGCACAAATCAACCTTTCTCCTTCTGTGCCAACAATTTGCATTTTTGGTAGACCTAATGTATTAAAAAGCTGACTTGCTAGCATCGATAGTCTTTTCTTCTTGGAATAAATCACAAACTCCATTCCATTCCAATCGAGGTAAGAAAAAACAATAAATTGTCCGGTCTCGTACAAATTATCCAATAAACCAATACGTTGACGGTTTTGTATAGCATTTGTCAACAAGAACTTTCCTCCTTCAAGATCATCCTTAGTTATAGAATACTCATAGAATTCAACTCACTAGCGTTGCGTCTTAGTTAGAACAAATTCAGTTGATTATATTTTTGTTCTTTGACATCTTGATATTCTGCGTTTTCAAAGAGCTTTCTCATCGGAGTCCGGTCGAATGGAGCCAGGCTGATCAACTGGAGGATTTCATAGAGCGAGTACTTCAGATTAAGTTGCTTTTTGGCTATAAGCACGATAAGATAGGCCGATATGGCAATCCAGATCTGCGTTTTAACCGCATTCTCAGATTGACCCCAAAAGGACTGAATTTTAAGATGTTGCTTGATCCATTTAAAAAAAGTCTCAATGCCCCATCTAGATTTGTATAAGTCTGCTATGGTGGAAGCCGAGAGTTTGAAGTTGTTGGTTAGGAAGATAAACGTCTTCTGTGTTCCTTCATCATAAAACCTCACCATTCGTAGGCACCCGGGATATCGTTGAGAGCTGTTTGTCCCTGTCAGGACAATCGCCTGATCGCTCAAGATTCCTTTGTTCTGATCAGGTTGGCCGCTGTTTAAAACCCTGTATTTCAGATTGGTTTTTGAACGTATGACAAAATTGATCCGGTCATCAGCTAGATCATGCATCCGTGCAAAGTCCACATAAGCCCTATCCATTACCAGATAGCTTCCACCGGGAAGAGAAATGTTATCCAGGATATTGACGTCGTGAACAGACCCTTCGGTGATGAAAACATACTCTGGTATTAAAGTTTTCAGGTCAAGCAGGGTATGAATCTTAACGGCCGATTTGGTGGACCGGAAAGTCGCCCACCAGAATACCGATAAACATAGATCAACGATCGTAGAATCCAACGCATAAATGCCGCCCTTGAGTTTAATATCCAACTGGTTATCACCTGCATACAAGGCCTTGGCCTGTTCGATCAGCTTGAGGGCAAAATCTTGGAAGATCCGCCAATCCCGGATTTCATTCGCACGTGAAATGGTTGACTTATGAAAAGGGGTGCCAATGCCCAGGTGATAGAGCTTATCCTTCTGAAGCTTAAGGCAAAGAGCGGTATCACTCAGGCTTTCCCTATGGGTCAGCTGACCGAATGCCATGCAGAGAAACTGTCGCCAGCAGGTGAAATCCTTCACCTTGTAGTCGCCGTCATACCTCTTTACACAATACTTAAACACGTGATATGGTGCAAATTCCATAACTTGGGAGAAGACCATCTTGCCTGGATTCATGATCAATATTTTGTGCTAAGGAACACAAAACGATTTTCAAATCGTTGCTCGATGCAAAACTCCGCAAACCCAGATATATCAAGTCTTTCAAAGAACTTAGGTTAACAACAACGCAACGCTAGTGAAGGTTTATAATTA
>JALOBM010000057.1 GCA_023228285.1 Candidatus Cloacimonadota bacterium | reverse complement strand
CAAATCTGAAAAATGAAATACCTGGACATCTGCAATGGCTAACATCATATCTTTAATTGCTATTATAGACATGAGAACTCGATTTTTTGGGGGAATGCCCTATATTGTGTGGAGAGCGGGTATTTAACCACGAAGGTGAAGTCTGAGCATTCAACAGGCCGAAGGCCTTCCAACAGGTGCGCAGCACCGTCAACCGCAGCACTGTAACACTGTAACACTAAACAACTAAGAACTACGAACTCCCCAAAAACGCTATGACAAAAATTCCACAGCCTAACGTCATGTTATTGGTGCTTTTGCCAGATTCTCCGCCCTGGTGAATCCCCCAGAAACCGATAAATATGAAAAAAACACTTGCCAGAATTAGCTCCTGTCTCATTATCGCACTAAACTTCTTATGGTTTACTACATAATGATATACGCGTAATTCATGGAGGAATTATGAAGAAACTATTTTTCTTATTTACCCTCAGCCTGCTGATGATCGGCATGGCGTGGGGACAAGGATTGGAGGATTTTACCAATAGCAACGCTACAGCTTCTTACCAAGCGAGCTCATTTATCGGCAACAACGGTGTGACGTGGTCATACGTTAATTCACGAGATGCAAATAATGATGCAAACGACTCTGGTATTGATTTACCCGCTCTTATGTTGAAAACTAATACAAGTAACATTACCTCCAGCTCAGTAGCAGGAGGAATGGGAAGTTTTAGCGTAAAACTGTACAAGGGATTTACTGGATCGGGAAACAGACAAGTTGAGTTGTTTGTTAATGGTGTTTCAAAAGGTACTAGTGCTACGTTTGATGATTATAATGAGCATATTTTTGAGATCAACGATATTAATACTGCTGGTGATGTAGTAATTAAAATAGCGAATGTGACAACTAAGCAAGTTATTATTGATGATATCACTTGGACCGGTTTCTCTTCTGGAGAGAACCTTCCCCCATCTATTACCGGTATAAACATCACTCCCTCAACCGACATTACTTCATCAACAGACGTAACTGTATCAGCCACAATTACTGATGCTGAAGGTTCAGTTGCAGGAGCAGCGGTGTATTGGGGAACCACGAGTGGCGAACGCACAAACGACGTGGAAATGACAAATTCCAGCGGTGACACCTGGACTGCAGTTATTCCCGCCCAAGCTAATGGTACAACAGTCTATTATTCCGTTTATGCTCTAGATAATGAAGCCGCTGAGAAGGAATCAGCAGAGCAGAGTTATACTGTAACAGATCCATTAACAACTACAATTCCTTATAGCGAAGATTTCAGCTCCGGCTTAACTGGTGTATATACTTATACAGTTACAGGTACTAAGCCTTGGACCATTTATGGCGATGCTGCTCAATGCAATGGTTACGGAAGCAGCGCAGAAGAGCAGTGGATGGTTTTACCAGGGATCAATTTTAATAATTACACTGGCGAACGGATGAGTTTTGCCACAGATGCAGTTTACGGCACCATAGATGCCAATAACTATCTTAAACTCATGTATTCCAGCGATTACTTTGGTTTGGGCGACCCCAGTTTTGCCACATGGACAGAGATACCCTTTAGCAATGGGGGAGTAAGTGGGGGAGTTTCTCCTTCCGGAGTATTGGATCTATCCACAATCTCCGGTGATATGGTTTATTTAGCCTTCAAGTATTACTCCACAAATTCTCCAACACGCTGGAATGTAGATGATATAAGTATTTATTTGGCTACTCCCACAATAACCGTGAATGCCAACATGGATGCTTTTACTTATGAGCATAATGCAGGCCCTTCTGCTGAACAGAGCTTCACAGTTAGCGGTGCAGATCTTTCAAATGATATAGTAATCACAGCTCCCTCAAGTTATGAGATTTCTCCAACAACCGGAGAATCCTTTACTGCCACGAGTCCAATCACACTTACTCAATCGAGCGGATCAGTAGCAGAAACCACGATCTACGTTCGCCTAAAAGCTGGATTGGCTATTGGCAGCTATGACCAAGACATCACTATTAGCTCTACTGGGGCAACGGAGAGAACCGTTAGCCTTTCCGGTGAAGTTCTCACTCCTGCCGCCCCTGCTGCTCCTGTTGCAACATCAGCAACTGCTACCGACTCGGATAGCTTTATTGCAAATTGGGAAGCTGTAAGCGGAGCAACTGGATACTACATCGATGTGTATGAGAAAGAAGAAGGGGCAGCCGCTAGCGATCTATTCATTTCTGAGTATATTGAGGGAGGCAGCTACAACAAGGCAATTGAGATATATAACGGAACAAGCGCTTTGGTAGATCTTTCGAGTTATTCATTGAAGAAACAAACCAATGGAGCGGGAGAGTTTGGGTCTGAATTAATACTCAGCGGTACATTAGCAACAGGTGCAGTTTATATTACAGGGCATAGTAATGCTGGTGAAGTGATTATTAACCTAGCAGATAATACTAACAGCACACTAGTAAATTTCAATGGTAACGATGCTGTTGCACTGTTTAAAAACGGTGTAATGATAGATGTAGTTGGAGTTATCGATCAGATAGATAATTGGGGTAGTAATGTTACCCTGGTACGTAATGAAGATGCCTCAGTTCCTAGCACTACTTACAATACAGGCGATTGGGACTCATATGCCTCGGATACTTTCACCTACCTCGGTTCTCATGTCTTCTCCGGAGGTTCAATCCTTACTTATAAACTTGAGAATATAGATGCTGGCAACGTACTCAGTTACGAAGTTACCGGCTTGAATCCCGAGACCACATATTACTATGTTGTGCGGGCTTATGATGCTTACTCACAAACCGGAACTAACTCAAACGAGATCGAAGTTACAACCCCTGCCGATATCAGCTATGACATCGTACCCGGTAATCCTTTCGCTATTGATACAAATACCAACATTACCGGTTCTGGTACAGGATTTGTGGGCGCAACAGTCGAAGCCGGAGACTTACCTCCAGTTCCGAACGCGGGTAACTTCGAAATCGAAAGCAGCGGTATCATCAATCTGGTTGGTACCGGTTCCGTTACCCTGCATTTCGACTTTATCCCTCCTCTCACAGCCTCTCAATGGTTTGTGTACCTGTGGGAAGGACAATGGACAGCTGTTGCAGGGCCCCTTCCATCTTATGATGTAGTCGTTGACCTCGGAAGCAAGGCTCCTGGTGACTTTGGCTGGGCCTATGGCTCTGGCAGTGATCCCAGTCTGCCTGTTGAACTGAGCGCTTTCAATGCCATATTCACCGCTCAGAAATTTGTAAAGCTTACCTGGATCAGCGAAAGTGAAACTGGACTCTTGGGCTACCGCATATATCGTGGAGAAAGCAATGTACAAAACAACGCAACATCCATCACTCCTAATATGATTGATGCGACCAACACCTCCAGCACTCATGTATATACCCATGAAGACCATGAAGTAATCAACAACACCGGTTACTACTACTGGTTGGAAGCGGTTGACCTGACACACAGCACCTTCTACGGCCCGCAATATGTGGAAGTAATACACGAAGAAGTTCCTGAGCTTCCTCTGCAGACCGTGATGAAGAGCGCTTATCCGAATCCTTTCAGTGCAAACAGCGTCACCAACATCCATGTGGATATTAAAGCAGGTGATAGCGGAACTGTAACCATCTACAACGTATTGGGTCAGGCAGTGAAAACCTTCCAAGTTAAGGAAGGCTTCAATCCCCTTACTTGGAATGGCAGAGACAGCAGAAACAATGCTTGCGGAAGCGGCATCTATTTCTACAGACTTAGCACACCTTCCAAAATCGAAACCAAAAAAATGGTAATCGTAAAATAACACTAATCCCTAGAATATCCCCCGGCTTCGGTCGGGGGATTTTTTTACTGCCCCACAAAAACGCTTCCCGTTTCCATGGGGACCCCAGAACCACCCCACAAAAAAAAGCTTCCCATTTCTGTGGGGACCCCGGCAACCCTCCTCGCGAAAACGCTGTGCCTTTGGACATCGTGCCTCTGGCATATTCCTGTAAACCTAGTGACTCGTCAAGACACGAATGTCGTTTTGCAACTAGGCTGCCAAACTCCAATTTGGCATATACTTCTGCCAAACGATTCAAGAGCTTCATTCCTCCTGGGATTATCTATACTTGAACCTGATATCATCGGGTTATCATCGGGTGAGCACAGGATGATAACACCTTGATATCAGCTTCAACACTGCATAGAACAAAGGGAAAGAGGAGAAAAAGGATAACCGGGGTCAAGACGGAGCTTCTACACTGCCGTGTATTTATCTCCGCCGAAACTAGCAGAACACCTGTAAAAAATGTCTTGCCAAATATGCTACCATGAAAATCGTGGTTGTCTAGACTAAAACTAAGGATAGCAATTATGGCTTCAATGTCTGATATACGAAATGGCATGGTCATCAAGTTCAAAGACGATCTCTTTGAGGTAGTGGAATTCCTGCATGTGAAACCGGGCAAGGGTCCAGCTTTTATGCGCAGTAAACTGAAAAGCATCCGCAGCGGCAGGACAATCGAGAATACTTTCCGCGAAAGCGATAGCTTCGAGGAAGTACGCATCGAACGCACCAAAAAGGAATACCTGTATCGCGACGGAGATTTCTTCGTACTGATGGATACCGAGACTTACGAGCAAATGCATGTGGAAAGCTCCACCATTGGTGACAATGAACTTCTAATGCAAGAAAATATGGAGATCATCATCGCCACTACTCCCGAAGGAGAGATTGTAGGCATAGAATTGCCTACCACAGTGGTGCAGACCATCGCTGAGTGCGAACCAAACGTCAAAGGTAATACAGCCTCCGGCAGCGGCAAGGTAGCCTTCACGGATACCGGATTGCGGCTGATGGTTCCCTTCTTTGTGGAAACCGGAGACAAAATAAAAATCGATACCCGCAGCCGCGAGTACATCGAAAGAGCATAAAAGAAAGAGGATATAAACATGGGAAAAGTTAAGAACTTTGCCGCTAAAGTAGCACACGACCTTTCCAGCGAAGGTAAAGTGATGTGCCCGGTATGCAATACCGAAGTAAAACGCATTAAGATCGTGCAGAACATCAAAACCGATGGCACATGGCGTCCTGACAAACAGTTCGTAAGTATCTGCAAATGCAACGAACAGGACATAATGAGCGGAAAGAACATCTAGAGCTTGCCGTCAGAATCAGTAAAAGATTCGTTATTGAATCCCCAGACAAAGCTGGGGATTCTTTTTTATGCCCCACGTAAATGCTGCGCATTTTTGTGGGGACCACGGCAATCCTCCTCGCGAAAACGCTGTGCATTTGGACCTCCTGCCTCTAGTGAGTCTTTGTTTGCAGAAGACGCTTATCATCAATACAGACAATAGAGCTTCCACTGTGCAGAGAGGAAAATGTAAGGGTCAATTCCGCTAAACATCGCAGGACATAAACAAAGGATTTGACAAAAAGACCCTTCAATCGAGTGTGGCATGGTGGAGTATTGCCCGAAAGAGGGACATGCTGCATCATACTCGGAATAATACTAAAGGATATAGTAAAACCAATGCGAACATTCGACACGATTCTTCCATATTTGAAGAAGAGTTATGCTCAAATTACAGGCGGCATCATCATGTTGATTTTGGTGGATGTGGTACAACTCATCACCCCCAAGGTGATGCAATATGCCATCGACAACATTCAGGCGCGCACGATCGATGAAACCGGACTGGGGCTGATAGCACTCATTATCATCGGTCTATCTTTTGCGGTGATGATATTACGCTTCTTCTGGCGTTTGTTGATCATCGGGAATTCTCATAGGATTGAAAAGGGTTTACGGCAGGATTTTTACGACCATCTGCTGAAGCTCTCGCAGAACTTCTTTAATAAAAGCAAGATCGGAGACTTGATGGCCTATGCCACCAATGACCTGAACTCGGTGCGTATGCTTTTGGGGATGGGACTGATTGCAGCGATGGACATAGTGTTGATGACAATCGCGAGCTTCTCCTTCATGGTTTCGATAGACTTGCGGCTCACACTATTGGCGATCATTCCAATGCCGATTCTATCGATAACCATTGCCTACTTCGGAAAGAAAATGCATAAGCGCTTTACATTGGTACAAGCCAGTTTTGCCACCATGAGTGGGAAAATACAGGAGAGCATTTCCGGCATCCGCATCGTGAAAGCCTTTGGTCAGGAAAAGACCGAATTGGAAAGGATCGATGAAGTAGGCAAAGACTTCATGAATCAAAACATCTCCATGGCAAAGATCGCAGGCTTCTTTCATCCTTTCCAAGGTTTCATAATAGCATGTTCGATGATCATCACCCTTTATTTCGGTGGTCGCGCTGCGATTCGGGGAGACATCACTATAGGCGGGTTCATTGCTTTCTTCCAGTATTTGGGTATGTTGGTATGGCCAATGATCGCCATTGGCTGGATCGTGGATATGTATCAGCGTGGAACAGCTTCATTGAAACGCTTGAACGAAATCTTTGAAGTGGTTCCGGAAATTGATGACAAGCTTGCCAATCCCAGCATACAAAAGCTGGAAGGCAACATCACGGTAAAGAACTTCAGCTTCCGCTATGCCGAGGATCTTCCGCTGATATTCAAAGATATATCATTTGGCATCGAAGCTGGTAAAACCCTTGCCATCGTGGGCCCCACCGGCTGTGGCAAGACCAGTCTGATAGAGCTTTTGGTGCGCATCTACAATCCGCCCAAGAACAGCATATACATAGACGAAAATGAAATCTACCGCATACCGCTGGAAGTACTGCGCCGGGACATGGTGCTGGTACCTCAGGACATATTCCTCTTTAGCGATACGATTGCCAACAACATCCGCCTGGGCAATCCCTCCAAACCCATGGAAGCGGTATATACAGCGGCAAAAATCGCCAGTGTGTACGAAGAGATCATGGATTTTGATCATCAGTTTGACACCATGGTTGGTGAACGCGGCATCACCCTTTCCGGAGGGCAGAAACAACGCGTGGCAATCTCCAGAGCACTGTTGACCGATCCTCAGATCTTGATTTTGGACGACGCTCTCTCGGCAGTGGATACCAAGACCGAACGTCAGATATTGGAATGCCTCATCCAGGCCAGACGCGGCAAAACCACCATCATCATCGCCCACCGCATCTCCTCCATCCAACATGCGGACAGAATCATCGTGCTCGCCGACGGTGTGATCAAAGAACGCGGCAACCACGATTCTCTGCTGCGTGCCGGCGGAATTTATCGCGATCTGTATGAGAAACAGCGCATCCGGGCAAAACTGGAAGACGAGGAGGCAGGACAATGATGCACGGTCAAGGACATGGCGGAGTTAGCAGCGACGAGATAAAAGGGAAAATCTACGATCGCCGATTGTACGGCAAAATGGCACATTATCTGAAGCCCTATCTGAAATGGGTAATCATCTCCTTTCTAGTGCTAATGCTGGTCACTTTGGCAGAATTGATATTACCACTGATCCAATCCACCGCTATCGACGATCATATAGTATCCGACAGAAGCATCGCTATCTTCAGTGATGATGCGATGTACGAAAACTTCATGGATCGCTACAAGGTTCTGAAGCTGAAAGAATACAGTCATAATAATGTACATTTTGTGGTGATCTCTGCGGAAGACAGGAACAAGATGGACCACCCATACCTGGAAAGTCTGGAAGAACAGGGCTACATAAGCCCACATACAGTATATCTTGTGGATGACAATCCCACAAACGAAGCATTGCTTTCGAAATACATGGAGCAGGATGAGAATCCCGAGGACGGCATCCAGGAGCTGGCAGGGTTTTTCCGCATTGGTGACAGTAAGATAGCCGTTTCACGGGATAAAATGATGGAGCTCCCCCGCAACGAGCGTTTAAAAGTGCGACAAGATTCCTCCACCGCTCTGCTCTGGCTGTCGCTGCTGTTCCTGGGCATCATCATCATCCGTTTTATCAGCGGTTATATACAGGCAGTGATGACCACCACTTTCGCTCAAAAAGCGATAAACGATTTGCGTCACGATGTTTATGCCCATTTACAAAAGATGCCAACCCAATTCTTTGACAAAAATCCCGTGGGGCGCTTGGTTACCAGGGTAACAAACGATATCCGCGCCATCGATGAAATGCTGGCTTCCGGCGTGATTACCATCATCCAGGATATAATTCTGATTATCGCTATCGTGGCGCTGATGCTGGTTCTAAATTGGCAGCTTGCGTTGGTGAGCATGACGATCCTACCGCTGGTGATCTGGGTCATCGCTATCTTTAGGAGCAAGACCAGAGTGCTGTATCGCGAAGTCCGCAAGTATCTGGCACAGCTCAATGCTACGCTGGCAGAACACATCGCCGGCCAGAAGATAATCCAGCTCTTCAATCAATATAGCAACAAGCGCGATGAGTTTTCCAGTATCAATCAGACCTACTTTCTTACTTCCATGAAGCAATTGAAGCTCTTCGCATTTTTCCGGCCGGTGATCCACGTATCTTCACAGATCGCCGTAGGCATCATCATTTGGTATGGTGGTGGGCAGATATTACACAACGCCATCACAATCGGTTTGCTGATGGCATTCACCCAATATATCAGAAAGCTGTTTGAGCCCATCAACGATTTTAGCGAGAAGTTCAACGTACTGCAAGGTGCTTTGGCAAGTGCAGAACGTATATTTGACCTGATGGAATTGGAGCCGGACGATTATCGGGAGCATTTGGTGACCGGCAAGAAACTGGAAGGCGAGATCGAATTTCAAAACGTGTGGCTGGCATATAATGATGAAGAATGGGTGCTCAAAGACATCAGCTTCAAGATCGCCCCAGGCGAGAAGATCGCATTGGTAGGGCATACCGGCAGCGGCAAGACCTCCATCGTGAACTTGATCTTGGGGATGTATCCTTATCAAAAGGGGCGCATCCTGATCGATGGCAAGGAACTGAAAGATTATGGTCTGAAGGATATCCGTTCCAATGTAGGCATCGTACAGCAGGATGTATTCATCTTTAGCGGAAACATCAGCGAAAACATAGCTCTGAACAATACAGATATGAGCAAGGACGAGATTCGCCAGGTGGCAACCTATGTAAACGCAGATAAATTCATAAGCCAGCTACCACACAAATATGATGAACCTGTGATGGAACGCGGTGCCACTCTTTCCACCGGACAGCGTCAACTGATCGCATTTGCGCGGGTATTGGCATACAATCCATCCATCTTTATTCTGGATGAAGCGACCAGCAACATCGACACCGAGACTGAGCTATTGATCCAGGATGCTTTGGAGAAGATCATCAAGGATCGTACCTCCATCATTATAGCACACCGGCTTTCCACCATTCAACATGTGGATCGTATAATTGTATTGCACAAAGGTAAGATAGTGGAAGAGGGATCTCATTTTGAGCTCCTGGACAAAAAAGGCTTGTATTATGACCTTTACAGGTTGCAGTACACCTAATGTAAAGTAGTATATATAGAGTGATTTCTGCAGATTGCTAAAAAACATTGACAGAATCAGGCAATCTGCATATATTGCCAACTATGGAATAATCCCTTGATCTATAGGAGGATCAATGAAAAAACATTGGCTTGTTATATTGGCGCTAATGCTGCTGGTAAGTAGTGCTTTTGCCTACGAAGTAGTAGCCTATCAGGAAGACTTTGAATCCGACCTTGACGGCTGGGTTTTGTACGATGGTACTGAGAGCCCGAACAATTGGCATATTTATGACGATGGTGGCACTCAGGGCAACTCATGGTGGATGGGCGATCCCGCTCTGGCATCCGGAACCAACATCGGTGGTTACTACGATCACCAGTACCTCGTGTTGGATACTCCGGCCCGCACACTGAGCGCGGCAAATGCAACCTTAACTTTCAAGATGAAACTTGGTTTGGAAGATGTTGGCGGTACTGGTGACTACAACGGCTGGGACTCTGCAAACATCCGTGTTTCAACCGATAACGGCGCAACATGGACAGTGATTGCCGGCACTCCTGCATATCACTTCACCAGCTCCTATGCTTTTGGCAGCGAACACGGTGAAGGTATTGGCGTACCCGGCTGGGGCGGCATCACAAACGTGTGGACACCAGCTTCTTTTGACCTCAGCGCTTATGTAGGTCAGAGCGTAAAAATCCGCTTCGCTTTTGCCAGCGATCCTGCTTACAACACCTCAGATCAACCTGATATGTTTGGTTTCATGGTGGACGATATCGCTTTTGGCGGCTACAGCAACAATGGCGTGGACGACGGCCAAATGACCTGGAGCAGCCTGGTACCTCTGGGCGGACAGCTATGGCACGTTGCTACCGACACTACCGCTCCATCACCTACACATATAATGAAGAACCAAAATACCAACGGTACTTACAATCCCAACATGTACGACTACATTATAAGCCCCTCGATTACTCTGCCCAACAGTGGGGACATCAGAGCTGATTTTATGATTATGGGCAATTTTGAAGATCCTGATTACAGCAGTACTGCTCCCCTGTCTATCCTGGATTACTGGGGCTGGGAAATCTCTCCGGACAACGGCAACACTTGGACTGCCATGAGCAATCCTTATGCCGATCCCAATGGCAATAACTATGTATATGTCGACGCTCCTGATGCCTGGATTTCAGCAGTTTCTGTCTATTCTCTGGATGGATACATCAGCGATTTCGCTGGCCAAACTGTTAAATTCCGCTGGTACTTCAAATCTGATGGCGATGCCCCTCAAGGTACCGGTATCATGATCGACGATTTCACTATTTACAACGACATCTTTATCGCACCTCCTGAAGACTTGTTGGCTGAAGTAGTCGATAACGACGTGACATTATCCTGGAACGCTCCTGGTAGCGGTGGCGGCGGTGGAGAAGAAGGCTGGATCCATTATGACGGCGATAACTATGACGCCATTGGAACTGATGACATCGCTGACTTCAGCGTAGCTGCAAAGTGGGATCCCCTGGGAGAAGTAAACAGTATCTACCCATATGTGGGCATGAACATCACTAAAATCCAATTCTGGCCGAACGAAGCCAACTGCGAGTATTCAGTACGCCTTTGGACCGGTGGCGCCGCTACTTTGGTAGTGGATCAGGCAGTACCCACTGTTACTATCGGAGCATGGAATGAAATCACTCTAGCTACTCCTTACACCATTCCCGCAAGTACCGCAATCTGGGCAGGTTATCGCTGCAACACTCAAGCTGGTCATCCCGCAGGTATCGACGATGGCTCTGCTACAGTGGAAGGTTATGGAAACTGGATCAATATGGGAAGCTGGTCCACTCTTACTTCCATGGCAGATATTCAAGGTAACTGGAATATCAGAGTATATGTAGCCGATGCTGAAGGCCGCGAATATGTGTTGGGCGAACTTCCTGAAACTCCCGGTTTTGCCAATGGTGAATTTACCAGAGCCAACCTCAACCGCAATCATCGCGATGTTGGCAGCTATAAAATCTACCGTGACGGAGTATTTGTAAGCGAAGTACCGGGAACTGTAACCCAGTACACCGATACCGATGTTCCCGGCGGAGCTCATAACTACTATGTAACAGCTATGTACGATGGAAACGAATCAACCGCTTCAAACACCCAAGTGGTATTCATTATTCCTGAGGATCATGTTGAGGCTGCTAATGACGATGGTACTGCCGAGGCTGGCTTGAATGTAGGTTCCTCCAGACAGATGGCAGTTTTGCACAGTGAATACTCCGGTTCTCCTGTAACCATCAAATATGTGAAGATATATGTGGAAACCCTTAGCACTGCTCAATTCGTAATTCGCATATTCGAGAAAGACCCCACTACCGGACTTCCCGGAAACCTGATCGGCGACCAAATCCAATTCCCTGCTGCCAGTGTTGTTTCCGGCTGGAACTACATCACAGTTCCGGGCGAAAGAGTTGCTGAAAATGGCGAATTCTTCATAGGTCTCCTCGAGACTCCAAACCACTCAGCGATCGGTGTGGACACCAGCACAAACGGCTTCAGCTACACCAATCTGGGAAGTGGCTGGAATGTGTATGAAGATGGTGAGATCATGATTCGCGCGATCGTACAGGTTGGCAGTTCCAATCCCGAAGGCGTAAGCCCCGTGCTTACTCTGAGCGCCAGCAACTATCCGAACCCCTTCAACCCTGAAACCACCATTTCCTTCACCGTTCCTCAGAATGGACAAACCAGTGTGAAGATATTCAACCTGAAGGGTCAGGAAGTTCGTAGCCTGCTGAACAAAGAAATGCCTGCCGGCTCCAGCACCATTGTTTGGAATGGCACAGACGATTCTGGCAAAAACGTAGCCAGCGGTTTGTACTTTGTACGCGTTCAAAACAACTGCAAAGCAGTTACCCGCAAGATGCTGCTCTCCAAGTAAGTAATCCGAACCTATACAGGTTCAAACATATAACCCCGGTTCTCATTTGAACCGGGGTTTTTTCACTAAACCTTCGATAATGCGATTGGAGTCCATGTAACCTTTCGTATCTTATTGTATACCTATATGTTATCCGGTC
>JALOBM010000172.1 GCA_023228285.1 Candidatus Cloacimonadota bacterium | reverse complement strand
ATTTGCGACCAAATGTCGCGGTGAATTTGCAGCAATGATCTCGCTGCGGGGAATTTGCATCGCTTCGCATCGCGGAGAATTTGCAGCTTTCCAAGCTGCGGTTAACCGGTTCTTGAATCTTTAATTCTCCGCCGTGCGGAGTCTTAACCTGCTCCTACGACTGCTGAGCAACTGCTCGTATCATACGAACATACTTGGCAATTACTTAGCCTTGTCCTGAAACAGTAGAAAAAGGCCAAATGGTTACGGCTGAATTCCATTCCTGTATTTACACACAACATTTCTTTTAAGGAATGTTGCGTGCATATTTAAGAATAACCGTTCCTAATTTTACACAAAACATTGGAAATAAGGAATGTTTTGTGCGATAATAGGAACGGAGGTGTTGTGATGAAATATCTGGATAAACTAATTAAGTTAGGCTGCTTTTCTCGTCAAGATGCTGTTGCCATAGTAGGAACCGAAAAAGCGGCACACTCTTTGCTTCATGATTATGTCAATGCTGGATATATTGAACGAATTCGCAGAGACCTTTATGCAACTATCAGCCTTGAAACGAAGCAGCCTGTCTCAAATCGATTTTTGATAGCAACGCGTATTGCTGACGATGCTTACGTTTCGTATCACAGTGCATTTGAATACTTTGGCTACGCCAATCAAGTATTTCATGAAGTCTATGTAACGACAACCAGCAGATTCAGGAATTTTAATTATGACGGGATAACCTATACGAGAGTTTCACCGAGAATTGATCCCGGGGTAATTACGACCAATACCGGAATCAGAGTCACAGATATTGAAAGGACCGTCATTGACAGTATCTGTTCCTTTGAGAAAATTGGAGGCCTGGAGGAACTTCTTCGTTGCCTGATGCTGGTTCCTGCATTAAAACCCGAGAAGCTTATAAAATATCTTGACGATTATGGTCAGGCAAATTTATATCAAAGATCCGGTTTCTTGCTCGCAGAATTTTCGGAACAGCTGGGTCTTGTAAAACCGTTCTTTGATCACTGTAAAAGCAAAATTCCCAAAGCAAAGAAATATCTTTATTCCGAAAAAGATGCCCTTTCAAAACACTTTGTCTTACACGAGGACTGGATGATTTTTGCCCCTGAGAACATAAAATCAATAACCGGTAAGGGGGTCGATCTGTAGTGCCTGAGTGGAGCAAACTATTATTGGGAAAGCAAGCCAAGGAGCTTGGGTTTGTCCGGGATACCTATGAGAAAGTATGCAGATTAACTGAAATACTGAAATTTTTCGAAAATGATGCAGTGCTTGGAAAATCCCTCGCGTTGAAGGGCGGAACAGCGATCAATCTGACGATCCTTAACTTGCCAAGGTTATCCGTTGATATTGATCTGGACTTTTCTGAAAATGTCGGCCGCGATGAAATGCTGGCTATGAAATCAATAATCAGTGACCGAATCGAAAAATATATGAGAGCTGACGGCTATTCATTGAGCCCCAAATCAAAGCAATATTATGCTCTGGATTCCTATGTTTATGAATACATCAACTCCGGAGGGATGAAGGATAACATTAAGGTTGAAATAAATTATATGCTTCGATGCCATGTTCTTGAAATCGGACAAAGGCATTTCGAATCGACCTGGCAACCAGCTGGAGTATCTGTACTTAGCGTGCATCCAGTTGAAATATTTGGGAGCAAAATAGTCGCATTAATGAATCGAACGGCCCCGAGAGACCTTTATGATATTCATAACCTGGTTAAATTTGGTTTGTTTGATGTGTCTCAGAAGCAAATGTTAAAGAAGTGTGTTGTATTTTACAGTGCAATCGGGGCAGATTCGCCTCCTCTTGAGTTTCAGACAGGCACGGTTGATCTGGTAACTCAGATGCGTATCAAGACAGATCTTTATCCTGTATTGCGAAACAAGGACAATTTTGATCTTAAAACAGCTCAGATAGAAGTTAAAACATGGCTTAATGATTTATTAAAGCTGGAAAACAACGAAAAGGAATTCCTCAATGCCTTTAGGAAAAAAACATATCAGCCGGATCTCCTTTTTGGATCACACGAAATATTGGATCGTATCCAAAACCATCCTATGGCGCTCTGGAAGTGCTCGCAAAGGTAGATGTCGGTATGTGTTGATCGCCCACATATAACCTGATGAGCAAATTGATTGGAAGAGCATTAAACCGATAAGTTCAAATTGACCAGACCTATAAACCTTCTGGGGTAAGACCTACACATTTGACACTATTGGAGGATGCAGATCTATCCCTTCTTCTCCTTTGTCATTTCACATTCTCCTGCTCCTTCTCTGCTTTCGGGATATCGGGCGGGTATGGGGTGATGCAATATTCCTGCATGGTCTCGGTCCAGGCTTCGTAGTCGCTCATTCCGGGGACTATCTTCTGTAAATTGGTCATCTCTTTTTTCGTCAATTTTGCCAACAACATTGCGAGTTTCTTTGCTTCCACACGGTCTGCCTTTTTCCAGACTCTCGGGAAGTAGATCATCCAGTGCTCCATGGTCTCTTCAGCTATCTTTTCAACCGACATCTCCATTAACAACACCATCTCTCAAGTGAATGTTATTGATCTATTGTCTTATAATACGGCTATTGTTGGTAGTGTCAAGGGGGTGGGCCGGGAGGGTCATCCGGCCCGGCAAGCATCGGCGAGCGGTTGTAAAAACAGGCGGAGACTGCAAATTCCCAGGCCAAACAGTATTCTAAGTGTAGCCGTTGCATTTAGGGCGCAAATTCTCCGTGGCTTTAGCCACTCACTCTCAACGTGGCTATTTTTACGTCTTTTACCGGTTGACTATGCGCACGAAAGTGCTATTATTATGTCTCAATTGTAGCAGTAAAGTTCAAATTT
>JALOBM010000056.1 GCA_023228285.1 Candidatus Cloacimonadota bacterium | reverse complement strand
GGCTTTTTTTTGGTTTGCCCAGAATGCTTTCTGTGCCGATGGACTGAAAGAAGTCCTGACACCTCACCAGCGGGAAGTCAACATGAGATCAAGGGCGCTCTTGGCAACGGCAAGGTCTGAAGCAAGAAGCAGTGGGAATATGGAACATAGCGCAAGCGAACTGAGGTTGGTCGGTAGAGTGGGTAACCTTTCAAGGAGTGGGAAAGCCCCAAAGCTGGATAACTCTACAGATTATGACAGATGGCTTCATATTCAGGCAGGAAAGCTTAACTGGGGAAGCCTGTTGTTGTCCACAGCAGTGGAAAGATTGATCAAGCTGAGAGGCAAGTGATATCTATGCGACAGCAGGTGGCAGATGAGCCCGTATTAGTGATTAACCCTTTGCCGATGAAAGCTGGTGACAGACGGGAGGATAAAACAAAGGGGACAATGCTCATGGTAGCATTGGGGGCTGCAACTCAAAAGGTTGCAGTTCATGCGAAGGGGCGAAGGTAATCCAAAGGACAGCAGAAATGACAAGAAGTACACGATGCAAGGTGAGAAACTAAAGAAGAAGCTGAAATGCTTTGAGGCTCGGATTGACAGTGGTGACGAACTTCCTTTCAATCCCGACCACACGAGTCAGAGTATTCCTGGAAAGGCTACGCCGGAGAATCTTCTATATTGCCTTGAGCTAAAGAGAGTGGATTCACAGGAAGAAGGAACTGATAGCATCAGGGAAACGGAATCAAAGAAGCGGCAATGAAACAAGGAACGTCATGAGAAAGTACTACAGTTTAATCGACAAGGTCTATGCGCTGAAGAACCTGTATGCATCCTTTGAAAGCGTCAAGCGTAACAAAGGAGCAGCGGGTGTGGATCATCAGAGCATCGCAGACTTTGAAGCAAATCTTGTAGAGAATATCAATCAACTTCATGAATATCTACGCACAAAGACCTTTCAGCCCTCTCCGGTAAGAGCCCACTAAAAGGCGGATGATTCCTTCGCAGTATTCGGAGAAGAGTGGGAGAAAAAATGGTAGAGTAGTATTGATCCTTTTAGCTAACTCACGCGAGACACCCGCAGTAACGTGCAGCATCAATGTAAAAACGGCCTCTTGCCGATTAATCTAACTTAGAAAGCGAAGCCAAAGCGCTTTGACACTGAGCTATTGATAAGCTATTCTACTTAACAAAAAAAAGAATAATACGTCTTAAAACATTGATAATGTTTGGGTGCTAATCAGTCCATAAGTCAAAAACGAAATCTGTGTCCACGATATCTCCGGTTTTTGCAATTTCATCTACTCTGGATACTATCTTGCCAGCGGGGAAGGTGATGCGGCCGTGTACCACAGAATGCTTTCCATTCAGCTCTGCGCTACCGATGGCTTTGATGTCCACAATTTCCAGATCATCGGTATGTTCCGGTATCTCAACCATATAGGTGGCATTGTCGTTGGACATGGGGTTTTCATCCCCCCAACCGATGTAAGAGGCGATGGCATCTGCATCTTCGGCGTTATCGATGTCTCCACCCAAACCGCCCAAGGATTCCGGCATTTTATAATATTGCAAGACTTGCGTAAGAAAGATTTGTACATCAGAGGCAGCGGCAGAGCGGTTGCTGCTGAAGTCTTGACGATTGAACATATCGATTCCGACAGCAATAGCTGCTCCCACGATGATCACGCTAAGCACGATTAATAGAATTTGTTGAGTTCCCATTATATATCCTCATTTTATTCAATGATAACAAAGTATCTGTAGCTGTATTTTTGTGTCAAGTACAATTTTGTAGATAGTAGCTTAAAGACTAAGCTGCAATAACTTGTGCAGTGTATGATCTTGCTTTGATTTCTCTGTATTTTCTGATAAAGTACCACTGAGATCGAGAATGAAAGGACGTGGAGCTATCTGATTGAAAATAAGCTAATTCTGCTGCTGATTATCAAAATGGAAAAATCAATACAGCACGGCTATCTATATATATTGCAGAGTATAACGGATTCAATCAGTTGTATCTCCTGGAAAATTACAGCAAAAAGCCCAAAAAAAAGCTTGACCGATTTAGGCTATTTTGCTTTTGGTAATATAGGGTATATAATCGAAAGTGGAGATTGAATGACGAAAGAATACCGATTTAAGGGATTGAATCCTGAAGGTAAGCTGGTACAGGGCACCTTTACGGCAGATAGCGGCAAGGCAGCCAAAGAGCAATTGGCAAAAGTGTCCTTACGCTACAATCTGAAGATTCAGGCTTTCGACAAAAAGCGGGATTGGCTGTACAACGTAAGCCTGCCTGGGAAAAAGAAGTTTAACGGCAGGCAATCAGCATATTCCAAAGAAGAAGTAGCAAGTGCTCTCACCAAGATGGGCTACAGCAAATTCAAGATATCTCCTGTTCTCTTCGATATTCCCTCCAAACCCTCCATGCCAGACATCATGATGTTTATAAAGCTCTCCGCCACTATGTTGCGGGACAAAATGAGCTTTGGAAAGATCTTGGAAATGCTGGCGGAAGAGCAGCCCAATCGCGGATTCCGCGAAGCTTTGCAGCAGATAGAGAGTCAATTGAAATCCGGAGCGGAAGGACGTGAAGTCTTCAGTCGCTATCAGCATATCTTTGGCAAATTTCCATCCTACATGCTGGGTTTGGCTACCCGAAGCGGTAATATGGCAGAGGTATTCGACGCCACGGCGAAATTTATCGAGCGTGATATGGAGATCAAGAAGAACGTAAAGAGTGCCATTATCTCTCCCTTTTTCGCCCTTGCCGCAACAATCGGTGCTACGGTCTATTATATTGTGGACATATTTCCCTCTACAGCGCAGATGTTTCTAAAATACGATATGCCATTACCGACTCTTACCAAGAAAACATTGGAAATCAGTGATTGGCTGGGCGTATACTGGTGGTTACTCCTGATGGCCATATTGATCCCCGCGGTGATAATTTGGCGTTGGTGGAGTACTCCAAAAGGTAAGATTTGGCGGGATAAACGCATTGTAAAGCTACCTCTGGTGGGGCACTTGATTCACAAATCTTCCATCGAAATCTATTTCCGTGTGTTTGGTACCATCTATGGGGGTGCGGGAGACAACATCGAGACCATCAAGACCAGTGCAGAGGCCTGTCGTAATGCCTGGATGGAGGATAGAGTGAAGAAGATCACTATACCCTTGATGCTAAAAGATGGTTTGGGTTTTGTAGAGGCGATGACCGCTGCTGAGGTATTTACCAAAACGACTCTCACTCGCTTGCGCACTGGTCAGGAGACCGGTACTCTGCGTCAATCTGCTCAACAGATTGCTACTTTCTACGAAGCGGAGACAACTTATAAAATGAATAATCTGATAGAATACATCCAAACTTTAGTGGGCTTGGTGATAGCAATTGCCATTACTTTCCTCACTGTGGTTTCAGCTGAGATCGCTACAATTTCACCGCCTACTTTCTAAGCAAAGGTGATAAGCTATGCAAGGTAATAAATTCGCACAATACTTGGTTCGCAACGGATACTTCGATGAAGAGACCATGAAGAAAGCTGAAGCAAAGATGGAGCAGTATGGCGGCACCTCCGCCAGTGCACTGGCAAGGGTATTGGAGATCGAATTTGGTGCAGCTCACGACACGGTGTATGAAGCCCTGTCCATTCACTATGCTTTTCCGGTGTTCAAAAAAAGTATCGAGGAGATTCCGGAAATGCAGTTGGAAGCCTGCAAGCAGGCCTTGGACAGTATGCGCCGGGGCAGTGACGAAGACTTTAAGCGTAAACTGATCTATCACAAAATAATACCCTTTGGAGTACACAAGACCAATCGCGACATCCTGCGAGTACTTACCACAGATCCTACCAACAAAGTGATCCAGGAGATCACCAGCCGTACTCAATTCCGCAGGTTGGAGATCTTTTGGGCTCCGCAAAAGACAGTGGAAGATATTATCGCCAGGGTAGCTCCACAAAAGAACGAATTTTTACAACTCCTGGAAGAAGCGGGGCAGGTGGTGAGTGATATGGTCACCCCGGAGAAAGAGGTGTTGGATGAACAAGCGCTGGATGAGGAGATCAATAAAAGCCTGCTGGTAAACCTCTTTGAAGGTTGCCTCATCGAAGCTGTGCACCGGGACGCCAGTGATATTCACATCATTCCCTTCGGGAAAAGCTCGGTGGATATATTCTTCCGCATTGATGGAAAATTACAATTGTGGATGCGGCAAGAGAATACGGCTCCAGAAGCTTTGACAGCAGTGGTGAAGGACAGATCAACCGGAGTTGACCGTTTTGAACGTGATACAGCACAGGACGGATTTGCCCAAAGAATGGTAGATGACCACCTGATCCGCTATCGTATCTCCATCCTTCCGATTGTCTCTCAGGAATATGAACGCCGTTTTGAAAGCGTGGTGATCCGCGTGATCGACGACCGTAAAGTGATCACAGACTTCCGTAAACTGGGCTTTCAGGAACAAGCAGAAAAAGAATTTTTGAAGTCCATAAATACCTCGAAAGGCATTGTGATAGTAACCGGTCCTACCGGTAGCGGAAAATCGACCACATTGATGGCAGCTCTGCATCATGTGATTCACCCCGGAGTGAATGTGCTTACTTGCGAAGACCCGGTGGAGTATGTGATTAAAGGTGCACGGCAGCTCAAGATCGGGCATAAAATGACCTTTGAACAAGCCATACGCTCCATCCTGCGTCATGACCCCGACATCGTGATGGTAGGCGAGATTCGTGACAAAATCACGGCAGAAACGGCGGTAAAGCTCGCCAATACCGGTCACCTTACCTTCAGTACTCTGCATACCAACGACGCCCCTTCCGCTATTTCCCGGATGTACAAAATGGGTATCGAGACTTTCCTGCTGGCATATTCGATCAATATCATCATCGCTCAGCGGCTGGTGCGCAAGCTCTGTGTACATTGCCGCAGACCGCTTTCCAAAGAGCATTGGGATGCTGCCTTGCAACTGGGTCTTACCCTGGAAGAACTGGAATCCGGTAAAATATATGAGCCAGTGGGCTGTCGCAAGTGTCATAATGGCTACAAAGGCCGGATAAACGTGGCTGAAGCTCTGTATTTCTACCCTGAGATAAGGCAGGAAATTGTGAAATCCGTAAATGATATCGATGAAGATCGCATCCGCAAGATCGCGGAAAAACATGGAATGCTTTCCATGCGCGACAGTGGAGTGGAGCGTATGCGGGAAGGCCTCACCGATTTAACTGAAGTGCTATTTGTAACATCAGAGGATTAGGCCCGTGAATATGATGGAAATGGTACTGGCCTTATTTGCAGTAGTGCTGTTCACTACCTTATCACTTACCTATAACCAGGCGATATGGGCTCAGACGGATTATCTGAACAATGCTACTCTGGTAGTACAGGCCTCACAGATATGCCATTCCATCCTCGACGAAGCTGATGCCAAGCTCTTTTCCAAACAACTGGATTTGAATGATCTCCTTACCGAGTACAACTATACTCATAGCCAGACTTACCCTCATTTACCCATTACTTTCAATGTAGAAGCCGCAACCGTAAATTGCGATGAATTGGGTAATGTACTTACAGTAGATGACTCTCTGAGCCTGTATAAAAAGATGACCATAACGGTCAGCGGTCACAGATATCTGCAAAGACCCTATGTAATGCATAGAATATATACCGAAACATTTATCAGGTGAATAAATGGGCGTATTGCTGGATGTACTGGGAAGCGTGATCATCGGAGCAACATTATTGTTGATGATAATGACCTTTCAGCTGCAATTGCAGGAGACTGCAGGACGTATCTATTATACCAGTTCTATGATTGATCACATGGATGCCGCCGCACGCAATGTGAACCACATATTTGCAATGGCAGGAGTGGGGATTCCTGCGGATTCTATATGCGTTTCAGCCAATTCATCCAGTATTAAGTTCCGTACTTATTGGGACTGTGATGGAGATTCACTGTCGGATGATCGACACTTGATAGAGATGAAAGTTGTAGATTATGGTTATGAATCCGGAAAAGTGCTGGAAATACGGCAAGATGGCAGCGTAATCATGCCCTTGGGTCACATTCTGTTCATAGAAAACATGACTTTGAATTATTATAATATTAATGGAGTTGCCACCACTACTTTACGGGATATAATGTCTGCGGAGATTCTGCTGACCTTTCGCCGTGATTCCCCATGGCGGCCAGCTCAACCACTTCGGTCAAATCTACAGCTAAAGTGTTTTTTTATGAATGCCTATCTGCAAGAAGGCGGATGGTAAGGAGCTGAGATATGGGACGCGCTTCATTGATGTTCGTGATATTGATGACCACAATTTTTGCTTCTATATTGGTAAGAGTGCAGAATAGCATTGGCGGAGTACCGGATGTACTTATCAGAAATCAGCTAAACAAAGAAGTTGAGAATATCAGCGACTTCGTGCTCAGAGCTGCGGTACGCAACGCCAATTCCAAGGATTTCCTGGATTCCATTCTCAGTGGAGCAGCTGTTGTTGGTGAAATCACTCACGTCCAAAGCTTTGCCCCTGGCGAAAGAAAGATCGGTAACTGTGATATCTTGAGCCTGGAATACAGCTACGCACATACCGAAGATCATTATAAGGTGAAGACCCACATCCGAGGATCCATGCAAGGAATTGAAGTGTTTCGTGATGCCGAAATGGCATTCAGCTTCCCCATGGTTACTCTGGGTAAAGTGGCCCCAAACGTGGTCTATCTGGAGTTTGAACGCTTACTGCTGTTTCCCTGGCTGTATGATCTGTTCGGCCTTAGTAACCGCCTTCTTCCTGATTCTTCGCCCAATGAATACGGGGGTCAGTTTCATGGGTTTTCATTTATTTCCCCGACTGCACCATACTATAGTGTAGATGAAATGGACGAAGACCTGGAAACATGGGGCGGAGCATACAGCAAGCGTTACTTGAAGTTTAACGGCTACAACAACTGGATAGAAGTGGAGAACAAACTCCCTGTCGATAGTGAAGACGATGAACCGCTAGACACCGATACAGAGTTTTCTCTGATGTGTTTTGCCAAGATTGATAAATCAGGAAGGGCGACATCTGTGGAATCTTCAGGCGACAAACGTAAACAACAGGGAACCTTATTATGGATACCCAGTGACGCTACAGACGCATCAATGCAGTCCAAGCCCTCCGCTGCTATCTACTTCGAAACAACAAGCACTTCAAGCCCAACCGGAAAAATGCATTTTGTCGTAACCCGAGAGGACAATGATTCTCTGATGGTATCGATAAACTATACTCGTACAGCGGAAGTATGGAAGAAAGTGTCGTTTATTGTAACTCTGGCCTATGTTATTAATCCAAATCATCCGCAATACCCCTGGGGTTCATACGGTCTTACCTATGAAACCAAAAACGAACAGAGTATTTTAACTGCTTATATCAATGGAGTAAAGGTGGGACAGAGAATTAAAGATGGAGCAGTACGGGCGCACAAAAGCAAGTATGGAATGATCTTGGGCAGGACTCCATATACTGTTTCCGAGAACGTGAAAAATCGCCACTTCTTTGGCATTATGGATCAGGCTGGAATGGATGACCGTGCTTTTACACCTACAGAAATGCTCTTATGGCATCAAGGGGTAATGAAGTCCACCCTGGTTCAGTATATTCGGGATTAGCCATGATACTATCGATGGAGAAAGGATACTTGCCCCTCGCAAATGGATTGCAGATAAAGACGGATATTAATGATAAAGCAATAGATAGATATGAAGCTCTGAGGTAATAAATGGACATGTTAGCTTTCGCAACAATGAACCCGATTCTGCTGCTGAGTACGGCGGGATCAGCCTTATATATAGCTCTTTCGCTATTGGTCATCATCCTGGGTGTGTGTGCATTACGTTATCGGCAACAAGTGCAACAAATTAAGAGAGACAAACATAAGCTTCTCGTGGAACTGAGTACATGCAAGGGGATGCAAAAGAAACTGGATGAATTGAACGCACTGATCCCGGAATTGCAGAAAATCGCAAAACTGGATCATGATGTAAATACTCCGTTATGCGTGATTACCATGTCTTTGGGCAGAGCCAAGAAGTTGGGTCAACAGACCGGAGATGATACTCTTTTGAACAATGTGAAAGACATCTCAGACGCAGTAAATCGCATCGGAGAGATAATGCAAGCTGTAAGAATATTGAAAACCCATCCTTTGATAAAAAATAAAGGGATTAATTCAACCACAGAAATAGGGCAATAATTATGAGTACTAAAAGATTATTAGTAGTAGATGATGAGCAAAACATCAGGGATATATTCCAAACCTTTTTGCAGGAAATGGGGTATAGCGTAGCTACCGCAATCGATGGTTTGGATGCCTTGGAAAAAGTAGCTATAGAAAAATTCGACCTCTATATAGTAGATATATATATGCCCAGGATGGGAGGTTTGGAATTGATCTCCCGCTTAAAAGAGATCCAGCCCAATGCGGTGATAATCGTAACTACCGGTTATTCCGGATTGGATGTGGATTTTCGTAGTATCCGCCAATCGGCTTTCATGTATCTGCCAAAGCCAATACAACCGGATGAACTGATTCGGGCAGTAGATGCCGGATTAGCTCAAACCCGGACATCTGTGGCGGAAGTGACGCTGTCTGAAGAAAAACAAGAGAGTACAGAAGAGCCGGATAAAAAACCAGAACTTCTTCTTTTGAGGGGCTTTAATACTGAGCAAGTATATAATTTTAAGAGTATTGGTACCCTAAAAGAGTATAAGAGCGGTATGCCCATTCCTATGGACAAGGAAGAAGGCTGCATGGTCGTGATAGAAAGCGGCTTTGTAAACGTGTATTACAATACGGATCTGGTGGATTCCCTGAAGGAAGGGGATGTGTGGGGTGAAGAAACCTTCATCAATCCTCAGGCTGTATTCACTACCTTGAGGGCGCATGGCGACGTAGTGGTACGTTATTTCCCCCGAAGGAAACTGATAGACTATTTTACATATAACGACAAAGCCCTCACCGATCGCTATACCATCAACCTGATCCAGTGTATGCAAGTAAAATGGAAGCGTAGCATTGTAAGACTATCTTTGATCGGACGCAATACCCCGATCGACGAGGATGTATTTGCACGATGATGAGACTCAGTTTTACCGAAGCGCTTAGCAAGGACATCCCTTCAAATTATCAGGGAGTGGAAGTATGCGAGATCATCAGTCAATGGCTGTTGCATCACTCAGAACGGGAGAATGAATGCCGGGATTTGCTAAAGTACATCTTGCGTAAAGCGCGGGAAATGGAAGCCTCCGATGTGGATTTGGGAGCTCCTGGTTGTTCAAATAAGATCTGGATGCGGGTATTTGGTAATAAAAAACCTGTGGAGGACTTGGGCGAGTTTTCCCTCATCGATACCAATACACTTATCATCAGTTGGCTGTCTCCGGCGCAACGGTCCCGACTCTTTATGCAAAAGAGCTTGGATTTCCCCTTGGCCTTCGATATCGGGGGCAACGAAGTGAGATTTCGCGGAACCGCTTTCTTTGACCGTAACGCTCTGGGTGCAAACTTCCGCAGGATCAACGACAATCTTTTGGTCATGGAACAATTGGGCATCCCGGAAGTAGTGGCAAACCGTATGAACCTGCGCTATGAAAAAACTGGCCTTGTGCTGATTACCGGCATCACCGGCAGCGGAAAATCTACCACCTTAAACGCCATCATCGATATGAATAACCGGCAGAATAACGGGCACATCGTTTCCATCGATTCCCCCATCGAGTATGTGCACCATTCCAAAAACTGTTTGGTGCGCCATCGTGAGGTCGGGGTGGATGTGCTTAGTTTTGAACACGGAGCCGTGGAAGCTCTGCGTCAGGATCCGGATATCATCGTAGTGGGGGAGATGCGCGATCCTCAAACCATAGCCACGGTTTTGGAAATAACCGATAGCGGCCACAAAGCCTTTACTACTCTACACACCAGCTCTGCCATAGATAGTGTCCACCGCATTGTGGCAGAGTTTCCCACAGATTCCCAAGAAAGAGTAAGAAACCG
This sequence comes from Candidatus Cloacimonadota bacterium, assembly GCA_023228285.1. Classification (GTDB taxonomy): domain Bacteria; phylum Cloacimonadota; class Cloacimonadia; order Cloacimonadales; family Cloacimonadaceae; genus UBA5456. The sequence continues at coordinate 2,557 of JALOBM010000056.1, read as the reverse complement.
TCTGGCGGATGTGTTAACCGTGTGTATGAGCCAGAAACTGGTGCCTACTACGGACGGAAAGCTTACTTTGGCCAAGGAAATTCTATCGGTGGATTCCAGTGTGCAAGCTGCCATCCGAAACAAGAATATCGGCGAGATCTATCAGATGATGGTGGAAGGTAAGAAACTGGGGATGTGTACTTTGGAACAGGATTTGAAGACTTTGTATCAAAAAGGTCATATAAGCCAGCAGACAGCTCTGAACTATGCAAATAACAAGAAACGGATGCATCAACTGATGTCTGTAATATAATGAGGACTGTGTAAATGAAAAAACTACCCAAAGAAGCCTTCGGTATTTTTCAGGATGGTACAATCCTAAGGATAGTCCATTTACGTAAAGAAGGCGACAAAATCTATCTTATCAAGATGGATAGTACAGAACTGGATAGTGATTGGTATAAAGGGGAACAGGCAAAAGCCGGCAGTGCGGATGCTGAATTCATTCCCTTGGATGTCAACTTTATGGAAACCGAAAACTATGAGGTGAACGAACTGGATGAGAAGGAATCAACCGAGATGGCTGATCTTCCCCAACTGGGACGTATGGAAGTAAGCCCCAGCACTCTGCTGCTTTCCCGGTTTCCTTTAAATGAAGGCGTAATAGCGCTAAATATCCACGATCAGCACATCCTCAAAGATGTTCCGGGTAAAGTAAAAAGGGCCGATCTGCGACGCTTCAAAAAAGAAAGCCTTAGCCCGGAGCAGCGTAAGGCAGGTGCGTGGCATTCATGTGTGGTGGAAGCGGAGGAAGGTCCTCAGCATTGGCTCTATTCCGGACCAAATCTATTGTTGGATGCCATAATCAGTTATGGGCAGGAAAGCAGCACCAAACTTTATTTTCAACTTGCCGATGCTAACGATGTGGTGCTTACTGAATACTATCGCCATTCTCTGGGTGACAGTCCTGAAGGCATTAATCTCTTTGTATATTTGGGCGCCGATTACCGCAAGCTTTTCATATTTCAAGACGGGAAATGGATTCAAACCCAATCAGTACACATCACTCAGGAATATCCAGATCCGGAGATCATCTATTCAAAGCTATCTCTAGCTCTGGACAGCGCTCAGATCAGAGAACCGGAGACCATCGTATTAGCAGGAGACCTGGCTAGTGCACAATTAGTGGAGTACATGAATTCCCAAAGTACTTCCACAAAGACCACTTTGCTGCATTTTCCCAATCTGGTGATTCCTACAGCTGAGGACATTGAATACAGCGAACAAGTATTGGAACCCTACAGCCTTGCTCTTGCATTAGCATATAAGGCACTCAACACTGATGATCCTGATTTCAGCCGCTGTACTTTCCTTCCCAACAAGATCACGGACAACCAAAAAGAACTGCGGGTGGTGTGGCACGGTTTTATAGTACTTAGCATGATCTTTGCCCTGGGGTTGTTTACTACTATTAATTTCATGCGCATTAAGCAGGCGGATAGAGAGGAGACCTCAAAAGGGCAAAACCTCACTTTTGCCTTGAATAAGCTGAGAGCAGAGAATGCCGTGTTGGAGAACCTAACTGCTGAGATAGAAGAATATCGCAAGACTACCCAAGCAGTTTCTGAATTGCTGAAGGGTAAGAACAGATGGACAGAGCTGTTTCATGTTATAAACAGCACTTTCAGCTCTCATCGGGACAGCTGGATAAACAATCTGAAGCAAAACGGAGAGAAGATGAGTATCTCCGGTACTACATCCCAGCGAGAGAATGTGAGCCGCCTTGCCGGAGGTTTGCCCAACGGGAAAATCAACAGTGTTGCCAGATCCCAGATCAGGAATCATTCCGTGTGGAATTTCGAGATTGAGTTTACTCTACCTGAAGTGGACTGGGACGATATTATAAGTTCCGAATTTACTGATCAAGAAAGTGAGGTCACTACTACTTCAAACACGGGCACGGTTGTTAGGTACAAGCCTGTTTCCAGCCGCAGCACAAGCACTAACGGCAAAAACAAGGTTAAAGTGTATCGCTATGGAATCTTACCCAATATTGAACATGAATACACTCCCGGACCCATCGGCGATGAATTGGCGGGGGATGAAGAGATGAAGGCAATGTATATGCGCTTTGTGGAATCCATCGGTAAAGGCAATATGCTGGAATACCGTTTGTCAGCTCATGTGTTCTTGCAGAAGTATCCCCATAGTCAACTGGCTTCTTTGATCCGCTGGTGGGTGGCATATCGCCTGTATCTGGATCGGGAGATGGTGGCTGCCCGCAATTCTCTGCGCCCAAATCTGGTAAAGACAGACTACTATCTACCTTATAGCAAGTTACTGGACGCCAGGATTAGTTTTGCCCTTGCTGAAAGCAGTTTCAGACAAAAGTATGAGGAGCTATCTAGCCAGTATTCTTCTACATTAGCAGGTAAACAAGCAGTGATAGATATGTATAACATCGAAGCGGGGAATGCCAGATGACAAATACATCAAGGAACACCCTCGTCCTGAGTAGCCTCTTAATTATGAGCGGAATGATCGGCTTTTTTATACTTAGAAGCGCCAAGCAGGATTT
>JALOBM010000055.1 GCA_023228285.1 Candidatus Cloacimonadota bacterium | reverse complement strand
TGTAGTATAGCTCTGTGATCACCCAGTTTTTCACGTGCCAGAGGCACGAGGTTACAAGAACGGGCCGGAGGCACGAGGTACAACAACTAGGTGCTTGCAACCACTATTTTGAGTGATAATCAAGTGCTGGATACGGCTTCGCCGCGTCACTTATGCAGTGAGAAGAGATTAGTCGCAATCCAATCGGGATTGGCCTTGATGTCAATGATTTTCAGACAAGTCCTTGAAAGAAATTTGGAGATTGCACATTGACACCTCAGGAGAGCTGCAATAACGAGAACGTGCCAGAGGTACGAGATACAACCGCAGCACTGCTGCACCGCTGAACTAATTAACTAAGAACAAAGAACGAACAAGCCCTCAAACGCCAAACGAAGTGGAACATTCAACAAACTCCTTGACTTTCAACTTAGCTTTATTTGAGTGGCATAAACTGAATTGGTGGAAAGACACAGCATGATATCTATCTTCATAGACCATAAATTAGAACGATTTACACGTGAGATACGCTTTAGCTTCGATTTCATCTTCCAGGTATTGGGTTTTGCCCATCGTTATGTGACGGATCCTGAAGATCTAAAGCCTCAGGACATTGTGATACTCTACAGTCTCAGTGAACCGGATGAAGAGCAGATAAAGGCCTTGGCGCGTCATTACATTACCATCTATATAGCATGTGATACAAAGCTTTACGAGCCAAGCGGATTGAATCCGGAAGCTTTACGGAGGTACATGAAGGAGAAAAAGCTGCTGTATCCCACTCAGATCATCTGCAGTCGCGGTTTCAACCATGTTGCCGAGAATTACATTGATAAGGAGTTCAGCGGCGGCAAGATCAATTTTGACCTGGTTGGTAATGTGTTTTACCACATCTCCAGCAGGGAGCGGACTTACTACTCCAAGGCCGAGGGAGCGGAGCGCTTTGAAGAGGAAGGCAGCGCTTTTTACACACATCGAAACACTCCCACCGTGGATAGTCTGTTGTGGCTTCTGGAATCAATGATCAAAGAGCACGCGATCCATAAAAAGCAGGCTCTGGCACAGAAGTGCCTGTGGCCGGAAGCGCAGACGTCGGCGGTGCTGCTTTCTCATAGCGTGGACGATCTGCAAAAGTGGAATTTACCCTCATTGATCCTCTCTATTGCGGATGATTTTAGCATGCTTATTACCTTAAAATTTCGGCAGCTCTTTCATGCGCTCTGGGGAAAGCTTCAATATCTCTTTACAAACTACGAACTGTATTGGAATTTCGACGAGTTTCAGGATCTGGAGCGGGAAAACGACTGTCACTCCACCTTCTTTTTGGGTACGGACAAGTGTGAAGACCTGGATTATGGTTTGGAGGATCCCGACCTGCAGGAAGAGATTCAGAAGATCATGGGCAGAGGCAACGACATCGGCTTGCTCTTGGCCAATGACAAGCTCAATCGCGACGACATGATGAGCCGGAAGCAGGTGATGTTGCATCAATTGGCGAAGGATCAGATCGGCATCAGGCAATTGGCGTACACGCAAAACAACGAACTCCGCACTTTGCACGACAAGATCAATCCGCTGTTCAGCCAGAGTTCTGCTTTCAAAGACAGTCCCGGCTTTTATGACGGCTCCAGCTTCCCATTCCATCCCTGGATAGGAGGCAAAGCCGGATATCTGATCCTGCCTACCACCTATCGGGATCAGTATCTAAGGGTGAATAAACACAAGATTCTGGCTTTGGACGATGCGAAGAATCAGATCAAGAGTTATTTCCATCAGATTCAGCGCACTCACGGCATTTTCGCCCTGGATTTCTCCCTGGCCTCCTACAGCGATATACATTATTGTCACAAGCTATATTCGTATCTATTGGGGCTTATCAAGTCCGCTCCCACTTGGATCAGCACTGCGCGAGAACTGAGTATCTGGTGGGAAAAACGAAACCGGGTGACCATCGCCGAGGGCGAATACGATATCTCCGTGTATTTCGATGACGATATGGATCACTTCTGTTTACAAGTGTTTATAGATGGCAAAATCCGCGAGATTGACGGTGAAAAGGCCAGGATTGACGGCAACATCGTTAGATTCACGAACGTCAAGGCGAAATCTTTTGCCATCATCAGATTTGGGCACAAATGAAGAAGAGAATCCTGCATCTACAGCTATTACCCCTGCTCAGCGGTGCACAGCGCTTTAGCCTGCATTTACTGGACGGCTTGCCCGCAGATGAATATGAAATCTATGTAGCAGCCAAACCAGGCAGAGAGTTCGAAGATGCTGTGCTGGAAAGAGGATGGAAGTTTCTGCCTGTAAGCTCTTTTCGGCATCGGATCTCTGTGTGGGACATTGCTGCCTTTTTCGACATCCTGAGCATTATGCGTAGATACCACTTCGATATAGTACACACCAATTCCTCCAAACCGGGGATATTGGGACGGCTGGCAGCGCGTGTAGCGGGAGTGAAAAGGATCGTACATACAGCCCATGGAACGGCGTTTCAGGATTCTCAACCCGTACTTGTAAAGAGCTTTTATATGATGATGGAAAAGCTGGGCAATGCCCTAGGAGACTACACAGTGTTTGTGAACAATGTAGATCGCATCCGCTGTGTGGCGCTTGGCTTGATCCCGGAAAGCAAGGCCAAAAGCATCTATAATGCCATTGCTGAGGGAGCAAATCCTGTGCCAGATAGAGTGAAGCATACAGACGACAGCATCACGATCGGCTCCACAATCCGATTTTCCGATCAGAAGAATGTGCTGGCTTTGGTGATAGCCGCCTGTAAGGCCTGCATACGCGAGCAGAGATTGAGATTTATCCTCCTGGGCGATGGCGAGCACTATTCCTTGTGCCGCAGCATCGTAGCCAGTCATCGTTTGAGTGATCGCATACTGCTCCCGGGCTGGGATTCTCAGGTACAGCCGTGGTTGGCGGTGTTTGATGCTTTCATCCTCTATTCCCGCTGGGAAGCCATGCCCTACAGCATCATCGAAGCCATGCAGGCCGGTTTGCCGGTTATCGGTTCGGACATCCCATCCATTAGTGAGTTAGTGGTTACGGAAAGCGGCTGGCTAGTGCCTCTGGATGATGAGGAGAGCTTGGTTTCCAAGCTTGTGGAGATTGCCGCGAATCCGGAAGAAATAGTCCAAAAAGGAAGATATGCGCAGCAGTATATTAGACGGGTATGCAATTATGATGCGATGATCCGTGACTATCGCGCAATCTATGAGAGGAGAGGAGCCTAAAGGCCAGGATATTTTATGACCTTATACATCATCATCAGCAGTCTCGTGATCTTCTTCGGTACGCTCATTTTGGGGCCCTGGAACATGCGTTTTGCCACTCGGCATGGTATTCTGGCCATACCAGGAGAACGCAGGATTCACAAAACCAGCACTCCGGAAGCAGGGGGACTGTCATTTGGATTGCCCATTATTGCGGTGCAATTGGTTTTTGCCTTTCTTTCCCGGGGACAGGATATCAGCCGCTTCTTCTTTGAGCTCTCGATAACCGGGATTTTGGCCATGACTTTCGGGATTATCGATGACCGGTTTGAGAGTCCGGCGCGCATCAAGCTGGTGTGGCAAGTTCTTCTGGGCGTCATTATGTATGTGATAGGTTATCGGGTTTATTTTCTTACCAATCCTCTGGGATCGCATTTCGTACTGGGCTGGTTGTCGTTTCCGGTCACCGTGTTATGGTATGTGATAGTGATCAACGCCATAAACTTAATTGACGGCATGGACGGTCTGGCTGCGGGAATAGCAGCCATTGTGAGCATTGTACTGATGGTTTGCGGTTTACGCGAGGGGAATGTCCTGGTAATCGCGCTTTCCAGCTTCCTTTTGGCGGGAACATTGGCATTTCTTCGCTACAATTTCCATCCCGCAAAGATCTTTCTGGGTGAGACCGGATCGCAATTTATCGGTCTATACATCGCTGCGATTTCGACCGCCGGTTCAGCGCAATACAAGGGTATCACCTCACTTACGATGATGATCCCGCTCACAGCGCTGGCTATCCCCCTATTGGATGTGATGTTGGCTGTTTTTCGCAGATTGAAGGTGGGGCGCGTCTTCAAGGCGGATAAGGCTCATATCCATCACACAATGTTGGCTTTTGGGCTTTCTCAGAGAGTAATTTCGATTATCGTATATTTTGTAACCATGCTTTTTGGCCTGATCGCCATTGGCTTTTCATTCACCGATAAAAAGGTACTATTTTCCCTGTTATTGGTGCTATTGGCATTAATCGTAATAGTCGCATATATCTTCATGCGAATGGAGCAAAAAAGATGAAAAGAGTCTTTCTTTTGGCCTGGATCCTGTCTGCCGCCTTTCTCAACGGTCAGCAGTGGCAGATAATAAACAATGTGAATCATGTCTATGATATAGATAAAGAAGGCAATAACATCTACTTTTCCAGCTGGGGCGGAGTCACGGAAATAGAGGGTGCAGACGCTTTGCATCTTTCTGAATACGAGCATATACGGCAGTTGGGCACCGGTGACGGCTTAGTGTCAAACGACATCCGCAATCTGGCTTTGATCAATTTCTCCGAGAGCTTGTGGATGGGCTCCAGTCAGGATGGAATTAGCAGTTTAAATGCTAATGGGATCTTGAATGTGGATGAAGAATTGGGGCTACCCTCCTCACGCGTAAACCGCTTATTGGAAGTGGATTCACGGATACTAGTGGCAACGGAGCAGGGACTTTCTGTGTTTTATTACCTGGATAATGTAAGTTTCCCATTGATCTTGCATCAATACAATAGCATGAACACTGGAGGGGGGCTGCCCAGCAATAATATATCCGACATGGTATTGAGTGATGATAATATCCTGTATATGGCGCATGAGCTGGGCGTTAGCTATGTCCCCCTGGATTCTCTGGAAGTAAATTCTGCCTGGAAGAGCCTTAGCACAGTCCCCCCCTTCCCCATCAACAATGATTTGAAGCTCAGCACAAATGCAGAGTTTATTGTTCTATCTGCTTACGGCCGGATCTGGATAGGAGACCCTGCGAGCGGCAATTGGCAGGTATTTAAGCCCTATGACAGTAACAGTCAATGGCCAATCTCCGCAATTCATCTGGACGGAGAAAACAAGCTGTGGGTAGCTTATGGCGATTGGGACAATGATCTGCTGCGTTACGATTCTCCTACTGACACATTATTGACCAGATTGGATTTGACGAATGGGAATGTAACCCAATGGAAAAAGGACACAGCTGGATTTGGCTTCAATCACGTCTCACGCATCAAAGAATTTGACGGGTATATATATATCTGTACCTGGGGAGACGGAATCGCACGATTCCGAGACGATGAGTGGGAATACTACAATCCGGATAACATCGCTTTTCCGAAGATTACGATGAGTAAAGTAGATCAGAATAATGCACTCTGGTTTGCCAGTGGCATCATCGGCGACAATGTGGTACGCAAGGGCACTATGGGTGTAAGCGCTTATAAAGATGGGCATTGGCTTAGCTTCAATAGAGACAACAGCCCCCTGCATTCGAACAACATCCTGAATCTGGAAGTTGACGGGCAGAATCGTAAGTGGTTTGGCGCTTGGTGGACCAGCTACAATCTCACTGGAAACCGTTTTGGCTTAAGTATTTATGATGAACCTAAAGACTCCTGGCTGTGGATGAGTCATGAAGGAACCAGAAAATGGGATAAAGACTTACAAGGCTGGGGACCGATTATAACAGGTGGCCCGAATTTGCTTACCAGCACCATCGGTGGTATTTATCGGGATCTTTATGACAATATGTTTGTACTCAGTTATGATGGCGGAATAAATGTATTGACCACCACCGCAAACAGCATCGCGCTTCACAGCACATTTCACTTGCCCAATGCTCCCCATCAGCGTGTGTTAAACGCCTATCACAATGGCAGACAGTACTTTTTTGGCACAGAATACGACAACGGTCTTTCGATCTGGAACAACGACAGCATCCCGGTGGAAGATGGCGGGCATTGGCTGGAACCAGGTGAGATCGTGCCTGAGCTGAGGGAAGGCAAAATATACGGTGTAGCCAGCGTGGAAGTTCCCCACAGTCCCAGCGGTTGGCAGCACTTCGTGGCCAGCGGTACCGGCTTGTATATGTGGGATGAGTATTCCTGGTACAAATATGACGTATATATCAAGCGTTATCGCTATGACTTCACCTCTTATACCTGGGTAAACGACACCCTGTATTACGCTGATGAAGAGCGCATTTTTGGCAGTAAAAGAACCTATCCTCTATCCATCTACGGCGATCCTTTCGGCAGAATCTGGATTGGCAGCGAAGAGAACGGTCTTTCCATGTATGATCCTATTCGCGAACGATTTACAAACTATTATCAGGGCAATTCACCTCTGCTATCAAATCAGATCATTTCTCTGGGTTACGATCCTCTGGAAGGTAGATTGTTGATTGGTACCACAGAAGGTCTCAATACTCTTCGTATCGGCCGTACGGTAAAGCCGGAAACAGACCTGGAAACGCTGAAAGCATTTCCCAATCCCTTCCGTCCCGATGGTCACACTTATGTGCAGATAGTGAATTTGCCCAAGGACAGCATGCCCGCTGGTAAGAACGAATGCCGCATCTACAGCGCTTCCGGACAATTGGTGAAGAAACTGGACGAGAGCCCCTTCTCCCGCTTTGAGTGGGATGGCAAAAACAACAAGGGCACGATAGTTTCCAGTGGCATTTACTTCTTTGTGGTTACGGACAGCGATGGAAAATCTGCCCGAGGCAAGATAGCTGTAATTCGATAACGAGAATGCCGCATGCACAGATAAGCCCGGATAACCTTGAGATACAGGAACATCTACAGTATCCTCAGTATGGTCTGATTGTTTGCGATGCCAATCTATACAGCTTGTATCCCTCCTACTTTAGTTTAGGAAACCTACCGCTCATTCAGCTTGAGGCATCAGAAGATACCAAGGATCTGGATAGTGTCTACCGTTTATACGAGTTCTTTTGTGAGTCTGGACTTACGCGAAGCAGCGTAGTGCATGTCTTTGGCGGCGGAGTAGTGTGCGATATTGCTGCTTATGCTGTATCCACATACAAGCGCGGTTGTCGCCTTCATTTGTATCCATCCACGCTTTTGGCCATGGTGGATGCCGCCATCGGAGGAAAGACTGGGCTGAATTTCCAGGGCTACAAGAATCACATCGGCTCATTCTATCCGGCAGAACGCATCGTTTTGCATCCCTGTTTTTTACACAGCTTACCCGCAGACGAGTTACGTCAGGGTTATGCTGAGATGATGAAAAATCATCTGCTGTGGGGGCAATTGCCATTACCGGATTGGGAGGGACAGATACCCGATGTGGAAGAAATCCTAAGCCATGCTTTATACAAAGTGTCGATCTGCATGAAAGATCCCTTTGACGAAGCTGAACGGCAAATCTTGAACTTTGGACACAGCTTTGCCCACGCTCTGGAAGGTCTCAGCAATTATGAGATCAAGCATGGAGATGCGGTTGCCTGGGCATGAACATGGCTTGTGATCTGAGTATGGAATTGGAGCTCATCGACACTGCACGATATGATGTACTGAAAAACATCCTGCAGCAATATCCTTATCCGGCTGCAGCGCTTGATATTGCTGCCAAACAAAGCTTTCAGGATATCCTCCCCTGGCTAAGGCAAGATAAAAAGAACAGCGTTGCGTTGCGGCTTATTTTGCCGGTGGGAGATCAGATCAAAGCGGTTGAGATAAGCTTGTAGCGCTTAGCTTTGCAATAGGCCCCACATCACATTGGCTCCCACTTCAATACAGTCGTCATCCGGCAAGAAATACCCGGAGTGCAGGGGCATATCGCTACCACTGCCCAGCCAGAACAGCAAGGCTGGATACATGGAGCTGAAAAAGCCGAAATCCTCACCTGTCATCACAGTCTCTGCAGGAAGATAGGAGTAATCCATCTGGTTACAAATCTCTCTTAGGTTGCTCTCCAATTCAGCGTTATTCACCACAGGATCATAAGTACCCAGCAGGCGCAGTTCCGTCTGGGCTCCAATGGCATCGGCAGCAGCCTGAGCATGTTTTTGGATCAGAGTATTCAACCGGTCTCTCATCGCTTTGGATAGAGTACGGTGAGTGCCTTCCATCAGGCATTCATCGGCGATGATATTGCGAACCTGCCCGGCGCTCATCTTTCCTACATGGAAGATCACGCGCTCCTCACGTGAGAGGTCTGGTATCTCCTTCAGAAGTTCTTCATAGAAGTGCATCCCGGCAGCAAGGGCGTTTATCCCCTTTTCGGGAAAAGCCACATGGGATGCTTTGCCAACGAATCTCAGGTCAAATTCCTGCGGGATCCCAAAGAAGATACCGGATTTTGAACTGATAGTGCCCACCGGTAGATCACTGCCAACATGCAGAGCGAATGCAGCGCGGATGTCATAGCCCTGCAGGATGTTTTCGTTTATTATGCTTTCTGCTCCACCATGGCCTTCCTCGGCAGGTTGAAACAGAAATAGCAGGTTTTGGGCAGGATGATACTGCTGTACCTTTTGGATCAGAGCCATCAGAACCGCCATGTGTACATCGTGACCGCAAGCATGCATCAAACCGGGGTGAATGGAAGCAAAGCTGCAGCCGCTCTTCTCGATTGTGGGCAGGGCATCCATATCCGCACGGAATAGTTTATAATTGTCCTGGGTCTTCCCATTGTTGTATTCCACCAGGATACCGTTGGAATTTTTGAACTCCAATATCCTGAACAAGCTGCCCGGAGTAATGAGTTCTTGCAGTTGCTGCATCAGGAATGCCTTGGTCTTGTATTCGTCATAAGCCAATTCAGGTATCTGATGCAGATGGTGGCGGATATGAATGGGATCGAGCATAATCAGTTTATCCCGTTTATCTCTGCATGAGCAATCAGGATGTTCACTGCGTTGGCAGCCGCACCAATGCGTACATTGTGTCCTACATTCCAGAAGCTCAAGGAGTATTTATCTACCCCAAAACGGAGTCTGCAGACGTGGGCTTCGTTGGAATTACCAATCCCCAGTGGAGTGATATAGCTGTTTTCATGATATCGGATAGCCGGGGCTTTACTGAGGAGAGAGGCGGCTTCTTGCAGATCCACCTCCCGTTCAAATTCGGCATATACGGCATTGGAATGGCCATATATCACCGGTACTCTCACGGTAGTAGCACTTACTTGGATATTGTCGTTACATAGTATCTTGCGAGTTTCATTGAGCATCTTTTCTTCTTCATTGCTGTAACCGTTGTCCAAAAACACACCAATTTGAGGAATCACATTGAGGTCGATTATCTCTGGATAAATGCCCTTTAGCTGTGATCCGTGGCGTTGATTTTCCAGAGTAACAATACCGTTGTGTCCGCTGCCCGATACTGCCTGATAAGTGGATACGATCACTTTGCGAAGCCCAAAAGCCCGGTCTAAAACTGCCAATGGCAATACCATCTGTATGGTGGAGCAATTGGGATTTGCAACGATTCCGCGATAGTCTTTCAACTGAGACGAATTGATCTGGGGAACTACCAACGGGATATCGGTATCAGTTCTGTATGCGGAAGAATTGTCGATGACCACCGCTCCAGCTGCGGCTGCGATGGGAGCATAGGATCGCGCCACTCCCCCACCGGCAGAAAAGAATACATAATCATAATCCCTTTTGAGAGATTCTTCATCCAGAACTTGTACTTCCAGGGGTTTGTCCATATAGTAGAGCATACTGCCCTGGGATTTTTCGGAAGCATACAAATCCAGTACTTCCGGCTGCAGGTTCTGTTCCTCCAAGCAGTTGATCATCATTCTGCCGACCTCTCCGGTGGCACCTACAATGGCTATTTTCATATCAGACATTCCTTTGATCTATCCATTAATGGGGCCATAGTGGCGGATAGCAGAGTTTTGTCAATGTAAACTTGACGAATCTCCACCATTCAAAAAGCTTGCATCTTGATATGAGTGCCCCTGTAGCTCAGGGGATAGAGCAGCGGTTTCCTAAACCGTTGGTCGGAAGTTCGATTCTTCCCAGGGGTGCCATTTACTTCAAAGCAGGTAAAAGGCAGAAAAATGAAACAGCAAATCCCAACCGGTCAGGAAGCAGTAGGTCACACTGTAGCGTTTTACGACCAGGGTTCTTTGCACCTTGGGCTTGTTGCTGCTTTGGAAGCTGAAAACTATAACATCCTGTTGCTGGATAAGCAATACCGGATCATCAATCCGTCCAGGATAATACTTTGCAGCAAGGCTTGCTATCCCCCTCTGGAACAGAGCCTCGCGGATTTCGTTCATCAACTGCAATTGCAAGAACTGCCGGAGCTTACGGTCTCCACAGAGGGACAGAGCTTTGAAGATATCGCCCAAGCAAATCGGATTACCGGAGATTTCCAATTGTTTGCTCTTTTACTATTTCTGAAGGACAATCCTCAGATCTATCTGCAAAAGCATGATCTCTATTATCGACGCACACCAGAAAGCGAAGCCAAGTATCTGAGAGACATGAAGAAGCAGGAAGTAAGGCAGCAATATTTAGATGCAGTGATTAGACTTGCACATCACCCCGAACAGAGCCCGGATCCAGGCTTGAGGGCAGATCTTTTACTCGATTTGCGACTGCTCTTGCAAGGAGAGCGAATAGACGATCTCGCCAAAGCTTTGAAGAATGCAGGGAACATCAATCCTGCCTGGCTCAGAAAGGCTTTGGGCGACACGTTATCCCTGCCTGATCCTCCCATGTTGGAATCTGGATTGCCCATAGCATTTATCAAAGAAGACTGGGCTACTGGTTTGAGAACACCTCATATCGCTACTAAACCCATTACTGCATTCTGCATTGATGATGAAGGCAGCCGGGATTTTGATGATGCTCTCAGCTTGGAAAAAGATGAAGAGGGATATCTTCTGGGCATCCACGTGAGCAATTTGGCGGATTACTTTGACCGGAACCACGCTTTGTTCTTAGAGGCAAAAGCCAGAATATCTTCCTTATATCTTCCTTCCGGGATAGTACCGATGTTGCCCCCGCTATACTCCGAACGTATGTTTTCTCTGAATGCCAATCAAGATAAGGCTGTACTTAGTCTTTTTGTCCGCTTTGATACCAATTACAATATGCTGGAGAGCAACATTGAGATGACAAGCATCCGGGTGATGAAAAACTATAGCTACAGAGATGTTGATCGGGCAATGCAGCATGATGCCTGGCAGCCCCTTTTCCGCATCGCAGACGCACTAAATACTCAAAGAGAACCAGTGGAAAAGAATGATGCACAGCGATATATATACAATCTGGTAGCAGATGCCCAAGAGCTGCAGTTCAAGCGAATTGATCTTTTCAGCCCCTCCCGCAGGATGATCGAAGAAATGATGATTCTATACAACCGCTTCCTTGCGGATTTCACTATAAAGCACAATATTCCAGTGCTATACCGGAACATCAAGCAGATCTATGATGAAGAAAAGCAATGGCAAATCAGCACAGCCTATCTGAGTACAGAAGCAGGATTTCACCCCGGTATCGGCGCAGAGGCATATTTACATGTCACCAGTCCGATCCGGCGTTTTGTGGATTTAGTAAACCAGATGCAGGTAGTGGGATTCCTTCGCAAAGAGGTTCCTGCTTTTACCACCGATGACCTGGATCAACTAATTCCGGTTATCGATAAACGGCTTTTACTTCTGAGGGAAACGGCTCAGCGTTCAGAGCGCTACTGGGTACTCAAATATGTAGAGCGGTACCTTCTCCATACTCCTATGGAGGGCTGTCTGAAAGCCGTGATCAACGGAAAGTACAGGGTGGAATTGCTGCCTTGGAGCAAACAAGTATTCGTGGCTCTGGATGCCATTCCGCAGAACGACATTTTTACCTTTGCTGTTTACGACATAGATTGGGACAAGATGCTACTCAAAGCCGATCTGATCTGTTAACCCATATAATACACTGAAGTAATATGGAGTTGAAAGAGCCTATCCAGGTTTTGAATTATGTATTTTTTTGCAGCTCTTTCGACTTCCTGTGATCAAGTGTAGCAAAAGCAGTTGAAGTCCATTCGGCAGTGTATTTTTCGTGGGTAAATTATGTCTTTGCCGAATTAGCTCCATCTTTCGTATTATCCGAGTTCAACTCATTACAAACATAGAATCTGCGTCATCTGTGTGCATCCTCTCTGCTTCAAGCAGTGCTGAAGCAGATATAAAGCTGTTATCAAGCAATCGTCACTCGATGATAACCCGATGATATCAGGTTCATATCAAGATAAAGCAAAGGGCATAAAGGATGGGTGTCCGAATCAACCAATAATCATTGTACTAAGGGCTAGTCTATATGCTAGAGTATTCAATACGGCAAGATGCCGTGTCCACACTGCGAAGGGCTTTGCTAAAGCTACGAACCCTTGCTATGATATGCCGTCCTCAGGGTTATCCTGCTATATTTGATTTTGTATCAAATGCCGAATTATGGAAGTTTACCTCACGAAAAAACCCCGGCTTGAACCGGGGTTTTTATGTTTAATTTGTTCTGATTATTTTAAGTTTGTATCATATGACCATAGGAGTAAGCTATCAGAAATAAGGAGACTCTTATGGACAAGATTAAGTCAGAGCAAGGATATGGCGTGCAGCGACTGAAATCGAAGGACGCTCGCAGTG
>JALOBM010000171.1 GCA_023228285.1 Candidatus Cloacimonadota bacterium | reverse complement strand
CAGGCAATGGAATATGCAGAGATCTTAAATATTCCTTTTGCCTATTCTTCCAATGGCTGCGGTTTTATAGAACATGACTACTTTACAGGAGCAGAGGCTGAGCTTCCTATCGATCAATTTCCTTCCGAAAATGAATTATGGGCCCGTTACCTAACCGGAAAGGGATTTGATCAAAAACAGGAAAGAATGATCGAAGAGCCGGACCATTTCGATGTCTTCTCTCAGAAAAAACCCCGTTACTATCAGCGGATAGCAATAGACAAAACTATTGAGGCCATCGCAAAAGGCCAACATAGGATCCTTCTTGTTATGGCAACGGGAACCGGAAAAACTTTCACTGCATTTCAAATCATCTGGAAACTGCTGAAAACTAAAACAGTCAGGCGGGTATTGTACCTTGCGGATCGCAACATCCTTATCAACCAGACAATGCAGCAGGATTTCAGTCCCTTAGAAAAAATCATGACCAAGATACATGACAGGACCCTCGACAGTTCGTATGAGGTATATATGAGCCTGTACCACCAATTGTCCGGAGACAACGGCAGCGAACCATTCAGGGAATTCCAGCCTGAATTCTTCGATCTCATAATTGTTGACGAGTGTCATCGGGGAAGTGCCAAGGAAGAATCACAGTGGAGGAGGATCCTGGACTATTTCAGCTCAGCCATCCACATAGGAATGACTGCCACTCCCAAAGAAACCAAGTATGTCAGCAACATTACATATTTTGGAGATCCTGTTTACACATACAGCTTAAAACAGGGTATCAATGACGGATTCCTTGCCCCATATAAAGTAATAAGGATAGGTCTGGACAAAGATCTGGAGGGCTGGAGACCGTACAAAGGACAGCTTGATGTTAATGGCAATGAAATTGAAGACCGCGAATACAGCATTACAGATTATGACCGTAATCTCATAATCGATGAGCGAACTCAGGCAGTTG
Organism: Candidatus Cloacimonadota bacterium; assembly: GCA_023228285.1. Lineage (GTDB taxonomy): Bacteria > Cloacimonadota > Cloacimonadia > Cloacimonadales > Cloacimonadaceae > UBA5456. Next base: position 1,977 of record JALOBM010000171.1, on the reverse strand, counting down.
CAAACCGCATAACAAAATGGCTTGTTGCTAACGGACGCTTCTGCAAAACCATAGTCTTCTGCGTGGATGTTGACCATGCCGATAGGATGAGGCGAGCCCTTGTAAATGAAAACAAAGACCTCGCTGCAGAGAATCCGAAATATATCATGCGCATCACGGGAGACGATCCCGAAGGAAAAGCGCAGCTGGATTACTTTATAAATGTAGACGAACAATACCCTGCTGTAGTGACAACATCAAAACTTCTTACAACAGGAGTTGATGTGAAGACATGCAAGCTTATTGTCCTTGACAGCAATATAAATTCAATGACCGAATTTAAGCAGACCATTGGACGGGGGACAAGGCTCTATCCGGAATACGGCAAAGAATACTTCACAATAATGGACTTCCGCAACGTCTGCAGGCTATTCGCCGATCCTGATTTTGACGGCGAACCTGTGATCGTAATAGACGCGGGTGACGGGGGGGACAACTGGGACCCCAAAGAAGATCAGACAGACCAGCTTCTGTTTGATGATCAGGAAATAGAGGACGTCCAGGAAACATTGGAGGATCTTTCAAGAGTAGGGACATCCCTCCGAGATAAGCCTGATACTAAAATTAGAGTAAATGGCATAGTTGTTACCATCATCAATGAACGGGTCCAGTACTGTGATATTAATGGGAAACTTATAACAGAGAGCATAAAGGATTACAGCAAGAGGAACATTCTGGATAAGTTTGTCACCCTTGACGAATTTTTGAATGCCTGGACAAACTCAGAAAAGAAAAAAGCCATCATTGAAGAACTAGAGAGCCGGGGCGTATTGCTTGATGCCCTGAAAGAAGAGTCCGGAAAAGACCTTGACGATTTTGACCTCATCCTACACATAGCTTATGACAAAAAACCGCTAACCAAAAGAGAGCGTGTTGAGCACGTTAAGAAGAAGGGCTACCTGTACAAATATTCCGGTCTTTGCCAGGAAGTGCTCTCAGCCCTGTTGGAAAAGTACCTGGATGAGGGAATAAGTGAGCTTGAAGACACAAGAATATTGGATAATTCACCCTTTGACCGTATAGGAAGCCCAAAAAAAATTGCAGACTTGTTCGGAGGCAAAGAGGGATACCTTAAAGCTGTCAAGGAACTTGAAAGAGCAATATACGAAGCTGCATAAAGAGTGAGGAGATAAATATATGACCATAGGTAACTTTGTCAAAACCATCCAGAACATAATGAGGGGCGACAGCGGCATCAACGGCGATGCCCAGAGGATCGAACAGATGACGTGGATCCTCTTCCTGAAAGTATATGACGCAAAAGAAGAAGACTGGGAATTCCATGACGACAACTACGAATCGATCCTCCCCGAGGAACTTCGGTGGAGAAACTGGGCGGTAGATAATAAAGACGGAGAAGCACTTACAGGCCAGGGACTTCTTGACTTTGTAAACAACAAACTCTTCCCTGCGTTAAAGGAACTCAAAATTACAGAAAAAACACCGATGAAGAAATCAATAGTTAAAGCTGTCTTTGAAGACAGCAACCAATATATGAAAGACGGCGTACTGCTCAGAAAGGTCATCAATGTCATCGATGGCATTGAATTTGATGAATACAACGAGCGCCATGCTTTTGGTGATATCTACGAGACGATACTGAAGAGCCTGCAAAGTGCAGGAAATGCAGGCGAGTTCTATACCCCCAGGGCCGTCACTGATTTCATGGTCAGGATGCTCGATCCGAAACTGGGTGAGCATGTTGCCGATTTTGCCTGCGGAACGGGAGGATTTTTGACCTCTACATTGAAGCTCCTTGAGCCACAGATAAATACCATTGAAGACAGGGAGTTTTACAACAACAGTATCTACGGCATAGAAAAGAAACCTCTTCCATACCTTCTCTCTATCACAAACATGCTGCTTCATGATATCGACAGCCCGAGGATATACCACGGCAACTCGCTTGAGAGGAATGTCAGGGAATACAAAGAAAGC
>JALOBM010000170.1 GCA_023228285.1 Candidatus Cloacimonadota bacterium | reverse complement strand
ATACCCATCATCCAGGTCTCGTCGTGCTGCGGGCCCTTGTTTGCCATTGCGTATCCCGACCACTGGGCAGGGGTATCTTTCGTTACATACTCAGAATATTCAAGTCCCTTGTTTTCCATCCCTATGTCGTGGAGGAATTTGGAGTCGGCTCCATAGTTCTCTTCAAAGTATTTTTTCATATAACGGATGCCCTTGTTTGCTATAGCGCCGAAACCGACTCCATCTGCCATCTGATGGAGAAGTTCGAGCGCTGCATCCTGGTTGCCGAAGTGAAGTTCAAGCCCGCCTGTTTTTTCCTTATCGATAACTCCGGCTTCGTAGCATTCCATAATGAATGCCATGCCTGTTCCCGCTGAAATGGAGTCCATCCCATAGGTGTCAAGGTAGAAGTTCATCTCAAGGATGTGGCTGGTGTTAAATATGCCGCAATTGGGACCTACGGCAGCAAGCGTCTCGTATTCAGGGCCGTCTACAAGAACATGATGTCCTTTGTAGGGACCTGTTTTTAGTTCAAATCCTGAAACAGATTTGGCGCACTGCATTGTGCATCCATACCAGCATCCGTCAGGCTTATCCTGGGAGAAAAGTTTTTCCCAGATCGAATCTGCTACTTTCCAGGATTCGGGGTGGCTGCCGTATTTGTAGTTGTTGACAGGAAGGAGGTGTACGGCATTGCAGTACTTAACAAGTTGCGGAGTCCCAACTCTTCTCATATTCAGATAACCTCTGTCAAGTTTAAAGCATTCTTTATGAACTCTCTGTCCGAGCTCGTTCAGTGTCTTTTCGTCGGCTGGATCGTTAAAATTGCCAATTGGCTTTGAGGTCCTGACAACTATGGCCTTGATGTTTTTGTCCTCAAGGACCATCCCTATCCCGCCGCGTCCTGCTTGTTTCATCCTTACGCCTTTACGCGGGATGTCGTACATGGAGAAGTTGAGCATCGCCATGGGACTTGTTTTCCCCGCTCTGCCTGTACAGATAACTGCAACATGATGTTTTTTCTCGTGTACTTTCCCAAAATGATCCGTAAGATCTTCGCATATAATGTGCGAGTCAACTGAATCTATGAAATCTTCAAAAACTGAGACTTTCCCATTATCTCCATCAATGTAAAGAATTACATGCTTTTCTGATTTACCTGTTATTTCAATGGCATCCCAGCCGGACATTTTGAGAAGCGGACCAAAGTGACCTCCGACATTTGAATCGATAGGCACCCCGGTCATCGGTGAAAGTGACACCACTAGTGATTTCCCAGTACCCGGATATTGTGTGATACCGCAGATGGGACCACCAGAAACTATTATAGGAACCTCAGGATCATTCCACTTCATTCCGGGCTTGAGCCTTTCCCAGAGGGACTTGAGTCCAAGCCCCCTGCCCCCTACAAATATCTCCTTGTCCTGCTCGGTTATTTCAGAGTTTGATATTTTTCCAGAAGAAAGGTCTACCTTCAGGTATCCTCCGGCATAGCCTCTTTTTACTTTTGCAGGGGTGTATCCCCACGAAAACACCTCTTTAGGCTCTCGGGCTTCAAAGGTTCTGCCCTCGTTTTTCATCATTGAACCAGCCATTTTTATTCCTCCCCTTATTTTACATTTATATTGTATTGTTTTCTAACACTGAAGCCTATCAAGACCAAGTTTTTCATCTATTTCGCTAAGACGCAGTGGTGTAAATAATGCAATAATGCGCAACAGTATCATAGTTGTGATAAAAGAATAAGTTGATACCTGAATGACGCTTAATGCTTGTATAACAAGCTGGGATGTATTCCCATACAGAATTCCTGCCGCAGGTGCCAGAAGCGGATTTGCAAATACACCGGTAAGAATTACCCCAAAGGCTCCGCCAACGCCATGAAGTGCCCATACGTCAAGGGTATCGTCCCATCCTCTGGAGCTTCTAAAGCGAACCGCGGACCAACAAACTATGCCTCCGATAAAACCCACCGGTAAGCTGCACCACAAGTCAACATAGCCTGCCATTGGAGTTATTATGATCAATCCGGCTATTCCGCCAAAAAATATATCCAAGAGAGTCATTTTTTCAGAGAATAGACGACCGATAAGCAGCCAGCCAAACATACCGGAAGAACTTGCCATCAATGTATTTGCTACAGAAATAGCAGCTGTGGTATTAGCAGCAAGAGAGCTTCCTCCGTTGAATGCAAACCAGCCTGCCCATAGTATTCCGGCGCCAATAGACACGTATCCCATGTTGCATGGGGTGTTATTTATTTCTTTTCTGGGACCGATAATAATAACAGCAGCTATTGCTGAGACTCCTGCTGTTAAATGTATTACAAGTCCGCCGGCAAAATCCAGGACCCCTTTTTGAGCAAGGTTCCCGCCGCCCCAGACCCAATGAGCTACAGGTGAATAAACAAAAAGCAGCCATGCTCCAATGAAAATTGCATACGCTTTAAAACAGGTCCTTTCCGCTATTGCTCCTGATATAAGTGCCGGTGTGATTATTGCAAACGCAAGTTGAAATACAAAGAATAGGACAAATGGGATGTTTGAAGCGATTGAAACATGAGGTGCAATTTCTACGCCCATCATACAAAAAAATGAAGCGTCGCCAATTATTCCGTTGATGTCTTTGCCAAAGGCAAGAGAAAAACCCAATATAGCCCACAAAATACTTGTTATTCCTATGGATATAAAGCTTTGTTCCATTATTCCAACCATGTTTTTACGTCTGACTAAGCCACCATAAAAAATTGCCAGCCCCGGGGTCATAAAAAAGACGAAGATCGTGCAGATTATGATAAAAGAGATATCTGTTGTGCTCATTAAAAATTTCTCCAATCTACCATTATATGGAGTGGCGCCCGTCCTCCCACCAAACAGGTAATGAAAAGACAGGCGCCGAGGTCAAACTTGGCCGTACTCTATCCGTTATTTCAAATAACTATCTCCAGTACGCTTCGTCAAAGAAGCAGTATTC
>JALOBM010000169.1 GCA_023228285.1 Candidatus Cloacimonadota bacterium | reverse complement strand
AAGAGCGGGCCTGGTTGAGATATCAGAATATACTGCTGACTAATCTGGATTTCAAAATCAATGTATGCGCGCCTTATAACCGACCATTGGGTATAGATAACAGGCTGCTATGGAAAGTAAGGAACTATCGCAAAATGGAAATCCGCTGCGATACCGATATGGATCTACGAGATAAAGATATCGTGTATTTCAAGGCATACGGCCGTAGGGTGGATTACTTGATGCGAGGGACAGATGGTAGCTTCCGGAAGATAAATCCGAAGATAAAGATAAGTGGCATAAAGGATCTGGGTAGGAAGTTGAAACACGGCAGAATGGTGGATCGGATAGTTGTACGGATGCGGTGGGATTGAAGGGTTAGCACGCAGATTACACAGATTAACGCAGATTTGGACGCGCCAGGGGCACGAGGTTACAAGAACGGGCCAGAGGCACGAGGTACAATAGCACGCAGATTACGCAGATTACGCGGATTTAACGCAGATTGGGCAATAGAACGCAGATCTGACTGATGTAACAGATTAACCCGATTTTGGGGATAAATAACCGGAATTTATCCAGGAAACCAGCAACAATGTGGAAACGGCATCTTGCCGTTTTGCTTCTGTCCACAGATTGACACAGATTATCACAGATTATCACTTAGTCTTTCAACCGCGAAGGCGTAGCCTGTGCATTCAACAGGCCGAAGGCCGATAAACAGGCGCGCAGCGCTGTTCAACAGTGAAGCGAAGCGGAACGTTCAACCGCGGAACGCATGAAGCATTCAACCGGTGCGAAGCACTGTCATTAATCATCATTCATTTCTTCATTCTTCATTTGAGGCGACCTCCGGCCGCTATCGATACGATTGGGGTCATCAAAGCTGAGCGAGCGAAGGTTTGGGGTGAAGGCGACGTATCGAACCCACACGCAGCACCGCAGCACTAAGTAACCAAAAAAATACGAACTAAGGAAGAACAGACATTCAAAAAAGTGGTTGACAATTCTTCTGTGAGCTTTTATTTATCCCGCAATATGTAAGTTTATATACAGAAAGGATGTTATTGGGAAAGGAATGCATTTGTTAAAATGGATTTTTTGTGGCTTTATAGCCGAATCTTTATTTGGGTAGGTTTTTGAAACCGCAGGTAGGTGATTATGTGCGTTTTGAGAGGTAGGTTTTTAGCTTTGGGGAGTAAATGGGAGAAAGATAAGCTTGGGAAATGGGGTTTTTTCTTATTGGACATCCTCATTGTGCTGTTTTCCTTTCTATTTGTCGCAAAGATGCGCAATGGGACTCGAGTGATTATCGCAAATTACTGGCGTTCGCTGATCCCCTTTACCATCATCTGGATAGGTTCTGGCGTGTGGGGCTTGAAATACTCGCTGAAGACCATCGACAACGGCGCTGAACTGCTGAGGCGTATGTTCAAGTGCAATACCGTAGCCATTTTGGGTATCTTGATCCTGATGTACATATTCGGCAAATTTCACTATTCCAGATACATCGTATTGGGCACCATCCTCACTGTGGGGGCGATCGAGCTCTTTATCTTTATCGGATTGTACTACGCATTCCGCTTTCGCAAAGAAAATAGCGCTTTTGCCTCCACCAGGCTGCTTACCCGCTCCAAAGAGATGGAAAACTTGCAAAGCCCGAAATTCTACCTGGAAGAGCAGCTACAGATCCCGACGATCTCCAGTGAAGCTTATATCCCGCCCTTTGCCACCGCCATTCCCGAGGACAGCATCATGGTGGCACTATTCAAGGACTATCTGGGCGAGAATAATGAGTTACTGAGCTTCATTAATGACTTTGTGGATATCAGCCGCTTCAGCCGGGCAAAGACTTTGGTGCTGGATAGCGAAACTCTCTTCAATATCCAAAATGAACCGGAGAGCAGCCGTCATCTATTCATAAATTTGCACAAGATCAACGATTTTCGGCGCTTGAACGCTTATTTCATCCGGGTGAATCAAATGCTGGCACCGGGTGGAGTATTCATCTGCAAAGGACAGACCATCACCGAGCGAAAGCACGACTATTACCAGCGATTCACACCATATCTGGGCAGAGTGTTATACTTCCTGGATTTCCTCTTCAGACGTGTGATGCCGAAGCTGCCGGTCTTGCAAGGCTGGTATTTCGCATTGACCAAGGGGCACAACCGCGCGTTATCGGAGACGGAGATTATGGGGCGCCTCTATTTTTGCGGATTTGACCTGATTCACAAGCGCGAAATTGGTGGCATGATGCACTTTATCCTGCGAAAAAGCCGAGAGCCCAAGGAAGACACAAATCCCACCTACGGACCTTTGATCCGCCTGAAGCGTAAGGGGTTGAACGGGAATACGATATATGTAAAGAAATTTCGCACAATGCACCCCTATAGCGAGTATCTGCAAGCATATGTGCATGCAACGAACAATCTGCAGGAAGGCGGTAAATTCAAGGACGATTTCCGGGTGACATCCTGGGGTAAGATCATGCGCAAGCTGTGGATAGATGAACTACCGCAGTTCCTGAATTTCTTTGCTGGAGAGCTATCTCTGGTGGGAGTGCGAGCGCTTAGTGAGCATTACTTTAGCCTCTACCCACCTGATATGCAAGAGCTAAGGCTTAAGGTTAAACCGGGGCTGCTACCACCCTTCTATGCGGATATGCCCGGTACCTTCGATGAGATAGTGGAGTCTGAACGCCGCTACCTGATGCAAAAGCTTGAAAAGCCACTGGCGACAGACTGGAAGTACTTCTGGAAGGGTGTGTGGAATATACTGGTAAAGAGGGCAAGATCGAACTAAATGAGAATTGGTAGTCTAATAGATAGACCTCACGCAGATTACGCAGATCTCGCGGAATGGGTGCTACGCCAAATGAGAATCGACAAGAGCTTCGCGAATAAGAGAATGAGTAATATAATAACATTGAGATTTGAATCTGATACAAAAGGATGATATCATGAGATGGCTTATCATGGTTCTGGG
>JALOBM010000168.1 GCA_023228285.1 Candidatus Cloacimonadota bacterium | reverse complement strand
TTATTCGAGGGCTGCAGCACAGAAGAAACCTACAGGATATGTGAAGCTGTGCGTACTCAAATGGAATCCTGCCCGCTCCGGACCGCAAACGATGAACGTGTCACTCTCAGCTGCGGGGTCGTATGTACAGATCCGGAGAATGCCGACCTGGAAATGTTAAAAAATGCCGCTGACTCAGCGTTGTATGCAGCCAAGAACAATGGTCGGAATCAGGTCGTGATCTATAATGATCTGGTCCCGTCCATCAACCGGTGAATTTGCCAGAAAAACATCTGGCGGAGAATTAAATATTTAAGTCCTCATTCAACGCGATGCGAAGCGATGCAAATTCACCAGCGACTGACGTCGCGAATTCACCGCAGCCAGGTCATAGCTGCAAATTCTCCGCCGGAGTCTCCTGGCTAGCTTTTTCTCCGTCATTCCCGTATGTCTATACAATTGTGAAACTGCGACGAAAACCTGTCGCGTGAAACAATAGTGAAACGGTTGTTAGAAGCTAAGCTCCTTTATCTATTTGGAGTGTGTTCTGAGATCCGGGATCCAACGTCTTATAATCTAGTCTATGACTGGTATTTTTGCATTAAACTACTGTTTCACCACCGCTTCACAATTGTTTCACGCCGAAGATCTCACGGCAGTTTCACGTGGCACGTCCCATGCCACATAATGGGGATCCAGCGGCTTAGAATCCAGTCTATAACTATATTTTATGAACACAGCCTCATTTAGGCCACACGCATCCACCATAGACAAAAACTTGTCTTAAACCAACTGTCGCAAAAAATGCGACAGTTGGGAATCTATCACTTGTCTCATTTTTTGCGACATCTCAAATATTTTATTACCTACACATGGCAACTACACAAGTCATTTCACGACCGAAAGACAAAAATCCCCAATGATTATTAAAATACAAACAACTACTGTTGGAGGGGGGAAATATGGACCACCAAAATAAATAGCTTTCAGTCAATTATGTAGGTCTGGCCCTCTGTGTTTATTCTAGGAACTATGTTCCTGCATTTTCCAGATCGCCATGGGGTGATGACGTATTCTTTCCAGAATAGTGTCGTCATTGAATAATAGTTCCGGCCTGTATTCTTTCGCGCTAAATAACCGTATAAATTCACGTTCCACGTTTGTCAAAATCATTAATTCTGACATAAAAGAACGAACCGTCTTTTGGATTTTTTCCAGTGCCACCACCTCTCCATTTTGTATAACAGGGATTAGGTCAGTCCTAATCTGATGAGGGGTGATCCGGTTCAGATGATCTAAGGCTAATTCTTCATTAATTTCTTTCTGTGAAATCGCGCGATAGAAAACAACAGCTTTACGCAGCATCTCTCGTTCGTTCTTTTCTTGAAAAAAACCGGACTTGATCATGTTGTAAACATCGTAGAGGTCTCTTGGTGCAGTACGGCTCAGGAGGGCGTTTATCTTACCGGCAAAGATTTCAAGAACGGCAAGGGAACTCACACTGAAACCGGGAACAATAGCTCTCGCAACTATTGGCCGTTCCTCAACATCGAAAATATGTGCTCGAAGAGAATAGTTTATTTCTATTTTGATGTTGTCAGTCGATCCGCTGAGTGTTCTGTAAGCAAAGACAAACGAGTCGAGACTATGTCGTGATTTACTTCTGGGAGTAAGAGTATAGTTTTCAGTTGACAGGTATTTCTTAATATCCTCCGTTATCAGTTCCCGTCTTTCCATCATTTCTTCTCTTGAATCATTTACCGCATAATCCAAGTCAATATCTACCGATAGCCTCGGGAGGTCAAATATTGTGAGGTTGATCGCGGTTCCGCCTTTCAGGGCCAGAATTTTTCGTGTCAGTATGTTTGCATTGAGAAATCTCAGGATATCCGCCAGGCGGAGTACTTTTTCCAGTGTATTAGCAACAAAGTTCAGTTCTGTCGCTCTTTGGTCCAAGTCTTTTTTCGTGTAGTTAAACAATCTCATCTCCGCCTTCGTCAATAATTTTCAACAAATCGGTCGGAACACACAGTCCCCATTCACGGCTATAAGATGCGGCCTTGTCTTTTTTGAGTTCCGGATATAGATAACGTTTGCTTTGCCCTATCTTCTTTTTGCATTCATCAAAAAACTCAGAGCTTAACTTCATTTCTTCCCGGTAATGAGAGAGAATGTATCCCGTTTTTTGATAAAGGAACTGATTGTTGTATTCCGTCAGGTAAAAAAGCAATTTAGCATCATCCACAAAAGTAACCATAAGCAGGCAGCGCAACAATTCCTCAAGTCCGCCAATTTTGGTAAAATCCTTTATACTGTCCAAAATAGTGCGCTCCAGGTCTGTTATACGTACACGGGGTGTTGGCGATACAATGCCGGAATTGATGTTATGATGCACGTAAACATAGGCAGTACCGTTGAATTCAAAGTTGTTGAAACGGGCTGGAGAGGATACGTATAGCTGCATAGAGACTTGATTCGCCATGCCGTAATATGTAAAGGCAGAATGATGTGAAACGTATGAATGCTCATTGATGCAGGGAGCTATCTCAAACGGTGTCGCGGCAGGTGCGATGGTTTCGGGGCTTATCGCGACATAGAGGTTCTTTTTTACGGAGAGGATCAAACCCTTAGATTTATACCGAAGCAAAAAAGAATCGGCAGTTTTTTTATTCCCTGTCAGTTTAACAACGTCATTGTATGAAAAACACCCGTGCCGAAGCAATTTCAAAAATAGCTCCATTCCGCCACCTCCCACCTTTAGTTTAATTATAACACGTAAACCCTTATATGTGAGGTGTTATAAACAAAAATTAAACCAATCTCACTTGTCGCAATTTTTGCGACAACTTGAATCTCGGGGTCTTATTTGCCCGGCTGATCATTTTTAATCGGGTCTCTACTAAAACTTAAAAACGTTAATTTTCCACATGACTTAGTCAGGCAAATTCTCCGTGGTATAGGTGCCGCAAATTCACGGCGAGCCGGGATCCAGGTCCTG
>JALOBM010000167.1 GCA_023228285.1 Candidatus Cloacimonadota bacterium | reverse complement strand
CATGTCATTCCGCTAATCTTTACTTTTTTAGTAACCGATCTGTCCATTAAAAAATGCCTCCCTTTTAATGGCACGGAGATCCTATGTAAAACGCGAATGCTGCAATGGCAACAATAAAGATGATCATTAACACCTGTGATTTTGAAATTTTCTCTTTTTTCATATGATCTGTCCCCTGTCTTTTCTTCTGACATGTCTATTACGAAGTAATCCTATCAGAACAATATGTAGAACTTATGTAGAAAAATATTCCGCGAGGCAGATGAACATTTCATTATTATTGATATAATCAAGCTGAAGAGGAGACAACCTCCTGTCGTTGGAGATCAAATGTGCAAAGGAGAGCCAATATGTTTGATTTTATGGAAAAACACATGAAACCTCCTACCATATACGCTGAAGGCACCTCGATCTTTTGGAAAGACGATCATATTTCAAAAAAACTGCTGGAAATCCATCTGGACCCAAATGTGGAACTCGCAAGCAGAAAGCCTGATTTTATAGAACGTTCCCTCAATTGGATCAGTGAAACTGTTCCTGCTACTCAATACCCCAAATTGCTTGACATTGGCTGCGGCCCTGGACTTTACGCCGAAAAGTTTGCCAGGGCAGGTTATGAAGTCATAGGAGTGGACTTTTCAAAACGCTCAATCGAATACGCCGGAAACATCGCAAGAACGCATAAACTCTCTATTACTTACATTTGCGACGATTATCTGAAAATGGAAATACAGACTTTTTTTGATTTTGTGACGCTGATATACTGCGACTATGGAGCCCTGTCGAAAGACAACAGGAAACTGCTGATGAAAAAGGTGTATGACAGATTAAACCTCGGAGGAAAATTCCTGCTTGATGTCTGTTCTGTCAGGCACTATGAATCATTTGAAGAGAAGCAGACATGGGAAATGCACGACGGAGGGTTTTGGAGTGCGGAAAGATACTACTGCTTCAATTTAAACCGAAAGTATCAGGATCATACAACCTTAAACCGGTCAGTTGTAATAACACAGAGCAAAACCAGTATCTATAATATTTGGAATCATTGTTTTACAACGGACAGCCTGATGGCAGAAGCAGCGGAGGCTGGCTTCCGTATGCTCCAAATATACAGCGATGTTGCAGGAAAACCATATTCAGACGATTCAATGACAATAGCCATTCTGCTTGAGAAATAGCTTCTGTTTTTTCTCTGCTGTATTTCTTACAATGATGAGTTCCTTTTGCTTTATGCTTCAGCACACATTCCGGATAAGCCATAGCAACACCTCCATGTTACTCAAATAAGTAGCCCGAGGAAACTACTTACCATAATTTTATGCCTGCCTACACCAACCCCAAATACCTCTCGAAGAATAACAGCAGCTTTTCTATTATGCCTTGTTTCTTTTCTGTTCGGGATCCACCGAACCTTGATACCGGGGGCATGATCTTGTCAATTGCCGTGCCGGTCGTCTTTAGCGTTCCGTCGCGCAGAGCGTTGGCAATGAAACGGCGGGTCTCTTCCGGTTTTAACTTTTCTTCCTCTATCAGCGCGGAGATCTCTTCTTCCTTGCTTTCGTCCAGGAACGTACGCCAGTCATCGTCCACTTTTGACGAGACGTTGATCTGTTCTATGAAACGCTCTATGAGCTCTTTCTTGCTGCGAAGCTCAATACTTGAATTGATGGCTTTGTCTATGGTCGTGAGGATGGTCTTGTCCTTGCAGTTGGACTGCTGGTATTTGGCTACAAGCATGAGGATGTAGTCGATATTTACCTCTATCTGCCGGATCAGTTCGATCTCGAAAACAATATCGTCGTTGATGCTTTCCTTGTCTGCTTCTGAGCCTTTTCTGAATTCCTGGTACATATCTATGTAAACGCTCTGATAGTCCTGGAAGTCCCTTTCTGAAAGTATTTCCTTTCCGTCAAAATCATCAAAAGATGTAAGGATATTTCTCAGTCGAAGGATGGCCCCGTATAGGCGGATAAATTCCTTCTGGGATTCTTCTCCCACAATGGGCTGGCCCAGCGGATACTGCTCAGCAAGCTCGTTGATCAGTTCCTCATACCCAGGCTTATGTCCTTTGTCATCTTCATATCCGTTGTAGTATTCATCGAATGTCTTGAGAAGCACGATCCCACCTGCGTCCTTGTTGCCAAAGAGGGCGATCGCTTTGTCTGTCTCATCCTTCAGGTCACGGAAGCAGACGATGTTTCCAAATGTCTTGACGCTGTTAAGGATGCGGTTTGTCCGAGAGAATGCCTGGATCAGCCCATGCTGTCTCAGGTTCTTGTCTACCCATAAAGTGTTCAGCGTGGTTGCGTCAAACCCGGTCAAGAACATGTTGACCACGACCAGGATATCTATCTCCCTGTTTTTCATTCGCAGTGAAAGGTCTTTGTAGTAGTTTTGAAATTTATCCGAAGATGTATCGTAATTTGTGTTAAAAACGGCATTGTAATCTCTTATAGCAGAATCGAGAAAATCCCTTGAACTCTGGTCGAGGTTTTCAATGTTGAAATCTTCATCGGGCAGCAGGCCTTCCGGCTCTTCCTCGTTGGCACTGAAGCTGAAGATAGTGGCCAAGGCAAGCTTACGCTTTTTTGCCTCTGTCTGCTTTTTGAATTCGGCATAATACTTCATTGCCATCGGGATCGAAGCGGCCGCGAATATGGAGTTGAAGCCCGCCAATCGCCTTGTATCACGCTTTTCTATCCTGCCCTTTCGGTCATCCTTGTCCTGTTCTTCCCATTTCGCGGTGAAAGTATAAAAGCTGCTTCTTTTCGTCTTCTGGTCAAAGTGATCCAGGACATATGAAACTACCTCCCTTATCCGCCTGGGGTCCGCCAGAGCTTTTTCACGGTCAATGGTATAAACTTTTTTGTCATCTATATTGTCGGGCATCTTGATGGTATTTATGAAATCTATCCTGAAGGGCAGGACATTGCTGTCGTTAATGGCATCCACGATAGTATATGTATGCAGCTTTTCGCCGAAAGCCTGCTCTGTAGTCC
>JALOBM010000166.1:2724-3007 GCA_023228285.1 Candidatus Cloacimonadota bacterium | reverse complement strand
AAAAAGCCACGAAATTCTGACCCAGTAAAGCTATACACACGTAGTCATTTTTGTTGTGCATGAGCCCCTGAGGTGATTACAACGGCAAATCTGTATTACCATGAACCCGATTTTGAAGCGAATGTGGCAAATCTGAAAAATGAAATACCTGGACATCTGCAATGGCTAACATCATATCTTTAATTGCTATTATAGACATGAGAACTCGATTTTTTGGGGGAATGCCTTAAAAAAACAACTGGCATTCCCCCATTTTTTTAATTGAGCCTAATTTTGATTTGCC
>JALOBM010000166.1:0-2714 GCA_023228285.1 Candidatus Cloacimonadota bacterium | reverse complement strand
GGGAATGCCTTCAATATCATATTGCGAGCCATGCGATTAGGTTCCATGGAATGATTTGTAGTCAAACGAGTACATCAGATTTCTATTTTGTAATACAGTTTAGCAAAAAATTCTTCAATATCCTTAGGATAACAAGTTGAGATTCGATAATTATATCACTGATTGAAGCCATTACGATGGCGCAACGGAAAGCTGCTTTAGCTGTATATAGATGCATGTGTGCGACAAAAAAAGCTGGAATCGATTGTCATTGATTGTGGATATTCTTCTACAGAAGAATTCATTTTCTGGGAGATTTCGGCATTTTGGAGTTTACATAAATACGGCATAAAAAATGTTGAACAATAAGTAGTGACAAATATTTTTCGGAGATTAATATCTTAGTAATGAAGAAAAAAGACTTTATCCAACTGACTGACCATGACCGGAAAGCCCTTGTAGACATGCGGGATAACTTGGTGGAGATGCATAATGTTGAGGCGGAAAAGGCCATGGTAAAGATCAAGGAATATCTGAAGAAATACGATTTTTCCTCTGATCTCGAATTGAAGTATTCATTGATGATGAAGCTTGGCGAGGTTCACGGTCGTAATGCAGAAGTGAAGAAATCTGCCGAGTATCTGAAGGCGATCCTCAATTCACCCGAAGCTCAAGTGTTTACACGTTATATCAGGAAGGCTAAAGCCAACCTTGCCATCACGCTTGCCATGCAAGATCTGTATCGAGAAGCTCTGGATATGTGGCACGGTCTGCTGGAGGACGAGAAAGACATAGATATGAAGCTGAACCTGTACAATAATATCTGTGTAGCATATGGCATTATCGGAGAGTATCATGACTGCATTCACTATGCGTATCAAGCAATGGAATTGGCAGATAAGCATGGCATGCCGGAGCGTAGGATGGAACCGCTGCTAAACCTTGGGGCGTCTTATGAGAAGATGGGATATCCTAAGAAAGCCATGAAGTATTGGATGGAAACGCTCGATTTGAGCAGAAAATTCAAAAGCGTAAGGCGGGAGTTTGAGACCTTGGGAAATATCGCCTTGGCTTACGTGGAACTAAAGGAATATAATAAAGCTTTAGAATATGCTTTTGACGCTTTAAATCTGCGCAAGGTGCATCTCCCTGAAGAAAGTTTGGGTATCAGTTACAACAATATTGGCTTTATTTACGAGGCTTCCGGTAATCTGGAAGAAGCTCTGAAGTATTATAAAATGGGGGAGCAATGGTATCAGAAGCTACGACGTGACTCAGCTCTCGCGAATTGTTTGATAAATCAGGCATCGCTGTATTACAAGATGGGCGATCTGCCTGAGAGCCTGGCAAAACTAGAGGAAGCATCAGAGATCGAAAATGCCTTGAATGTGATGCAAAACTACTCAAAGATCACATCTATGTATGCCAAGGTATATGCGGCGATGGGAGATCATCAGAAGGCTTTTGAATACTCTGAAAAGAACAACAGTATTCTGGAAAACAAACTTGATAGCCTGCTTAAGACAACGATAAGCAAAAAGGAAGCAGAATATTACCGGGGCAAGATCGAAGAACAAGCGCGGAAGTATTTGGAGCAAAATAACGAGCTCAAGACCAAGAACAGCATCATCAGCGCATCCACAAGAGAATTGAAAGTAGTCAACAAGAGCCTGGCAGAAAACGTGGAAGTGTTAAATTGGCTGATATCTGTGATTAGCCACGATGTGCGGGCTCCAATAACTAATTTTAGCAGAATGCTGGCTATGATAAATAGCGGCGATTTTCCCCCCGAGGAACATGACGAAATATTGCAAAGCATGAAGCGAAGCAGTGACAGCATCGTGAAGCTAATCAATGAAATGCTGGATGGGATTCGCTTACAACGACAGAACATGAGCTTCCACACCAGTATCGGAATGCAGAACATCGTGCCAATCCTTAATTCTGTAATGGAAATATATCAGCCTATGGCCCTTCAGAAAAAGATCAAACTGAGTTTTTCACCCCAGACCGAGGAGATGTATGCCAGAGTAGATGCGGATCTATTGAAAATACTGGTGCGTAATCTCTTGAATAACGCAATGAAGTTCACTGGCGATAATGGCAAAGTAGATGTCTATGCCAAAGCTCAAAAGAGTAAGGTTGAGATAGTGGTCGAGGACAACGGAATAGGGATGGATGCTACGGCATTGAAAGACCTGCGGAAGGGCCAGGGAATTGCCCGCAGTAAACTGGATGGAAGCGTAGGTTTGGGTCTGGTATTGTGCAGAGACTCCCTAAAGAAGATGAAAGGCAGCATAAAGATAGATAGTACTCAGGGTAAGGGAACCAGGGTAAGCATCCTCTTGCCAGCGAAATGATTGGCCTATCGTTCAGGTATGAGAACCGGAAAGATAATCGATATTCATTGCCGATGCGGTTTTCTGCTTTTTTGCTATTTCAAGGCAGGCAAGGGACGATTGACTAAAGTACTGATCTCGCGATTAAGCGAAGATAACTTGGGTCTGAAACAGGTGGAAAATTTCAGCCGGCCGTTTTGTCCGAACTGTAGTAAAGAGCTGGGTATCATAAAGATGATTCATGGAGAGCCGGCGTTAAAACTGAATCAGGGAACCATTCAATCCATAAGGATTTATACAGAGTTCATATTGTAATGTCATAATTCTAGATAGCTGCAGCGGCACAAGGATGATATTGTGTCGTTTTTCAAGTCCGCAAACACATCTACCATATCT
>JALOBM010000165.1 GCA_023228285.1 Candidatus Cloacimonadota bacterium | reverse complement strand
ACCCATTACCCGCGACATTTCCATTGAAAATCAGAGTCTTATCATTAACCTGGTTCTGGAAACTGATGTCATGAATATGGAAGAACTGGTGGTGGTCGGATTCGGAACCAACCGAAAAAGAAGCATCACCAGCTCTATCTCTAGTATCAAAGCACAGGAAATCGCGAATATCTCAGTACCTTCCTTCGAAGCCGCTCTGCAGGGAAGGTCATCCGGGGTACAGGTAACTTCCGATAACGGGCTGGCCGGAGCACCAGTGACTATCCGCGTCCGAGGTACCTCCTCCCTCTCCGCTTCCAGTCAGCCGCTCTATGTGATCGACGGCGTACCGATGATCGCTGGTGATTATGGAGCTTCAGGATTTGGCGACGGAACCAACGCCCTCGCCCTCATTAACCCGGCTGATATCGAATCCATCGAGATCCTGAAAGATGCCTCGGCTGCTGCTATCTACGGATCACGGTCAGCCAACGGAGTCGTCCTGATCACAACCAAAAGCGGCCAGGAAGGAAAATCCGAGATCAACGCCAGCTACTATGCCGGCGTAACGGATGTGACTAAACGACTCGACCTGCTGTCCGGTCCAGAATACCTCCAGATGGCCAAAATGGCCTGGGCTAACTCAGGAAAAGATACCTCAGGGAACTACCAGGAATTCTATGATGGTCTCCCCTTTGGAATTACACGCGAAATCGCAGAGAACACCAATACCGACTGGATCGATGAGATGCTCCGGCCCGGATTCGTCCAGGAAGGAAGCTTTAACATCAGAGGCGGCAGCCAGAAAACAACCTTCTATGCCGGATTGACCTATCGCGATGACAAAGGAGTCATCATCAATAACGCATTTAGCCGCGCATCTGGTCATATCGACCTGATACACAAGGCAACAAACCGGTTGACGATCGGAGCGAAAATGACGTACTCCAATTTTAAAAATAACCGCGTCCAAACCTCTTGGGCAGGAGGCCTCGGAACAGCACAGTCCAGAAGCCTTCCCATTATGCCGGTGATGGACTCGGCAGGGAATTTCTTCGCCCCAAGAAGCGGCACCAACCCGATGGCCTTTGAGAGTAATACCAAACATGTTCAGGACGCTACCAACATCATGGCAAATCTCTTTGGCGAATATAAATTAGCCTCCTGGCTGAAATTCCGCTCAGAATATGCTCTCACTAACCTCTTCCAGCGAGAGTACCGATGGATCGGAACCCTCACCCAGGAAGTGGACTGGGCACAGGATCGCAGGGTATCAGTAAACAACTGGTACACCAACAACTACTTCAGCTTCGATCATACATTCGCCGAAAATCATGAAGTCAATGCCATGATCGGTATGTCAGCCGAAAAAAGCTATCAGTATGATGCCGAGTTTTCGGCTGAACAGCTCGCCAGCCCTACCCTCTTTAACCCGGGCAGCGGTACTAAAAAGAATGGCTACGCCTATGAAGGTGGATACTCTTTTGTATCCTATTTCGCTAGAACCAATTACGCCTTCAAGGATAAATACCTGCTGTCCCTGAGCATCAGACGAGACGGCTCATCCAGATTCGGTCAAGAGAACCGGTTTGGATGGTTCCCCGCAGTTTCCGTGGGCTGGATCATTACCGATGAATCATTCATGCTCGGAGTTCCGGTACTCTCCTTCCTTAAACTCAGAAGCTCCTACGGAATGACCGGAAACGCCGCTATCGGTAACTATAGCTATTATGGAACCTATTATGCCACACAGTATTACAACGAATCCGGCATCGGCACAGGGAACATCGCTAATCCTTTCCTTGGATGGGAAAAAGTGCGGCAGTTTGATGCAGGACTCGACTGGGGAATCCTCGAAGGAAGAATCTCCGGAGGATTCGACTGGTACTACAAACAGACTACTGACATGCTGCTACGAGTGAATATCCCTGAAACCAGTGGATCATCCAACGTCACCCGTAACGTTGGGTCAATGATGAACCGAGGGATCGAGTTCTTCCTGACCTCCAACAACCTGACCGGAAAATTCAAATGGAAAACAGACCTGAACCTGGCCAGAAACTATAACGAAATCCTGGACATCCAGGGACAAATCATTGCCGGTGAAAACTATGGAAACAACTTCGCCCAGGAAGGATTCCCTATCGGAGCATGGCGGTTGGTCGAGTGGGTCGGCATCGATCCGGAAACCGGTGATGAACTCTTCATTAACCAGGAGACCGGTGAAGTCACCAATGAATATAATTACGAACGGGATGCTGTCGTTACCGGAAATCCTTACCCTGATTTCTTTGGGGGAATGACTAACCTGTTCACCTGGAAGAATTTCGACCTGAGCATCATGTTCACCTGGGCTTACGGTCAAGAGGTCTATCGCGATGATGGTAAATTCCTCGAAGGTGGTATCGATGGTAACTGGAACCAGACAACCAAAGTCCTGGATGCATGGACCCCCGAAAACCCTGATGGAACAGTCCAACGACTCACCTGGCAACCTGACAATCGTAACTACAACACAACCAGATATCTGGAAGATGCCTCATTCTTGAGACTGAAAGATGTGACCTTTGGATATTACCTTCCGGCATCGTTCACCAAAAGAATCAAAGTGACCAATGCCCGCATCTACTTTAAAGGCCAAAACCTTTGGACTCTGACCAATTTTAGCGGCTGGGATCCGGAAGTTAACCGCGACAACTCGGGCAACACAACCCAGGGAGTCACCTACTTGAGTCCGCCACAGATCAAAACAGCCATGATCGGAATCAGCATTACCATCTAACCTAAAATCGCACAAGAAATGAAAACAATAAAATATATAAGCCTGGCTCTCACCCTTGCCTTCGTTCTTCACTCCTGCGAAGGGATGCTCGATATGGAGCCTCAAATGGACCTGTCAGATAAGACAGCCCTGAATTCCACACTGGGATTGCAGTCAGCCATTATCGGAGCTTATGACCGCCTCCAGGGCGGAGACCTCTACGGCGGCCGTATCTGGGTCGCCGGTGATATGCTGGCCGATAATGTCAA
>JALOBM010000054.1:4987-13189 GCA_023228285.1 Candidatus Cloacimonadota bacterium | reverse complement strand
GCAAAGAGCGTTAGCGAACTTACGGAAATGGTAGGCATCGATATCTCCACGATATCCCGCCATCTGGCGATACTAAAGAATGCCGGCATCGTTACAGCCACAAAAATCAACAATCAGATGATCTATCGTCTGCTCTGCCCCTGCGTGTTGGATATGTATAAATGCGTAGTAAAGATAAGGGAACAGGGTGTCTAGGATGAAAGTAAACTGGAAAGAAGTAAGATTATTGGGGCTAATGCTGGCAGTCTTTCTAGCGGCGTATTTTATTCCCTTCGAGGGAAGCCGTTTCCAGGGCGGAGTTTTGGAAGCCTTTTATATGCTTCAAGAATATGCTCGCTTGCATGTGTTGCTGTGTCTGATCCCTGCCTTGTTTATTGCTGGCGCAGTGAGTGTATTTATCAGCAGTGCCAGCGTGATGAAGTATCTGGGGCCCGCTGCCAGGAAGGTGGTTGCTTATGCCGTTGCATCGGTATCCGGAGCTATATTAGCAGTGTGTTCCTGCACCATTTTACCGCTCTTTAGCGGGATTTACAAACGAGGCGCAGGCTTGGGTCCGGCAATTGCTTTCCTGTATTCCGGCCCGGCTATAAACATCCTCGCCATCGTGATGACCGCTCGCATTCTGGGATTGCAGATTGGCATTGCACGTGCTGTAGGAGCGATATCCTTCAGCGTTATCATCGGGCTCATTATGCAGTTGTGGTTCCGCAAGGAAGAGGGAGAACGCCAAAAAACCGCTGCTGGATTTAACGGTGGAGACGACACGCGTCCGATGTGGAAAACTATAATCTTTTTTGCTTTGATGATCCTGATCCTGATCTTCTTGAACTGGGCGAAACCAAACAGTGCTACTGCATCAGGATTTGTGGTGTGGGCATATTCGATGAAGTGGATTATTTCGGCTGTATTGGCTTTTTTGATGGGCTTGATCCTGCATTTGTATTATGGCTTCAACATGTGGAAAGTACTGATTACGACCATAGCTGTTGTGATTGCCGGATTGGTGTTTCCGCAGCAACCGCATATTGCTTTTGTTACCGCCATAGTTTTATTCAGTTTCTTCCTGGCCACAGAGAAGGGCGAATTGAAGGACTGGCTGGGCTCCACCTGGGATTTTGCCAAGTTGATCATTCCTTTGCTTTTCCTTGGTGTAATGATAGCCGGGGCGCTCTTGGGACGTCCTGGTTTTGAAGCCTGGATTCCTTCACGATGGATTGAAGAGGCAGTGGGGGGAAACTCATTATGGGCAAATCTCTTTGCCTCCATTTCCGGAGCTTTCATGTATTTTGCTACGCTCACCGAAGTGCCGATCCTGCAAGGCCTTTTGGGAAGCGGTATGGGTAAGGGTCCGGCTCTGGCTCTTCTGCTCTCTGGCCCGGCACTATCACTTCCCAGTATGTTAGTGATCAATACCGTATTGGGCGTTAAAAAGACCGCTGTATTCATTTTCTTGGTGGTAATCATGTCCACCATTACAGGATACCTCTTCGGAGTATTTTTTGCATGATAGTGCAGTTTTGCTCTTGCCTGAGGACTGCACAATATGCCCGTCCCACGGCATTAGTAAGAGTGTGCCCCATCAATATAGAACATAAAAACAGGAGTAAAAGATGATTATCAAAATTTTGGGAACCGGTTGCCCCAAATGCAAGAAACTGGAAGAAAACGCCCGCCAGGCGATCAATGAAGCAGGTATTGAAGCTTCCATAGAGAAAGTAACTGATCTGGACAAAATCATGGACTATGGTGTGATGATCACACCGGCCTTGGTGATAGACGGAAAAGTGGTGGCCAGCGGCAAGTTGCTCTCCACCTCAGACATTATCGCCTTGCTCAAGTGAGCGAGAAGCCAAAGCTCCGATCCGTAACCGAGCTCTCCGAAGCTCCGACTTAGTAACGGAGCTTTCCGATCCTCCGAAAACCGTAGCAGCTATGTGTTGCTATACCATCCCACAACAGGGCTCCTCGAATTTGGGTGTACATATCCAGCGAAATAGTGATTTATCACTTGACTTCTCAAAGGCATCTGTAATCAATGTAAGAATGTATGGAGTACTACATGAAAATGATTTTGATATTATTTGTTTTGATTACTATTGCAGGTGGCCTTTGTATGGCCAAAGAAGCCGAGCCAGTCCCTCGTGAAGCTAAGCTGCCGGAGATGATGATGGCCGGAGTGGCGATTGTTGACAGCACGGAAACAGAATCCTACATGAAGCTTTGGGAGGAGTTCTTCCGGATCAATGAACAGATCACAGAAGCTATTGGTGATGCCTACTACGGTATAAACTTCATGACCAAGAATGCAGAAGGTAAAGATGCCTGGGGCTATATGGTGGCAACTCAGGTAAAAAGCCTGGATAAGCTTCCCGAAGGGCTGATATCCCGTATTATCCCTGCCTGTGATTACATCGTCTTTGAGCATCATGGTCCCGTAGAAAAGGTCAGTAAACTCTATGAATACATTTACGGTACCTATAGTCATAACGGCAAACACAAATTCCTGTATGCAGACTCCCTGGAACGTTATGACCATCGCTTCAAGGATGGTTCTGAAGATTCCATAATGGAGATATGGATTCCCGTGCAAAGCGGGAAGTAAGTTTACCCTACTTTCTGCCTGCGAATAGTCTATTTGACCCATCACACGTTTAGTGAATGCAATAAAACAACGCAAGTGAGATCATACTTGCTGCAATCAAGGAGTTATCATGAAGAGAGCGCTTATACTCATCTGCACTTTGGCAATAATCCTGGGACTTTGTTCCTGCACCGTTAGTTGCGATGTACAGGGTAAAACGATGGTAGATGGTGTTGAATTGGATTACGAAAACAACACAGAGGTACTGCAAAGCTACAATATCGGCCACATGGAGATTGATGTTGGCTCCGGTGATGTAGCAGTTAATGGCGTTTCAGACGCACAGGTGAATTTGAAAGTAAGCTACAGGGAATATGAACCCGGAGACGCACGAATACTCTTTAAAAATGGCAAACTCAGCTACGAAACAAAGTCTGGCAAACCGGCTTTGATAACCGGGGTAACCGGTACGATACCGCAAAACATAGCTCTGAGCATCGATACCGGCAGCGGGAATGTAGCCGTCTCAGATATGCGGGAAAACAAGGAACTGGAGTTGGATACCGGCAGTGGTAAGGTAGTGGTAAGCAATTGTATGATAAGCGTGTTTGATGCGGACACTGGTAGCGGAGATGTCCATATACTGGACAGCTCAATCACAGATTTCAAAGCAGACACGGGCAGCGGAGAAATAAACATCGTAAATAGCCGCATAAAAGATGCAGAGATTGAAACCGGCAGCGGAGACATCAGATTGACCGATAGTGAGATACTTACCAGAAGGTTTGAAATCGGATTCGGTGAAGTAATAGAGCATTCCCCTTCAGATTAAACCCGGATAGTGCGAATGGAGTTCATTTGACCTTATATATCTTATTGTATACCTATATGTTATATGGTCAAATGGACTTCAATAGCTGGGGCGGATTCTATGCATTGCCCGATTCCAAGACACCCCTGAACTTATTTTAACAGAGATAGATAACATAGGTGGTTTGCTATTCCAGCACATTGATACCGCTACCAAACGGTTCAAGAGCTTCATTCCTCCTCTGGTTTATCGATACTTGAACCTGATATCATCGGGTTATCATCGAGTGAGCACAGGATGATAACGGCTTGATATCTGCTTCGGCACTGTATCAAACATAGGGAAAGAAGAAATGATTCAAAAACTCCCTTCGGTCGTTGTGGCAATTTGGATATTTCGTACCTACTGAGCCACTTGTTCCGAGATCGAGAGCCAGTAAAGCACTCCCCTGTATGCTGACAAATCAGGATGCATAAAGATGAGACATTTTTTGGAGTTGACAAAAATCAACCTTGCATATGCTTGAAAAAATAGAATATACCGCTGTGAGGGATACGTGAAACAGGCAATAGATGATATCCGTAGACTCTTTGCTGATAACTGTAAAAATGGCTCTAAGCAGTCGGAAATCTGCATTCTCTATGTAATCAGCTAAGTTTGCATCACGAGGGAGATGGCTTTCCAGATATGGCAGATATTCTGTATCCATGAGGTCAGTTTCATAAACTTCATGGATAAATGAAGACATCTCTGGTGAGTAGTTCACGTATGGGAAAACTTGTGGCTTGTACACCCAGGTTCCCACTTCATCTCTGCCAGTGGAGAAGTAGTCGATGTAGCTTAGAACCTTGTCATATTGATGCATTCACTCTCCCATCAAATAGTTATTTACTCAATTCTGCAAATATTTATGCACGGCTCTCATTGTCAATAGCAATCACATTCCCGTCAATTCTTAACCACCTCTATGCGGGTATCTGCGGAGAGAAACGGAATTTAACGATTGACAAATCGGAAGGGTTCTGTGAAGTATGAAATCAGATCAAAAAGGTATGGGTGTAGTGCTTTGCAGAAAGGCCTAATCCCATGCCAATATAGCTCTTAAGGAGAGACAATGGATCATCTGCAGGACAGGTGGCTGTCCATCAAAGAGATATGTGCTTACCTCGGGGTGAGTGATGACACGGTGTATCGGTGGATAAAATTTCACGATATGCCAACCCACAAGATGGGGAGATTGTGGAAATTCAAGATTAACGAGATTGATGAGTGGGTCAAAGCTGGCGGAGCAAACCTAAAAGCCATTAAAACAAGATCGAAAAGCTAAGCGCTGCATTAAACACCTCTCAAAATCATCATAAACCTCATTTCTGTGACACACCATCTAAAAGTGAACTTAAGTAACAAATCGCTTGGCGAAAACCAAGAGAATGATACAACCTTAACTGAAAGCCAGCTTTCGCCACCGACAATGAAAGCCGAGGGGATAGGATTGCAGACGTCTCGTCTGCAGAAGCAGCGCAGCTGCTTACTTTTCTCAGCCTGCGGCCTCGCTCGACACGAGGACATGTCGAATCCTATGGGCTTTCGTGTAAACACCGGAGTATTAGTAAATGGCTCATAAACTATCTTTATCGTGGCTGGAACGCTTTCTGGAAGAGGCATGTGAATCCCTGCGGGGAAACATGGATGCCTCGGAATTCAAGGAATACGTGATCGCCATGCTTTTCCTGAAACGGGTGAATGACCTGTTCAATATCGAAAGAATCAATCGCAAGGCTGCTCTTGAGAAAAAGGGAGTAAGCGGCGAGGCACTGGAAGCAGGTTTGGAAAGCGAAGCCAGCTACAAGTTCTTTGTGCCCAAACGTGCCAGATGGGAGAATATACGGCACCTGAAGAAAGAGATCGGAGACGAACTCAAGAAAGCCTTCGAAGCGCTTGAGGACAGCAATAGCGATACTCTGGAAGGTGTGCTAAAGCCCATCGACTTCAACAAGACCTTCGGCAAGAACAATAAACGCATCACCGATAAAGACCTGGTGGAGATCATTACCCATTTTGATAAGGTTGTCCTCACCGATGATAATCTGGAGTTTCCCGATCTCTTGGGTTCTGCCTATGAATACCTGATCAAATACTTTGCCGATAGCGCAGGCAAGAAGGGCGGAGAATTCTATACTCCCAGAACCGTGGTAAAGCTCTTGGTCAATATCCTCGATCCCGCTCAGGATGCTGAGATTTGCGATCCGGCAGTCGGTTCCGGGGGCATGCTGATAGAAGCATACAATTACGTAGAGAGCAAATACGGCACTGCCAGAAACATGACTCTCTATGGACAGGAAAAGAACGGCACCACCTGGGGTTTGTGTAAGCTCAATATGCTCTTTCACAATATCCTGGATGCTCAGATCGAGAACGGTGACACCTTGATGGAGCCCAAGCATGTGGAAGGCGGTGAATTGAAACGCTTTGACATCGTGATCGCCAATCCTCCTTTCTCCCAAAACTACTCCACCGACGGAATGAAGTTCAAGGAGCGTTACCGCTATTGGATGCCAGTGAAAGGCAAGGCTGATTTCATGTTCGTCCAGCATATGTTCAGCACTCTGAAATCCACAGGACGCCTGGCTGTGATCATGCCCCATGGTGTTCTCTTCCGGGGTGGAGAAGAACGCAGAATGCGGGAATGGCTGATCAAAGAAGGATATCTGGAAGCCATCATTGGCCTGCCTCCTGCGCTCTTCTACGGAACCGGTATTCCTGCCTGCATTCTGATCATCAATAGAACCGGAGCTTCCACCCGCAAAGAAGTGCTATTCATCAATGCCGATCATGAGTATAAAGTTGGTAAGGTGCAGAATATCCTGCGTCCGGAAGACATAGAAAAGATCACCTACGTATATCGAAACAAGCGGGAACTTGCTGCCTACAGCAGAAAAGTAAGCCATGCGGAATTGGAAGCTGAAGAATTCAATTGCAACATCAGAAGATATGTGGGCAATAGCCCTCCGGCAGAGCCTCATGACGTAACAGCGCATCTGCAAGGCGGTATCCCAGTAGCGGAAGTAGAAGCTCTAAAACACTATTGGGATAACTACCCTGGTATCCGAGAGCAGCTTTTTACCAATGATAGAGACAACTATCTGAAGTTTGCTACAATCATCAGTGACAAGGAAGCGATCAAAGGCTATTTGGATGAAGCTGATGCGATAAACCGCAAACATGAGACATACATGAGCACTTTGAAACTATGGTGGGATGAGCACCAACCCAAACTGGAAGCCCTTCCCAAGCAGCGAAATGTTTATGACCTCTATCATGCTTTCTCAGCCACGATCACCGCTAAGATCGGCTCTCTCGGCATTCTGGACGAGTTTAAATGCCGGGGTGCCTTTGCAGGATTCTGGAGCGATATCTTCAATGACCTGCGCAGCGTAGCAGCCAGTGGCTGGAATGCTGAACTGATACCCGATGAGGAGATCTTGCGGAGCCAGTTTCCAGAGGTAATCAAAGAGCTTAACGAATGCGAAGCCCGTAGAGATGAACTGGAAGCCCTATTTGCGGAAGTGAACGAGCTGGAAGAGGGTACCTGGACTGAAGATGAATACGAGATCTTCCCCAAAGATGAATTGGCAACAGTGAAGGCAGGCATCAAAGACCTAGGTGCAGAGCTAAAGGAGATCTGCAAGGACATCAAAAATAAAGAGAAGCAGATTAAAGCACTGAAGAAAAGCGGAGAATCCTATACAGCTATCGAGCTTGAGATCAAGAGACGCGCTCCCCGTGAAACGGAACTTACTAAGAATATTGAAGAGCAAGAAAAGCGGATTGCCAAACATCTGGAGATGGAAAAGGAACTAAAGGAAAACCGCAAGAAGATCAAAGAGATCACAGACCTGAAAGAGCAACTTGTGGAGCAGGCAAGAAGCAAGATCAGCGAAGCAGAAGCTAAAGAACTGATCCTGGCACGTTGGGAAAAAACTCTCTACGCTAAAGTGAATGATTACCTGATCCAGTACAGCAGACAGTTTCGGTCAGCCCTGGAAAGCTTGTGGGAGAAGTATGATCAGCCCTTGCATATTGTCCTGAAAGAAAGAGATACAGCAGCCTCTGAATTGGCAGATTATCTTAAGGAACTTGGGTATGAGTGAGTGGAAAAAGGGTAGCTTAGGCCAATTAGCTGAAATTGTTAAAGGCGATCAAGTTAACTCTGATACATTAGATCAAACTGGGAAATATCCAGTCATAAACGGGGGTACCGAACCATCGGGGTATCTCGATAGATGGAACCGAGAAAGTGGATCAATCACAATAAGCGAGGGTGGGAATTCATGTGGATTTGTTTCTTTGATGAGACAGAGATTTTGGAGCGGAGGTCACTGTTATACATTGAGAAACGTACGGATATACAATACATATTTGTATCATTTTCTGAAATACACTCAGCAAGATATAATGAAACTTAGGGTGGGAAGTGGATTACCAAACATTCAAAGAAAAGATATATCAGAGCATGAAATATACTATCCCACTGATAACAACGAACAAGTTGAAATAGCAGGCTTCCTCAGCACAATTGACGAAGTGATAGAAAAGACCGAAGCTGCGATTGAAAAGTACAAAGCAATCAAAGCAGGGATGATGCAGGATTTGTTCACCCGTGGCATCGATGTGAAAACTGGAAAGCTGAGACCATCATTTAAAGAAGCCCCGGAGCTTTACAAAGAGACTGAACTGGGCTGGATACCCAAGGAATGGGAAGTTTGTACCATCAAGGAAGCATGCCTCGAGTTTGTAAACGGCGGAACAC
>JALOBM010000054.1:0-4977 GCA_023228285.1 Candidatus Cloacimonadota bacterium | reverse complement strand
CATCAACAAAGAACGCAGCAAACTGGGTTGGAACCATACCCTGGATCACTGGGGCTGATTTTCTGGATACTTTCGAAGTTGGAGTTGTTAGAAGACAAATCAACGAAGAAGCTTTGCGAAACTCCTCAAGCCACCTTATTAGAAAGGGGAACATCCTTCTTGTAACCAGAACAGGAGTCGGAAAACTGGCTATTGCTCCATTTGATGTTGCGATTAGCCAGGACATCACTGGGATTATCCTTGACCCCAGCACATACTGCGTTGAGTTCTTTTATTACTATCTACAAATACTGGTAGAGAACTTCAAGAAGATCAATCAGGGAACCTCAATCAATGGAATTATCCGGAGTGACCTGGAGGCTACTACGATAGTAAAACCACCAATTGAAGAGCAGAAGCAAATAGCAGATGTCCTCAAGACATTGGACGTAGCTCTGAAGAATGAGCAAAGAGATTTGAATAAATATCGTGATCTAAAGCAGGGTCTCATGGCTGACCTATTGACTGGCAAAGTACGAGTAAAAATCAACGAAGATATATTGGAGAACAGCTAATGTCAAAAATCGAGAATCACAAGTACACAATCTACCAGGCGTTTAATGAGTGTTTTTACAATGTCCCAGATTATCAGAGGGAGTACGTGTGGCAGGAGAAAGAAGTAGTCCGACTGCTGGATGATATTGTTGATGAGATGGATGGAAACAGCAAAACGGAATACTTTGTAGGGACAGTAATCGTAACACCGAGGGGATCAGTTAACCAATATGATGTCATAGACGGTCAGCAACGACTCACAACTTTCTATCTGATCCTGTGTGCCATGAAAGCACTCTTTGATCAGCGAGAAGAGGAAAACGAGATCAACAGCCTGTTATCCTCAAGTAAAGTATTGGATACGGGAAAAACAAAGAAAATCCTTAAGCTCGAACCAAAGTATGATGGTGCATTTGAGATCATACAGTGTATCATCAAAGTAAACGGGGATTCCTTAACAACAACAAAGGCAATCAAGGCATCGGGAGTAAACACCTATGGTGCACTGAAGAATATCGTGAATGCCTATGTGACAATATATGACTACTTAAATGACAACTTTGCCAAGACGGATGAACTGTTCAAATTCTGGGCATATCTCGCCAACCATGTCGTGTTTATTCAGATATCCACTGAGATAAGCAGCGCATTGAAGATCTTTGAGACGATAAACGAAAGAGGTATTGGGCTTAATCCCATGGACTTGATGAAGAATCTGATCTTCCGGCAAGCCGATGCAGAAGAATTTTCCAAACTCAAAGATGAATGGAAGAAGATCACCAAGCCACTGGAG
The DNA here is from genome assembly GCA_023228285.1 of Candidatus Cloacimonadota bacterium. Classification (GTDB taxonomy): domain Bacteria; phylum Cloacimonadota; class Cloacimonadia; order Cloacimonadales; family Cloacimonadaceae; genus UBA5456. Next base: position 3,650 of record JALOBM010000054.1, on the reverse strand, counting down.
GAAAGACAGGAAAAGCCGCTGCGGTTTCTACGCTATTATCTGATGTCGAACTATCCTATAGACAACAGTAGAAAAGACAACATCCTCAGGGAAGATGAGATTTATGATTGGCTGGTGGATGAGAATAATGCCAATCTATGTGGTTACAGGAAAGATCCTTTTGCTTTTGTAAAACATCTGATAGACAACCTGAATTGCTATTTGGCATACATCAATGGCAAGGATAAAGATGGCAAGGAGAACGTTTATACAGACAACCTGAGAATGCTCTGCGGAGGTGCCTTCAGCTTGCACTATATTCTCATGCTGGCGGTAAGATCGCTGCCAACTGATCTATTCAATCACTTCGTGAAAAAGCTTGAGATCTTCTTATTCTACTACATCTTTACGAAAACACCCACTAAGGAATTGGAAAGATACTTCGCTCAATGGGTGGGAGAACTACGAGATATCACCAAACTCACCGATCCAGATTTGCAGAAAACAGCTTTAGATGAGTTTATTGATAAGCATTTTGTTCCCAATGTGCAAGCCAAACAAACTGAGCTCCAGGCATTCTTGGGTAATTACACATTGGGGACGCTCCAATATTACAGAACCAAGTATTTCCTCGCCAAAATCGCACAATATATTGAGCAACAATTCACTGGAGTCAATGATAAAAGATCTCTCAGAGACTTCTCTGGTTTCGAGATCGAGCATATACTACCCGATAATCCTGAGGATTGGTTAAGAACAGAATTTGTGAATGGGAATCCCAATAGTGATTATGACTTATGCAAGACCAAACTTGGCAACTTAACTCTACTTGAGAAGACGGCAAACATTGTGGCGAGTAACTCACGATACTTAGACAAGTGCTCTCAATACAGAGTCAGCGGTATCTACTTAACCCGCAGTCTGGTGGAAATGCCGACTATTGGAAATCAATCCTCTGTGAATAGGATCAATCAATACCTGAAGGTGTTTCCTGATTGGAATGCCGCCGCTATCGATGAACGGCAGCAATTGCTGATCAACCTGGCTTTAGAGGTTTGGAAGATCTAAACTTGGGAGGGATAATGTCTGAATACACCAATGTCGAACGCCCCTTTCTGGATAAGCTGAGTCAGCTTGGTTGGGAAGTGATTGATCAGGGGACCGGATTTACTCCCTTTGATCCCAGTATCAGCAGAAGAGCTTCTTTCAGGGAAGTGATCCTGGAGCAGGAGTTCAAGAGTGCTTTAAGGCGGATCAATCTTACTGATGACGGGAGAAGCTGGCTTACAGACAAACAGCTTGATTCCATTTTCTCTGAGCTAACCTGGCATCCCGGCATTGGACTGCTAAAGGCAAATCAGGTGGTATATGAACTGCTGACCAAGAATACCACGGTTGATGTGAATGAGCTTACCGGAGAGCAGAATCCCAAGGTACGCTTGATCGATTATGCCAATCCGGAACGAAATAGCTTCATTGCCATTAATCAGTTCAAGATCGAGACTCCCGGTGCCAGCAGACAGGCGATTGTGCCGGATATCGTGCTCTTCATCAATGGCTTGCCAATCATTGTAGTGGAATGCAAAGATATGGATGTGGCACAACCTCTGAGCGAAGCATTTATCCAGCTAAACCGCTATGCAAACCTGAGAGTGGATGATTATGGCATCAAAGAGGGTGAGGAGAAGCTGTTTCACAGTAATCTCTTCAGCATTGTGACCCATGGCTCTGAAGCCAGATTTGGCACGATAAGCGGGGAGTTTGACCACTTCCTGAACTGGAAAGACATCTTTCCTGAGGAGTATAAGACTATCCAGGTCTCACCGGATGAAGAGCGTCAGGAAGTGATGATCCACGGGATGCTGAATAAAGCCATTCTGCTGGATATCCTGAAGAACTTCACGATCTTCATGGAGATCAAGAAGGGCGAACTGGTAAAGATAGTAAGCCGCTATCAGCAATACCGGGCAGTGGGCAAGATATTGCAGCGCTTGCGGATGGGAAAAACTCCCTTTGAACGCAGCGGAGTGATCTGGCATACCCAAGGCTCCGGTAAATCTCTGACGATGGTATTTCTGATTAAGAAGCTCAGAGATACCGAAGACTTGAAGGATTACAAGATCATCATGGTGAATGATCGTCTGGATTTGGAAGATCAGCTATCCAACACTGCAGGTTACAGTGGCGAAAGCGTTACCATGATACAGCATAAGCGAGACCTTGATAAGCTGAAGAACACCAGTTCAAACCTCAATATGGTGATGTTGCATAAATTCCTGATCAACAATGCCATCTCGGCTCAATCTCTGCTGGCAGCAGGAGTGATTCCACGTTATGAAGAATTTCCGGAGCTGAATACCAGCGAGAGAATCCTGCTCTTGATAGACGAAGCGCATCAGGATCAGGGTGGTGAAATGGGAGATAACCTCTTCCTGGCTTTTCCGAATGCAGTGAAGATCGCATTTACAGGAACACCTCTGCTCACGGAAAGGCATAAACAGAAGACGCATGAACGCTTCGGCAATTTCATTGATGTTTACAAGATGAACGACTCCGTGGCAGACAGAGCTACGGTTGATATCCTCTACATCGGCAGAACCAGTCAGGACAGGCTTACGGATGCGGAGCTCTTCAAGAAAGAATTTGAAGATATGTTCCGGGAGAGATCGGAAGAAGAACGCCTGGAGATTCAAAAACGCTATGGCACGGAGATGGCATATCTGGAATCCAAGGAGAGGATCAAAGCCATCTCGGAAGATATCATGGCTCACTATACGCAGGAAATCCTCCCAAACGGCCTTAAGGGGCAGGTGGTGGCGAGTTCTATCGTAGCTGCATGCCGGTATAAGTATGAGCTGGAAAATGCGCTAAAAGGGCTGATTTTGGGTGAAGAGGCAAAACCGGAAGCTGAGCGGGATGAAGAACTGCTGAAGCAGATGAGATTTGTCAAAATCTGTGCGGTGGTAACCATGATGGACAACAATGAGCCGGGTTATGTATCTCTGGCTCGCAGACAAGCTCTGGATATGGATGCGGTGGAGAGCTTTAAGAAGGACTTTGATTATAACAAACCTGAGAGTGGAGTAGCTATCCTCTGCGTTTGTGACAGGCTGCTGATGGGTTTTGATGCTCCGATTGAGCAGGTGATGTATCTTGATAAGAACCTGAGAGAACACAAGCTGATGCAGGCAATTGCCAGGGTTAATCGTACCAAGGTAATGAAATCCGGCTATGTGAAAGAGCATGGCATTGTGGTGGATTATTTTGGCGTGGCATCGCATCTGAAAGAGGCTTTGGCAATCTTTACCGATACAGATGTGCAAGAACTTGAAGACCTGAGCGCTTATTTCAGAGGCTTGGACAAGGAGATTCCGGTCTTGGAATCCCGCTATAGAAGATTGATCCACCTCTTTGAAGAAAAAGGCGTCATCAGGATCGAAGCCTTTATCAAACAGAAGATCGAAGATAGAGATGAGGAATGGGAACTGGTGGAGAACTGCTTGCAGCTTGGTGCAGATCTGAAGTTCCGGGCACAGTTCGATACTTATATCAAAGCATTCTTTGATAGCCTGGAACTGCTCTTTAATGCATCCCTGGCAAGGGATTATTATGTCCCGGCTAAGCGACTGGGCTATATCCTGATGAGGATGCGCAACCGTTATCATGATGGC
>JALOBM010000164.1 GCA_023228285.1 Candidatus Cloacimonadota bacterium | reverse complement strand
GCCTATTGCTTGCCAGTCTTTACAACCGTTTCACCATCGCTTCACGCGGCTTCTTCTTGCCGCGCTTCACAATTGTGAACTTGGTCATTTCCCCTTAAAGACCGGCTTTTCCTTTTTGAAAAAGGCATCTACCGCGTTTCTGTGATCTTCGGTCTGTATGCATTGTGCCTGAAGGAGGGCTTCCTGCTCCAGCAGCTGATCCAGTGTCATTGCGGCTGAAGCGTTGATCAGCGTTTTTGCCATTCTGTGAGCAAAAGAGGGGCCCTGCGCAATCTTTTTTGCCAGCTCGAACGACTCTTCAAACAGCTTTTCTGAGGGTGTGACTTTGTTCACTATCCCGATCTCCATTGCTTCGGCAGCAGAAATGTTTCTTCCTGTAAATACAAGCTCTTTTGCTTTCTGAAGACCCACCAGCCTCGGAAGTGCATATAGGCCTCCAAGGTCAGGGATCAGTCCCACGTTTGCAAATGCCATGCCGAATTTTGCGTCCTCTGATGCAAGGATCATGTCTGCGTGGAGTGCGATGCAGAAGCCTGCTCCGACTGCGTATCCGTTCACGGCGGCAATGGTCGGCTTGCACATACCCGCAAACTGACTGACCCAGGGGGCAAACCTTTTCATGTATAGATAACCTTCATTGGCATCAAATCCCTCTGAAAACCTCTTCAGGTCTCCTCCGGCACAAAATGCCCTGCCTGTTCCTGTAAGTATCACAGCCCTTACAGACTCATCTCTTTCCACTTCTGATGTCGCGTCGCAGAGCTCTTCAAAGAGGAGGCTTTCAAGAGCGTTCATCGACTCGGGGGAATTCATTCTTATAACTGCAACATTTTGTTCTTTGACAAGCTCTATCTTTTTATATCCTGACATCTCATCACTCCTTAATGTCATGCCCGCACTGCGCAGGGACCCTTGCATTATGCCGAAAAAATGCTGAGATATTTATCTCCCCTGTCAGGCTGGACAGTGACAACTATGTTATCTGGCGGAAGTTTTTTTGCTTCCTGAAGTGCAGCCCATACGTTTGCTCCGGTCGATATGCCGCTGAAAAGCCCCTCTTCGGAAGCAAGCCACCTGGCTGTCGCAAGGGCATCTTCGTCGCTTACCCTTTCGAAACTCGTAACAGTTGATCTATCTAGATTTTTGGGAACAAAATTTGCACCTATCCCCTGTATTTTATGAGGACCGGATCTGCCCTCTGTAACGATCGGGCTGGCGAGAGGCTCAACAGCTATTATTCTCACATCGGGGAACTCTTTGCGAAGCACTTTTCCAACACCGCTTACTGTCCCACCTGTGCCAAACCCCGCTACAAAAGCCGCTATTTTTTTGTCATTCGGAACCTGCCTCAGTATCTCAGGACCTGTAGTCATCTCGTGTGCCCATGGATTGCCTTCGTTTGAAAACTGGTCCAGCATTAGGGCTTTCTTCTCCTTTGAGAGAAACTCGCAGGCGGCGTTTACAGACCCCTGCATCCCTTCCTTTGCCGGGGTGAGGATAAGTTCTGCGCCGAAGGAAGATAGTATCGTCCTTCTCTCTACAGACATCGACTCAGGCATTGTGAGTACGACCCTCAGCCCCATAGCTCTTCCAAGCAGAGCAAGCCCTATGCCTGTATTGCCGCTTGTCGGTTCCACAAGGACCGTATCGCTCTTCAGGTCGCCTTTGAGCTCGGCCATTTTGAGCATTCCCCATACCGCCCGGTCCTTTATCGATCCTCCGGGGTTGGAACCTTCCAGCTTTATCCAGACACCTGCTCCCCCGGTCTTTGTCTTGAGTTTATAGAGCGGAGTATTGCCTATCAGTTTCAATATTTGGATATCGTCAACTTTCATCTGCACCATTCCTGTCTTATCCGATCTATTCAGCTGCCTTTTCAAAGACTGCCCTGACCTTGTCTTCATCTACTGTTCCCTCATGTACCTTTTCTTCTCCTACAAAAAAGCATGGCACGTAGAAATAATCACATTTATCAGCCTCTTCGGGCTGCAATTTTTCATCGATCATCACAAACGGTATATTTTTGTATTCGGGGTTAGTGTCAAGAAGCGACGATATTATCTTCCTCGCTTTTGCACAGTGCGGACAGCTTTCGAACATGAACATCCTGATCTCCTTCATTTTTAGCCCTCCTTCTCTTTGTGTAAAAATACAGCAGTTTCAGGATCAGTTATGGATCACTACATAAAAATTCAGCCAGAATGCAAAAAATCCCCAAAGAAAATATGGGATAAGAAGTGCGGCAGCAGGACGGTCGTGCCTCGTAAATTCCGCCGCAGTCCACAGCAGGGAACAAATAAGCAGAAATAGGACTGCAAGAGCGCAGGATGGCTGTTTGTAATGGAAAAAGACCCAGCTCCATGCAAGATTCAGCAATAGCTGGACCATGTAGGGTAAAAGTGCTCTGAAATCTGCCTTCCTAGCAACCCTGAAAGCAGAATATCCCATGAGTGCGTAAAGAAAAGACCACACTATGGGAAAAGCTATATTGGGAGGAGTCAATGAAGATCGGGCAAGGCTGCTGTACCAGAGCATCGAGTTTTCGTCCATAGCCCTGCTTCCCAAAAATGCGACTGTAAAGGAAAGGCCCTCCCAGAACAGCAAAGAACGGAAAAATTTCATCATTTTTCCTTAGACACCTTTCTCTTTTTCATCTCAATAATATTTCTCTTGCTTATCTCATCAGCCACAAAGTACGCAACGGATTCAAGCACGTACATATCCCCTTTGTATTTCCTAGGGGTGTCCACACCTAGGAATCCCCAGAACTTTCCTTTTATTGTTATCGGAATGGCATACATATCCACGATATCCTGTTTTGCAAGCCTTTCGTACTCATCAGGATCGGTCTCCTTGAATTCGGATATGTCTGCCAGAAGCACAGGTTCCTGTTTTGTAAAAGCTTTATGCCAAAGCGGAGACTTGTCCAGCGGAAAATTCTGGAGGTTGCCTATCTCAGGGGCTACATCCTCCGCAAGCCACTCGTTGGTCATGCTTATAGTATGCCCGTCCC
>JALOBM010000008.1:50494-51524 GCA_023228285.1 Candidatus Cloacimonadota bacterium | reverse complement strand
CCCTGTATACTTTAAAGGGTTACCACTCAGACATTTTAGTTGACATTTTAGTTGACATTTTAGTTGACATGATGTTTTCCTGAAATACAAATGATTGAAATACAAATGATTGAGTGGTAACTAATACAAATGATATAAGTGATCATAGTTGCAAATAGTATCACTTTCTAGTATCACTTTCGTTGCAAATCGCCGTTTTCATTGAGTCCCCAGTATCACCCTTTTTGCAAATCAGTTTCAACCTTTTTACAAATTCATTGTCAGGGTTATTGCAAATCTAGTATCATCTTTTTTGCAAATATAATATCCATAAGTACAAGTCCCCTCCTGAACCCAATGGCTAGATTTGACTATACTGCCCTAATAAGATCTCAGGCGCAAAGTCCTCATTCCGATGCCTTGGAATTGTTTTGTAAGTGACTGCGATTGAGTTCAACTATGAGTTCGACTGGAAGGTCAATCCGGATGACTTCAATTTCGGCAACCTGACCGCTATTCTGCTATCAGAAGATGAACGTCTGTTCTTTACTCAAAGCTGATGAATAAAGTGCCAGGAAGGCGGACTCAGCACCTTGCTTAGTGGTGCCTTATCAATTGCCTGGCACAACTGCCTGGCACAACCGATAACTACGATTGCTGGGAACGCTTACTGTTAATAGAGATACATGAGGTATGCACCCTCACACATTGCTCATCAGTGTTCAGTTCCTTTATTGATTTGCTTGCCGATGTGATTAGTCAGATCAGGATGCCAGTACTGTGACAATGTCTAAAACCAGTCCTATTTAATTCCCAAACATATAATACTTCGAGCCCTATGTGATACGAGATATTGATTTGAAGGTTTGGGTGTGAACTTGTAGCATTGAGACGGCAGAGGATGTAGGTGATAGAATTCCATTGACATAAAGAGCAAATCTGAAAGCTTGGAAAAAATATTATTTTACGTAGCAGTACAAAAGGAGTACACATGCCGTATATTTCTAATACTGATAGAGATAGACGGGAGATGTTTGCCAAAATAGGTGTC
>JALOBM010000008.1:0-50484 GCA_023228285.1 Candidatus Cloacimonadota bacterium | reverse complement strand
TTCCGGCTAAAGGGTGCTTTGAAAATGGATAAAGCGTTCTCTGAAATGGAGATCACGAACAAAATCAAGAGTCAGACCTGCAACAATCTTTGCACTCAATCCGCCAATTCCTTCCTTGGTGCGGGAGTCTATGATCATTTCATTCCTGCAGCGGTTGACAGCATCGTATCCCGTCCGGAATTTTTTACCGCCTACACGCCTTATCAGGCAGAAGTTAGCCAGGGCACACTGCAATTTATATATGAATATCAGACCATGATATGCGAGCTTACCGGCATGGAGATTGCCAATGCTTCGATGTACGACGGAGCCAGCGCCGTTGCCGAAGCCATCCTGATGGCAGTGCGTAAAAATAAGCTGTTAAAAGCCTTGCTACCTGCCACTCTGAACCCGGAATATGTAAAGGTAGTCAAAGCCTATACTGAAGGAACGGGTGTGGAACTGGTTACGATCCCTGCCAAAGACGGCCTTACCGATCTTGCAGCTTTAAAGCAGATGCTGGATGGTAGTGTGGGTTCAGTAGTGCTGCAAAGCCCAAATTTCAATGGCAATATCGAAGATGCCAAGTCCATCTCGGAAGCCGTACACACTAATGAGAAGTGCCTGTTGATAGCGGCTGTGGATCCCATCTCATTGGCGATACTAAATTCACCTTCCGAATACGATGCCGACATCGTGGTGGGGGAAGGTCAAGCCTTGGGCAACAGCATGTATATGGGCGGCCCGCTCTTTGGCTTCTTTGCCACAAAGCTGGAGATGAATCGTCAGATGCCCGGTAGAATCGTGGGCGGCACTGTGGACAAGGAAGGCAAGCGTGCTTATGCCCTTACTCTGCAAGCCCGTGAACAGCATATCCGCAGGGCAAAGGCTACTTCAAACATCTGTTCCAATCAGTCTCTTTGCACTTTGGCTGCTACGGTATATCTGAGCTTGATGGGTCGTGAAGGCCTGCGAGAAGTTGCCATTCAAAGCACTCAGAAAGCGCACTATCTCGCCGAGGAGCTGTGCAAGATACAAGGCATTGATCTGAAATATGCTGCGGCTCCATTCTTCAAAGAATTTGTGATTACTACTCCCATCGCAGCGGCAGAAATTAATGAAAGGATGCTGCCTCGCGGGATATATGCCGGTGTGGAAGTGGGCAAAAACGAACTGATGCTTGCTGTTACAGAAAAGAAGACGAAAGCCCAAATTGATGACTTTATAAAAGCGATGCAGGAGGTCTGCCATGCCTAAGACTGTTTTTGAATACTCATCTGCCGGTCGCAAGGGCGTGAGCTTGCCCTCTCGCGAGATCGATACCCCCCTAGAGAAATTAATCCCTGCCAAATATCATCGGGAAAAAGCAGCCAGACTGCCGGAACTAAGTGAACTGGATGTGATGCGTCATTACATCAAGCTTTCTCAGCAGAACCACTTTATCGAAAAAGGCTTGTATCCTTTGGGTAGCTGCACGATGAAGTATAATCCAAAAGTCCATGAGACTCTGGTGCGCCACAGTTGTTTTGCGAACATTCATCCTTATCAGCATGAGAGTACTCTGCAGGGCGCACTTGAGTTGCTCTATGAGCTTCAGGAGGATCTTGCTGAGATATCCGGTATGGCGAAAGTAACCTTGCAGCCAGGAGCCGGTGCGCAAGGGGAATTTACCGGAATCAAGATTGTCTCTGCCTATCACAAGGCAAAGGGCAATACTCACAAAACCAAGATCATCATCCCGGACAGCGCGCATGGCACCAATCCTGCCACGTGTCATCTAGTCGGATTTGATGTAGTGGAACTGAAGTCCAATGCTGATGGCCGTTGTGACCTAGCCCGTTTGCGCGAGTTGGTGGATGAGAATACTGCGGGCTTTATGCTTACCAATCCCAATACTCTGGGTTTATTTGAAACTCAGATCGAGGAGATTGCCGAGATCATGCACAGTGTAGATGCCTTGATCTATATGGACGGGGCAAATCTGAACGCGCTTTTGGGCATTGTACAGCCGGGTAAGATTGGTTTTGACATCATGCATTTCAACCTGCACAAGACCTTCTCCACGCCTCATGGAGGCGGCGGTCCGGGTGCGGGTCCTGTGGGCGTGGTTGAAAAACTGATACCCTATCTGCCGGTTCCCACCATCAGTCATGATGATGCCGGTTATCATTTTGATTATACTCACGAAAGCACATCAATCGGGAAAGTCCATACCTTCTACGGTAACTTTGCCATTTTGGTGAGGGCCTACATCTACATCAAGATGTTGGGTGCGGAAGGCTTGCGCAGAGTAAGCGAAAATGCGATTATCAACGCCAATTATCTGATGGCGATATTAAAAGATTATTACCACATTCAGCATCAGGAATATTGCATGCATGAGTTTGTGGCAGATGGAAGCTGGCAGAAGAAAGAACATGGCGTATCAACTCTGGATATTGCCAAACGCTTGCTGGATAAAGGTTTCCATGCTCCAACTGTATATTTCCCGCTGATCATTCCGGAAGCTTTGATGATCGAGCCTACCGAAACCGAGAGTCTGGAATCGCTTGATGCTTTTGCTCAGGCTATGATAGAAATAGCACAGGAAACACAGCAGAATCCTGAATTACTACATGAAGCGCCAATTACCACACCGGTGAGACGGGTGGACGATGTACGCGCCGTGAAAGAACTCGATCCCATATTCAAGATCGAGAAATAAGCTAAAGGAGTTTGAATGAAAAAGCTATTTATACTGATCCTTGCCCTGGTAGCCCTCAGCGGCCTTTGTGCCCAAAATGTGAAGCTGGGCTATGTGAATACCGACCGCATTCTCATGGATAGCAATGAAGCAGCGGAAATTGCCAGATTGTTCCAGCTGGACCGTCAGAACTGGAGCAACCAGATCCGGGGATTGGATGAAGAAATCAAGCAAATGGAGCGCGATTTTGAGATCCGTCGTCTGTCTATCAGCGAAGCCAATAAACGTGAGCTACAAAGCCAAATCGACAGCAAGAAAGAAGAAGCCGGACGCTTGCTGGAAGAGTATTTTGGAGAAAATGGAAGAGCCGAACAGCGTTACCGTGAGCTCATCGATCCGCTCACCAATAAGATACACGACATTATTACCAGGATTGCCGAAGACGAGAAATATACCATGATTCTGGACGTGAGCATGGGTGTGGTGCTGTATGCCGCTCCATCTATCGATCTTACCGATCAGATCCTGCAGGAATTGAACAAGGATACCATCGCACCTGGAGAAGGCACAGATGAACCCATACCGGATAAGGAAGAGACCAAAGATCCTTTGGGTAATCAGATGGATGATGGATTTGGAGGATTTACGGACGATTATGGCATGGAAAATACTGAAGACAAGAAACCCTGATCATGAAAAGATTTAAGCAACATATAGGCGCAACGGAAGTAATAGCGGCTACTCAAGGCTTGTGGGAGGGATACCAGGATATAGAGTTGGATAGTGTATGTGAAGCAAGCGAGGCACTTCCCGGTTCTGTGATCTTTTGTGAACAGGAACGCTTGGTGGATGCAGTTAATGCTTCTCCGGCGGGCTTGATTATCACGAATCCTGCTTTTGCTCCCCGCTTTCAGGGCAGAAGCCTTTTGATCTGTGATAAACCGTATATCGGTTTCATGAGCTTGGTGGCTTATTGGTTGAAGCTGGATGCCGGAGTAATGGAATACTCTATTCATCCAAGTGCAATCATCGATTCAAGCGCTCGGTTTGAGGGCGAAGTCTCAATCGGCGCATATAGCGTTGTGGGTGCCAATGTCACTTTGGGCAAGGGTGTTCGCATCGGTGCCGGTTGTCATATTGGTGAAAACGTTTGCATAGGCAGTGCCAGTGTGTTGCACGATAGAGTGTGCCTGTATGCTGATACAGAGATTGGCAAGAATTGCGAGATTCACAGCGGTGCTGTATTGGGTGCAGATGGCTTTGGCTATCTGGTTTTGGAAGGTCGCCAGACCAAGATACCCCAGGTAGGCAATGTGGTGATTCACGATGATGTGGAGATTGGTGCAAACAGCACTATCGATCGGGCTACCTTGGGCTCCACAGTAGTGGGTAAGGGTACTAAGATCGACAATCTGGTGCAAGTAGGCCACAATTGCGTGATCGGGCAAAACAGCGTGCTTTGCGCACAGGTTGGCCTTGCTGGCAGCACGATTGTGGGAGACTACGTGTATCTGGCCGGTCAGGTTGGAGCGGCTGGACACCTCAGCATCGGAGATGGAGCAATGGTGGGAGCGCAAAGCGGCATAGCCGGTAGTATACCTGCTGGAGCGCGTTACTTTGGCACTCCCGCTGCGGATGCCAATCAAATGAAACGCGTTTATGTGGCTCAGAAGTATCTGCCAGATATGTATCGGGATTACCAAAAAAGACTCAAGGATGAAAAGTAATGAAAGAATATAAACAGACTATTGGTTCTGAAGTATCCTACACCGGGATCGGTTTACACAGCGGAGAAGTCTCCACGATCCGCTTCAAACCAGCCGGTTGTGATGATGGCATTGTGTTTATCAGGATAGATTTACCAAATCGTCCTGAAATACCAGCAGATATCGATCATGTGGTGGATATTTCCCGGGGCACAACCATCGGAGTTGGAGACGCTACTGTAGGCACCATCGAACATGTCCTCTCTGCCATCAAGGGCTTGAATCTGGATAATGTCCGCATCGAAATCGACGGGCCAGAAGCGCCGGTGGCAGATGGTAGTCCCATTGTGTTCTTCAATCTGTTGAAGCAAGCCGGGAAGGTTCAACAGGATAGCGAACGCGTCTATTTTGAGATCGAGGGTCCCATCAGTTTTTCCGCACCAAGGGAAAATGTGGACGTGGTAATAGTGCCTTCCAATGAGCTGAAAATCACTTTCATGATAGATTATAAACATCCCTATCTGGGTACTCAATATACCTGGCTACCAAATCTCGATGTGTATGAAAAGGAGTTTGCCGGAGCCAGAACTTTCTGCTTTATCAAAGAGATCTTGCAGCTCAAAGAAATGGGGCTGATCAAGGGTGGTTCTCTGGAAAACGCCTTGGTGATTGCGGAACCCGGCATTAGCGACGAGGAACTGAAACACTTACAGGATGTATTTGGCTATCACAATAAGGTGACCGTGTCCGAAGAAGGCATCCTGAACAGCCATCCGCTCCGCTATTACAACGAATTTGTACGCCACAAAGTATGTGATCTTTTGGGAGACATCATGCTATTGGGAGTGCCCATCAAAGGGCATATCCTAGCTGCGCGCAGCGGGCACAAAACCAATGTGGAACTGGTAAAAAAACTACGTCAGATCCAGAAAAAGCAAGAGCTTCAGATGATATACCAGAAGGCTAAAAGCAAAGAAGTGGTGTTCGACATCAACGCCATCATGCGGATCATCCCGCATCGCTATCCCTTCCTGCTGGTAGATAAGATTCTGGAATTCATTCCCGGTGAAAGCATTGTGGGAATGAAGAATGTAACCATCAATGAACCTTTTTTCCAGGGGCATTTCCCTGGACATCCCATCATGCCCGGTGTGCTGATCATCGAAGGTATGGCACAGGCGGGAGGCATCATGTTGCTCAATCAACTGGACAATCCACAGGATTATGTGGCGTACTTTGCTTCCATAGACAACGTGAAGTTCCGCAAGCCGGTGATGCCCGGGGATACACTTCGTTACGAGCTTACAGTGATATCTCTGAAACGGTCTTTGGCAAAAATGCACGGGGATACTTATGTGAATGGGGAAAAGGTTACAGAAGGCGACTTTATGGCAATGATTACGAAGAGGAATGTATGAGCAAGATTCATCCCACAACGATAATAAAAGAAGGAGCCACCATAGGTGCAAACTGTGAGATAGGACCATATTGTGTGATCGGGGAGCATGTGGTGATCGGAGATGACAATATCCTGCAAAACAACGTGATATTGGACGGACACACCACCATCGGCAAGGGCAATAAGATATTTTCATTTGCAGTTTTGGGCACAGACCCTCAAGACCTGAAATTCGCCGGAGAGCCCAGTCGGCTGAGAATTGGTGACCACAATACCATACGTGAGTTTGCAACCATCAATCGCAGCAATCAGATGGAAGAAGATACGGTGGTGGGTTCCCGCAATCTGATCATGGAATATGTGCATATTGCGCACAATTGCCAGATTGGAAACAACTGCATTATCTCCAATGTGGTTCAGCTGGCGGGACATGTGCATGTGCACGATTTCGCCACCATCGGCGGTGTAACAGCTGTTCATCAGTTTGTACACATTGGAACCCAAGCTTTTGTGGGTGGAGCTTCCGCCGTTAAAAAGGACATTGTGCCCTTCTCCCGCGGACAGGGAAATCCCTATCTTACTGTGGGTTTAAACAGCGTTGGTCTGATGCGCAAAGGCTTCTCCAATGAAGCCATCGCCAGCATCAAAGAGATCTACAACCTCTTTTACCGCAGCAAGCTGAACACCACCCAGGCTTTGGAAAAAGCCGAAAGCATGGATCTGGATGAGTATCAGAAAGTCTTTGTGGACTTTGTGAAGACTGCCGATAGAGGCATTTCGAACTAGTGTCATGTCAGGTTTGGTGTGGCAATCTCCGTATTGCCACAGCGACCGAAGGAAGCTTTTGAATCAATCTCAAGTTTGGCAGTCCAGTAGCAAAACGACATTCATGCCTTGACGAGTCACTAGGCGATATTGCACCATCATATTCCACTTGGCTTATGCCGGTTTTTCTGATAGAAAACATAACTCTGAAGCGTAGAATCTTTAGCGGAACTTGACAAAATACTGCAGGCTAAATACCGTGCCATTTATCTGAACAATTGGAGTCGAAATGGAAATAATGCTTTCCGCCCTTACTCAGTTTCAGCTCTCACAGCTGATTATGATCGTTGTGGGTATTGTATTGATATGGCTGGCAATTAGCAAGAAATACGAGCCGGCATTGCTATTGCCGATAGGCTTTGGAACCATCCTGGCAAACATCCCGATGTCTGCGGCAATCGGAGAGCATGGACCCTTGACAGTTTTGTTTAAAGCGGGTATCGATACAGAGCTTTTTCCTTTGCTTATCTTCATCGCTATCGGAGCAATGATCGATTTTACACCCTTACTCAAGAATCCGTTTATGTTGCTTTTTGGCGCTGCTGCGCAATTTGGTATCTTTGTGACCATCGTGGTGGCGGCGGCATGGGGTTTCGACATCAAGGAAGCTGCTTCTATCGGCATCATCGGAGCTGCGGACGGGCCTACGTCGATATATGTGGCAAACCGCTTTGCTCCCAAGCTCTTGGGACCGATCTCCGTGGCAGCATACTCCTATATGGCTCTGGTTCCCATCATCCAACCCCCGGTTATCCGGGCTCTTACTACCCAGAAAGAGCGGAAGATCCGCATGGATTACCATAGCGGAGATGTGCCTCAAACTCTGAAGATACTATTCCCGATTGCCATCACCATCGTGGCGGGAATCTTTGTCCCCGCATCTTTGGCTTTGATCGGATTTCTGATGTTCGGCAATCTGCTGCGTGAATGCAAGGTATTGGATAGTCTGTCCAAAAGCGCTCAGAATGAACTGGGCAACATCGTTACCATCCTTTTGGGCATCACCATTGCCAGCAAGATGCAGGGAGAGTCTTTCTTGCGTCCGGAAACTCTGCTGATCATTGTATTGGGCTTGGTTGCGTTTATCTTCGATACTGCTGGTGGAGTGCTGTTTGCAAAGTTTTTGAACCTGATTCGCAAGGATAAGGTGAATCCGATGATCGGTGCCTGTGGTATATCAGCGTTTCCGATGAGTGCCCGGGTGATCCATCAGATGGGTCAAAAAGAGGATCCTTTCAACTTTCTGCTGATGCCGGCGGTTAGCGTAAACGTTGGCGGACAGATCAGTTCCGTGATCGCCGGAGGCATCATTCTGTCCCTCCTCGCATAGGAGAAAACTATGAATAGCGAACTTAAGGAACTACTGGAGAAGGCCAGAGAAGCTGCGAAAACTGCTTATGCGCCCTATTCGGGATATAAAGTTGGCAGTGCGGTCAAATGTGCTGATGGCAGTATCTTCTGTGGCTGCAATGTCGAGAATGCTTCCTTTTCACTTACCATCTGTGCCGAACGTACGGCGATCTTTAAAGCGATCAGCGAAGGACATCGAGACTTCAAAGCTATAGCAATCTATGTGGATAGCGACAAAACTTTCCCTCCTTGTGGTGCCTGCCGTCAGGTGATTAGCGAATTCGCCCCGGATATCCCCATACTATATGCAAACTGGAACGAAACCATAGAGAGCACTATGGACAAGCTCTTGCCAGGAGCTTTTCGACTGTGATGAATGAAGCTCTGCTGAGTGGCTGTAGAATATGCCCCAGAGAATGTGGTGTAAATCGCTATAAACACAAGGGCTTTTGTCAGGCTCCAGTAGAACTCAAGATCAATCTGGCTCAGTTGCATTATGGTGAAGAACCGCCAATATCCGGAACTAATGGCAGCGGAACGGTATTTTTCTCTCATTGCAATCTGCGCTGTGTATTCTGTCAGAATTATGTGATAAGCCGGGAAGGGCATGGACATATCATCAGCGAAACAGAGCTGGTGGATGTTTTTTTGGATCTTGAAAAACAAGGTGCACACAACTTGAATCTGGTAACACCCACTCAGTATAGCCCGCAGATTAAGAGCGCATTGGAACTGGCCAAGCAAAAGGGACTAGGGATTCCGGTATTGTGGAATAGCAGTGCTTACGAAAAAGTGGATACCCTGCAAAGCCTGGAGGGCTTGGTGGATATCTATCTGCCGGATTACAAGTATGCTCATGGAATATATGCCGGAAAATACTCTCATGCTGCAGATTATCCGGAGGTGGCATTCACTGCTCTCAAAGAAATGTATCGCCAGGTCGGACATCTTCGTCTGAACGCTAACTCATTGGCAGAGAGTGGAATGATGATCCGATTATTGGTTTTACCTCACGGGCTGGCAGGAACAAAAATGAGTTTGAAAAAGATTTTCTACGAATTTGGCCCAAATATGGCACTTAGCTTAATGGCACAGTATTATCCTGCAGCGGATGCACCTCAGTATCCGGAATTGAGCAGGGGAGTTCTGTCCAACGAGTATCAAGAACTAGTGGAGCTTGCTTCCGAACTCGGTTTCCAGCGAGTGTATGTGCAACAGCTTTCCAGTGATGATCTCTGGACTCCGAAGTTTCAGATAGAGGATAATACAGTGTCACAGACCATAAGCCAAGGAAAACATGGATGAATAAACTATACTGTACGATGCTGATTCTGTTCGCTTACACCCTCATGTGGGGGCTTAGGATACAAGTGCAGGGAGAAAGTACCCGATACAATATCCCTGAAACAGAGATCGATAAAGTACAGTATTTGGCCATCAAAGATCTAAGCTCCATCTTCAGTTGTATCCAAAAGCATGAACGAACCGACCAGCGGCTCTACTTGCACATCTACGGTGAGACCTTCATCTTTCTGGAGGGAACCCGGTATTACAGTTACAAGATCGATACATTCAACATGCAATATCCCCTGAAGCGTATTGGCAAGCATTATTACCTTCCCCGTATCTTCTTTACGGAGCATCTGCCCATACATTTTCCGGGTGAGCATGTATATAAAGACTCCATTTTGCAGATTCATAAGCCCGTGGATCACAGTGTACATGTGATCGTGCTGGATCCCGGTCATGGCGGGAAAGATCCCGGTGCAGTGGGCAAGATTCTGAAGGCACGAGAAAAAGACATCAATCTGAGTGTGGCCATGAAGCTGAAACACATGCTGGAGACAGAACTGGGTGTAAGAGTGATGATGTCGCGTTCGGACGATCGTTTTGTCTCTCTGGGAGATAGAACCAAGTTTGCCAATGAGAACAAGGCTGATCTCTTTGTGAGTATTCATACCAATGCCTCAAAAAGCAGTGCTTCCAAAGGGACTGAGACATATTACCTCTCTACGGCTATGACTAGCGACGCCCGTGCGGTGGAAGCCTTGGAAAACCAAGTTGTTGAGATGTATGAGGGAGGTGCCTCCGCTCGTAGCAAATATGACGACCTGGATTTCATCCTCAGCGACCTTAGCCAGACAGAACACTTGGAAAGCAGTAACGAATTGGCTAGTAGTGTCCAGCAAAACCTGATCGCAGGCACTCAGGCTTATGACCGGGGAGTAAAACAAGCAAACTTTTATGTTCTGAGAGGTGCATTTATGCCCTCTGTCTTAATCGAACTTGGCTTCATATCAAACCCGGATGAAGAACGCTTATTGGTAAATGATGAGTACCAACAGCGTCTGGCCCGGACCATATTTGAGGGAATAAAACGCTTTAAATTCAGATACGACAGGATTCGTAACACATGACTAGTGCAAACAAAAAGAAGTCAATCAAAGAAGAGTTGGATACCGGACTGGATATGAATTTGGATCCGGTAGCAATCGCAAAGAACGCTTTTATTAGCAACATCAGCCACGAGATTCGCACTCCCATGAATGCCATCATGGGTTTTGCTCAGATGCTGAAAAGCACAGAGCTAAATCCTCAGCAGTCTGATTATCTGGATGTAATCCTGGATAGCGGAAAGAAGCTTCTCCTGCTGATTGGAAACCTGCTGGATCTATCTAATCTGCAAATGGGCAAAACCAATTTGCATCCAGTTGATTGTGATCTGGACAAGATGATCGATCGGATTTGGGCTCAATTCCGTCCACTGATAGCGGAGAAGAACCTGAAGCCGATCCTGGATGTTCAACATGATCTCCCTATTGCCATAGTAGATGAGGAAAAACTGGAACGATTGCTATCCTTTATCCTCACAAATGCTATCAAATTCACAGAAACCGGATCAGTAACTCTGCGAATACGGTTGATGGACATGTCCAGCGAATATCCCTGGCTGGATATTGAGGTTGAAGATACTGGTTGTGGGATTGAACCAGATCGGCTTCGATACATCTTTCAGGTTTTTGAGCAGGCTGATAACAGCATCACAAGGTCTTATCCCGGTCTGGGGCTGGGCTTGGGATTGTCCGGCAAGATAGTGGAGCTTCTGGGCGGAGAGATCAGCGCAACATCCACTGTGAACATTGGTAGCTGTTTCCATCTGAAGATACCGGTGGAACTGCATTAATGCCTCTGGCAATCCGATCCATTGAACCGGGTAGTTTAGCGGATGAAGCTGGCTTGCAAGCCGGTGAAATCATTCTGGAGATCAATGGTTTAGCTATCCGCGATTTCCTGGAGCTGGAATTTTATGCTTCGGATTATCATCTGAGTTTTCTGCTGGAAGACACAGCAGGAATCCAGAAAGCAGTAAGTATCTACCGAGAGAACACTCGTCCTTTGGGCATCACCCCTTTTGAATACAAGCACCGTAATTGCAATAACCACTGCATCTTTTGCTTTATCGACCAAATGCCCCCTAAAATGCGCAAGACCCTTTATGTAAAGGATGATGACTACATCTTTTCCTTTGTGTTTGGCAATTACATTACTCTCACAAACTTGAAGGAAGAGGATCTCAAGCGTATTTGTGATCAGCATATCAGCCCCCTGTACGTATCCTTACACAGCACAAACAATGCCTTGCGGCAGAAGATGATCCGTTCTGACAAACCGATGGATGCCATGAAGATACTACGTCGATTGGCACAGTGCGGCATCAGCTTTCACATTCAGTTTGTATGCGTTCCCGGTTATAATGATAAGGATGAACTGCGTAGCAGCATCCGTGACCTGATGGACCCGGATTTGAATATAGAGTCCATCGGAGTAGTCCCGGTAGGGCTTACCAAATACCGGGAGGGCTTGTGTGAGCTAAGTACCTTTGACTCTGCTACAGCAGTAGAGACCCTGGATATAATCGCAGACCTCAGAGCCCAATACGACAGCGGGATCATCTTTGCCGCGGATGAATTCTACTCTTTGGCAAATCGCGAAGTTTCCGAAGATGACTTTTATATGGATTATCCCCAATTGGAGAATGGCATCGGGATGCTTCGCTATACCAGGACAAACTTCAGCAAGCGTAAACGGGCATTCTTGAAGGAATTGCGCCAGAGTGATTCCGCTTATCTCTTTGCGTGTTCTCAAAGCGCTGAAAGATGGATCAGGCAGATCGTGAAAGACCTGGCAAAACGCCTCCCAGATCGCAGTTTGGTGCTTCAGGCGATCCGTAACGATTTCTTCGGAGAGCATGTGACGGTAGCTGGCTTGCTTACTGCACAGGACATCATCCAGCAGATAAATCCCAAACCAAACTCCACGATTGTATTGCCATCCTGCATCTTCAATCATGAGGGATATACTTTGGACGGCAAGACGATAGCGGATCTGCAGCGAGCCCTCGGCAGCAAAATCCTGGTCGTCGATCCCCTTTGGGACAATTGGCAGCGTTATAACTAAAGATTTTGCTTGAATGATTTACGCCATTATTTATCTTGACTTCCATCGATCAATATAGGTTAAAGGAGCTATCGATGCGTACAATACAAGGAAATCTGGTTTCCAAAGGCTATCGCTTTAGCATTGTAGTAAGCAGGTTCAATGAGGCTATCAGCAGTAAACTGCTGGAAGGAGCTCTTGACTGTCTGCGCCGTAGTGAAGTGCGTGAAGATGACATCACGGTGATCTGGGTTCCCGGAGCTTTCGAGATTCCTCTACTGGCTCAAAAAGCCGCCGAAGATCCCCATACAGATGCGGTTATCTGCCTTGGCGCGGTGATTCGTGGTGGTACACCCCATTTTGAGTATGTGTCTTCCGAAGTTAGCAAAGGTGTGGCGCAGGTGGCTTTACACAGCGGTAAACCGGTGATATTCGGAGTTCTAACCACAGACAGCGTGGATCAGGCCATTGAACGTGCCGGCACAAAATCCGGAAACAAAGGCTTTAGCGCGGCGCTGAGTGCAGTGGAGATGGTTAGCTTGTTGAGGGAGATGCAAAATGGGCCAGCGTCGTAAAGCGCGCGAATTTGCCGTTCAGTGCATATACGCACTGGATTTTGCCGATGTTGCAGCCGATTTTCGGGAATATGGCTTTCTGAACGAGTATCCTGAAGTGCTGCGGCAATTGACTTCAGCTGAAAACATCAGCCCCAGCTCGCCCTTATATGCTTTTGCGGATGAATTGGTAAAGAACACTATTATCAACATCGAAGACATCGAAGCTGAAATCGATAAATACACCGAACATTGGTCTCTGGAATCTATCGCACATTTGGATAAAAGCATCCTGCTTGTGGCGGTGTATGAACTGATGTTTACTGATACTCCTGCTCCGGTTATCATCAATGAAAGCATTGAGATAGCCAAGAAGTTCTGTAGTGAACACACCGGTAAGTTCATCAACGGAATCCTGGATGCCATCAACAAAGGGATACCTCATAGTATTCCGGGAAGGCAATTGCCCACCTGATTAAGATGAAGATTAGCTGCAGTATCGGCGTTTTCGCCCACAATGAAGAAGCAAATATCCTGCATTTGCTTAAGGCTCTTCATCAGCAAAAGCTGAATCAGGCAGAGATAAAGGAGATTATCGTAGTCTCCAGCGCCAGCACGGATAAAACCGACGATCTGGTAAGGCAATATGCTTTGAATCACTCTGATGTCACACTATACACACAGCCAAAACGGGAAGGTAAATCCAATGCCATTAATCTGTTCATAGAGCACTCTTCCGAACCGATTCTCGTGGTGATCTCCGGAGATGTGATCCCCGCCGAACACACGATTGAGCTCCTGGTTAGTGCGTTTGACGATCCTGATGTGGGGGCAAGCGGTGGCAGACCGATGCCCATCAATAGCGACCGCAACTTTATTGGTTACTGCGTAAACCTGCTCTGGCGGATGCATCACAGAATGGCGCTGATCTCACCCAAACTTGGTGAAATGATAGCTTTCCGTAGGTTGATGAAAAGTATCCCACGGGAATCTGCGGTTGATGAAGCCAGCATTGAAGCCATCGTGAAGCAGCATGGCCTGCACTTGCGCTATATTCCTCAAGCTGAGATCATCAACAAGGGTCCTGAGACCTTCAGGGATTTTGTAAAACAACGCCGTCGCATTCAAAACGGACATTTATGGCTAATGAAGCATCAGAATTATCAAGTGATATCCCAGGACAAAGCTACCTTGTTTACCATCCTGAAAGAGGAAATGGCGGAAAGACCCACAGAAATACTCAGACTGGCAGGAGCAGTAATTTTGGAAGTGTTTTGCCGTCTCTTGGGTTCTTGGGATTTTTATATCAAAGGCAAAAATCCCTTTGCCTGGGATATCTCAACCAGCACAAAGAAGCTAAAAGCATAAGGGAACGGCATGATATTTATAATGATTCGCATCATCGGATACTGGCTAATGAAGCATCTTGGCTTCCCCCGTATTCTGCCTATGAACTACACTGTGAGCCTGCTTTATTCCTGCAATTCACGTTGCAGCACCTGCAGGATTTGGAAGAAAAAGGCAGATAACCTAAGTCCTGAGGAGTATGCGAAGATTTTCCGCAGTGTGGGCAGAAGCCCATATTGGATTACATTCAGTGGAGGAGAACCCTTCCTGCGTCGGGACATAGTGGAGGTGGTTACCACCATTTACAAAGTCTCCCGGCCCCGCATTATCAACATCCCTACCAATGGTCTTCTGGTGAGTACGATCGTTGAAAAAGTAGAAGCAATTGCCCGGGCTTGCCCCAAAGCTCAGATCATCATAAATGTATCGATCGACGGCATTGAGGCTCAACACGATGATATCCGCAACGTTCCCGGGAATTACAAGAAAGCTATATCGACCTTCAGTAAACTTAAAGGCCTCAATCTGCCAAATCTACAGGTCGGGATTCACACAGTGATATCCCGCTACAATGTGGAGAACTTCTATTCCATCGCCAACGAACTGATGCGTTTGCAACCGGATAGCTATATCACCGAGATTGCCGAAGAACGGGTGGAACTGGATACCATTGGCTTGGACATCACACCCGGCAAAGTTGCATACAAATCTGCTATAGACTACCTGATCCACCGCATCAAAAACGAGAAATACCGTGGTATGAGTAAGATTACCATGGCATTCCGCATCGAATACTACAATTTCGTAAAGGCTATCATGCGGGATGAAAAACAGATTATTCCCTGTTACTCGGGAATAGCTTCGTGTCAGATATCTCCGGATGGCGATGTCTGGAGCTGTTGCGTGAAAGCAAAGTCTCTGGGCAACCTGCGAGAAGCAAAGTACAAATTTCCCAAAGTGTGGTATGGCCAAAAAGCCAGAAAAGACAGGCTCAGCATCCATCGCAAGGAATGCTGGTGTCCCCTGGCAAATGCCTCTTACACAAATATGTTGATGGATATCCCCACATTGCTGCGGGTAAGCTACCGCAGTTTCATTCATTGGTGGAGTTGATATGATAGCCGTGCAAAGCTTGCGGGACAATCCTCCCAATTCTTTCATAGACAAATACTTCAGCCAGGATGGACGTTTCGGGTGGGTTTTGATGATGTGGCATCCTGAAAAAAGCGAGCAACTGGAAGAAATAGGAGCCGACCTCAAGCTAAACGTCCGTAATTCCGAAGTGAACACTATTAGCAGAGTAGAGGTGGAGAAATGGCTGAAAAGCTTCATCGGCGAGCTTCATTGGAAGATGCATGCCCGGTTACGCCGTTTGAACCTTTCCGAAAAAGGGCTCTCCATTTTCTTTGCTGTCATCTTTGACCACGAGATATTTTACGTCCAGTTTGGCAGGCTTTTCTGCGCTATCTCGGATGGCAAGAAACTGCGTGTATGCGGTACGGATTATCGTCATTACCAGATGCAAAGCCTGGAAAAGCTAAATCTGTTGGGTTTTGCCGATAAAGACATACCCATCAAAGTACAGCGTATCTTTGTCGCCGAAAACAATCGCTTTCTAGTACTCAGCGGGAATCTCTGCAACCAAGTATTTGAGAACCACGGCGATCTCGCAAGCTTGAACCACTATGTTGAGTCCTTTGGCGGTTCTGAAAATCCAATGTGGTTGATCATCGAGGGCAAAGCTCATCTCATTAAGCCCAGACGAAGAAAAATGTCCCGCCTGCAGATCAGTACCTGGGTCATTATTATACTCACAACCATTGCCATCATCTATATGCTTTTTGGTAATCGCTTTCTGGATCAGGTCTTGCACCGTACCAGGATTACCATGAAACGCAATGCGGCTTTGAGATTGGGCCAGATCCCAAACAATCTCACCATGGACACACATAACCTGATTAAATATCTGGATCGCATAGTAAACCTGCCCGCTAGAGACATTGAGCTGGACATCCTTTGGACTTCCACTCTGGATTATCAGGTTACCATAGCCCCAGTCTTTAGTGTGGACAACATTTATCTGGCATCCGAAAATAGTCTGATTGCCTTCAATAAAAAAAGCCGCAAACTCGTTTGGAAAAAGTATTTTGATCATAGGATCAGTTCTGCGTTTTTTACTGAACATACCCTTCTGATATGTCTTGAGGGAGATAAAGCCTTTGGCTTCAAGGAAGATGGCAGTCAAAGCTGGCAACAGGATTTAAACAGCCCCGTCACGGATTTTGGTATATTGGAACCAAGCAGCATCAGCCCCGAGGATGATCCCCGCCTGAATCGTTCCATCACTATTGTGCCTTCGTCCCGCCACATCACAGTCGTGGACGCTCAAAGAGGTGAGAACCTTTCCACTATCTCCTTCAAAGAAGATATCCTCAGTCTTTCTGCTTACGACAATTTTGCCGGTTGTTTCTATGCAATAGTAAATGATGGGCTCATCTGCATTAAGCTCAAGATAGCCAATTAGAGGTAAATCAAGATGCATTCTTTTCCCCACCATACAACCGCCAGATTTGCGTTGATTATACTTATTATGGCTATCTCCAGCTATATCCTGGCTGTGGTGGAGAGTCCCATCAAGACAAGCTTTGCCCGTCTGCAGTATGATGGGGGGGGAGATTGGTACAACGATCCTGAAGTGCTGCCAAATCTCACCAGATTTGTAAATAAGCATCTTCACTCCAACATACCCATCGACCAAAACATTGTGAAAGCCGACGATACCAAGCTCTTTGACTATCCTTTTGTGTACCTCACCGGTCACGGAAACATCCGTTTCAGCGATATAGAGATAGCAAACCTGAGAAGCTGGATGCTGCGCGGAGGTTTTCTATATGCTGATGATGATTATGGTATGGACAGCGCATTCCGCCGGGAGATTAAACGCGTCTTTCCCGAACGTGAGCTTATTGAACTGGATGCGAGCCATCCCCTTTTCAATTCCTATTTCGATTTTTCTGGTGGATTACCGAAGATTCACGAACACGATGATAATCCACCGCAAGCTTTTGCCATGTTCGACGATTACGGACGCATGATGATGCTTTACACTTATGAAACCAATATCAGCGATGGCTGGGCGGATCCCGATACTCATGGCGATCCCGATGATTTACGGGAAATAGCACTCAGCTTTGGCTTGAACATAATCCACTACATCATGGTAAAGTGACATGAATATCTGCGTGATCTCAGATCTCCATTTCAAATTCACACCTCCCACTGTTGATGATGTGGAAAACAGCCGTATAGTGCTGGATTTTCTGGATCAAGCCCAGGGTAAATACGATTTATTGGTATTAAACGGAGATGTCTTTGACCTTTGGTACGATTGGAAGTACTGCATCATCAAACAGTATTTTCCGATATTGGTAAAGCTTTACGAACTCTCCTGCTCCGGTTGCCGCATAGTTCAGATTAGCGGAAATCACGATTTTTGGTTTGCCGATTTTCTGCCTGAGTATCTGAATGTGGAATTGGTGGATGAATCATTTTCTTTGGAAAGTGACGGTAAAAAGATCCACATCTGTCATGGTGATACTCATACTGTGAATGATATGCGTTACAAGCTCTTCCGCCGCGTGATCAGATTACCTTTGATGAAGCGGATGTTTGGCTGGCTGCACCCTGATCTTGCCTTGGGATTGGGCAGTAGATTGTCCCGCAGCAGCAGAGCGCGCAAGGATCCCGTCTCCTTGCGGAAACTGAAAAACTTCGGTTTGGAAAGCTACGCAAAAGAGCTGATCCTGCTTAAAAAGGCGGACTATGTGGTGATGGGGCACAGCCACGACCCTCTCTTTAAGGAGATCGATGGCGGATACTACGTAAACAGCGGAGACTGGATCAAACACCACAGTTTTGTGGAGATCATCTCCGGCAAGATAGAACTAAAGCAGTTTAATATGATAAAAGGAGACTAAGCATGACATTTAAGCGAAACTACCTCGCGCTGATCCTGATTCCTGTGATTCTGGTGTTGGGACTCACTATGCTTTATACTCAAAACAGAGATCAAGCAAATGATACCACAAAGGAGACACCTGTGATTGAAACCCCGAAAAACACTCTAAAAGTAAACCTGCAAACATCTTATGGAATGATCGAACTTGAACTGTGGCCGGATATAGCTCCCAAAACGGTTGAAAACTTCGTGAAGCTGGGACGGGAAGGATTCTATACCGGCACATACTTCCACCGCGTGATTCCGGATTTCATGATTCAAGGCGGAGATCCCAATACCAAGGACGATAACCGGATGAACGATGGTCAGGGCGGTCCCGGATACATGTTTGAAGACGAATGTTATGGCGAAGGCGTGGAACTTACCGGCGCCATCACCACTACAGATCAAGCCGAAACGATCTGGACTCAGATTATCGTGCCTCACATGCAAAAGAACCGCACCCCCAATCCCGAATTGGCAGAGATCGTAAAAGCATGTCAGAAAGCTCAAGCATTGGATCCCATCATGGCTCATCCGGTTGAGTACTACAAAGAACTGGGCAGAGTGGAAGAAAAGATCTATTCCAAAGTATTGAAAGCATCAGCGGACTACGGCACCATCGCCATGGCAAACAGCGGTCCCAATACCAATGGAAGCCAGTTCTTTATCGTAACCAAAAAGGACGGCACTCCCCGGTTGAACGGTAAACACACTGTATTTGGCAAGGTTATCGGAGGCATGAACATCGTGCATACCATCGAAAACTTGAAGAGAGACAGCCGAGACAATCCTCTGGAAGAAAACCAGGCCTTTATCAACGGAGTAGTATTCCCCAAATAAAGGAAAACATTATGGCTCGAACCAACGAATCTGCCCTGCAACAAGAAATAATGGCATGGATCCGGCAAAACCAATATGTGTACCTGGCAACCTGCGATAAACAACAGCCCAGAGTACGCCCTGTGGTTCTATTCACCATGGAAGACCGCTATTTCTTAGCTACTTTCACAGGAGATTCCAAGGTCGCTCAGATCCAAAGCAACAAACTGGTGGAAGTATGCGTACCTTTGAGTGAAGATGGCCATACCGGCTATATTCGTCTGAAGGGACGCGCTTCGATTGTAAATAATGCAGCGCTCAAGGCAGAAGCTTCAGAGCGCTGCTATTTCTTTGACGAATACTTCAATGGCTATGATGATCCGGATTTCACCCTCATCGAGTTCGATCCGGATTATGCAGAATACCTCCGTCCCGGAGAAACTTACTGTCAAAGCTGCACTCTAAAGCGCTACTGAGTAGATTGGATCAACTGATGATATTTGAATACAAAGACGAACATTTGGGCAGAAACTACATCGTGATCAGCAAAATAAGGGAAGTCACCAAGGCTCTGGGAGAGATTGTGATCACCTTCGACAACGGGGATAAACGCGTTCTAAGTGTGGAAAATCCGGATGCGACCCTTACTAAATTGCTGGATGCCCTTCGCGCTAAGTAGTATATAGTTCCAAGTACTCTGTAGATGAATCCTGGCGCTTTCTCCGGGCATTCCCTGTAGCTTAAGGAGAGATAAAGCTGATATTATCCAGTTATCATCGGGTGCTCACTCGATAATAACAGCTTTATATCCCGATCGGTACGAGTTCATCTACAAGGGGAGATGTCTGAGGCTTTGTAGCATTTGCCTTTCTGAATATAAAAAACCCGAGACTTTGGCCCCAGGTTACAGTATCTGTGAATAATGCTTTATTCGTAGCGGCAGAGATATGCAGTTTGATCTTTTACTTTCAGTTGGAATTTTTGATTGGCTGCCACGATAAAGGTCTCGTTTGGAGTGTATTCTTTCCAATTGCTGGCACCCGGAAGTTTCACAATCAAGGTACCGCTGATAACCGTCATGTATTCGATGGTGGAGGTTCCGAATTCATACTCTCCGATGTCCATCACGCCGATGGTGGAATTGCCCAGACTGTTGTTTAAAGCAATTGACTTTACCTTTCCTTCGAAATACTCATTCGTCTTCAACATTTCTTACTCCTAGTATTCATTCTTATAAATCCAGCTTTTGCATGTGTCCCTTTTAGGTCAAGGGGAAAAACGGGTTGAAAAGGGCTTGGGCTATATGACTAGAAGAACGAGGCGCTGTGCGAGCGCCTCGTAATGTGCGATAACAGAATTTCGAATATTAGAGAAGCATCAGAGTGAAAATCCTACTCTGCCGTGATTTTGAAAAATGCTTTGCTTTCCGCCGGATCCGCCACATAAGACGTTCCGCTGATACTTTTGAAATGAGTGTAATCCATACTTGGATCGTTAGTTTTGTATATGTTATATTTGCGTGCATAAGGGATGGGATTCCAGCTCAGATGCGGAGCGCCGGTAATTGCGTCTTTCACGATCTGAACTTCGGGGGTTGGATAGCTATAATCTGCGTCACCGATCCAGAAATTGTTCAGCATATAATCGTTATCGTCGTTGTTTATCTGTGAACCGGCAAAAAAGGCGATGCGAATATGACCAGTATGTTCTGCCAGAGAAATAGAGATGGTCTCGCCGGCCATTGGGATATTGTTCAGCACATATTCTGAACCAGTGTTATTGTACTCCCTTACAATATCTGCCATTTCCCAGGTGAATCCATCTCCGATCAAGATAGCAAACTGATCGTCTGTAGCGCTGTAATTTGGGGGAGTTCCTTCGGGAGTCTGACCATATCTTAGTATCGCAGCGTCTATCTTCATCACATAGTTTTCTGAGGGGATGTTGAACATCGGTGATACCAAATATCCGCTGACAGACCCCCAGATGTTTATCCTGGCGGCTTTATCGGTTCCGGAATAGTTTAGCCAGTCATCGCTATCCCATTGGCTGCCGTTCAGAGTTCCAAACGTGATGGGATCGCTCAATGTACCAGCGTAGTGAGTCCAACCCACAGGTGGAAAATCCCCGTCGAATGTTTCCAAGTGAGGGTATAGCACTATTGCCGGATCAGCTTCTGTGGTGAACGACCATACCGGGCAGTTGATAGCCGGAGCAATATCGTTTTGCGGTATCACTCTCCAGTAGTACTGAGTATCATAGTTCAGTCTATCAGGCAGTGTGTATCTGGTTTCGCTCACACTCTGGGCGTTGATGATGTTTGAGGGAGGATTGTCTGTGCCAAACCAGAGCATATATCCAGTGGGCATTCCGCCATTGTGTTCCCATTTCAGCATGGTATCGATGGGGACGTCTATGGCCGCGTCTGCGGGTATAATTGCTGTGGCAGGAGGTGGCGGGGCATCGGGAGTGCTCATTAGCCAGATATTAGGGCGATAATCCCGCTTGCGGGTTCCGCTGCTGGTAGAGAAAGAAGTACCGTTCTTGTACACAGCACTATAGAATGAAGTTTCGGTAGTGCGGAAACTTGGTGGGCCGGATACTTTTACTCCATCACGATCTTCCCACAGGATTTCCAGATGCCAACCATTTGCGGGATTAAAGGTATAGGGTGTTTGAAGAGTAATTTCCTGCCAGCCGGGGCCGTTCCAGGATACTGTCCCGTCATATACCAGAGTATGGTATGCGGGGTTTTGGTAATTACCATTTGAATATTGGTCATCGTAGTAAACGCCCATGTAAACCTTCTGGCTGTCGGTTATGTAGTTTGTCTTCTCATTATCCACGTAGAAGGCGATTCTTTCGATAGTCTGTTGTGTGGTGAATCCGGCAGCTTGCAATTCATCTGCTTTGTAGAAGAATTTGCTCCAACCGTAATTCGCATAACCATATAACGGCACTTTGTTTTGAGTGTCGTCATCAGTGCCGATTATATAATCTCCGGCACAGAGGAAGGACAGGCTTAAGGCAAAGCCCAGGATCAGTATAATTGTCTTTTGCATGTTGTCCCCTTATTTGATCATAGTTAGTTTTCGGATCTGAGTAGTTTGATGACTGCTGAAACGGACGTAGTACACTCCACTTGCTACACCCTTTTTATTGTCATCTGTGCCATCCCAAACCACGGTGTGCATGCCTGCGTTCTTATTCTCGTTCATCAGTACTTTTACTTTCTGCCCCTTGATGTTATATATTTCTACGCGTACATCTCCGGGATCAGAAAGAGTGAATGCAATATTTGTAGTAGGATTAAAAGGATTTGGATACACATTGGTGATACCGGCGGATATCACCGGACTGTTGGCATCGCCAATAGCCGAAGTGCTGATATCCCACCAGTTCATCAGGTCTTGAATCCATTCCATGCGGTGATTGGGATTGCTGAGCTGGGAGAAGTCGAAGCTAAAATACAGGGTTCTAAAAGAGGGAGTTTCTACGGCAGTTGCGGCTATTCCGTGATAAAGATAGGCTTGGCCGCCGATAGGTCCGTCTTCAAAAGCATAAATGTATTCTGCGCCGATTTCGGGATAAGGAACTGAGTTATAATAGGGATCACCGGCTGCATCATTGGGGAAGATGCAATCTGGAGAATTCGCATAAACCGGGTATTCCATGTCCACGGTTCCCACAGGAGTACCAGGCAAAGCCAGAATGGTTCCGCTCACATAGGTATAACTGTCTGGACCGCCCAGGCCATTTGTGCCTCCTCCAAAACCAGAAGCCACATAGGATGTGCGGAAATATCCACTCATCAAACGCCTGATGCTGCTGGAATTCGGGTGGGCATGTTGGGAAGAAGCTAAGCCGTCTGAAGCAAACCAGAGATTGCGGGGATCCTGATCTGTGCCGCTATCCAGATAGCTGCTGAGCTGAGTGGCGAAGTAGTGCATTTTCTCATTTGCTGACCCTGTGTTGGCATAAGCTATAATTCCCTGGTATGAATCCGGTATCTCGTAGTTTGAATATTCTTCCCAATTGTAGATATCGTAATCGATGTTCAATTCTGTAAGCAGGTTTTCATATATCGGCAGCTCGATGCGGTTATAATCCTGTGTGCCGCTGTAGGCTATCAGCACCTTTGAATCAGCCGTAGGCAGGACTTTAAAGCTGTAGCATTGGCCGGGGGCTTCTACAGGCAGGGTGGAAGTATTTCCCACGCCATCCGTAGCTTCAAAGTAATAGGATACTGTGCTGCCCAGGGGGATATTCATGATGTTGAAATAGTATTCACTGCCAATCACAGTGTCTGCTTCTACACTTGTCCAGCCTTCGCCGGTATTGTAGTGCATTTCGGCATTGATAGGAGCAGTCATATCTATGATGGTGGCAATCAGTTCCTGATGTTGCATGAAGGTATTGCCTTTGGCTTTGTGAGTTATGATGGGGTCTTGATCATCCTCACCGGAGTAAAAGACGATGGCCAAGCCGTCGTGAAGCAAGTTACCAGCAGGTTCCACACCCATATAGGTGTTGTCTTGCACGATCTCTCGGAGGTATGGAAGACCGCTGTTGGCAGCTCGATTTTGGATGGCAACGGTGGAACTGGCTCCAAAGTCATGCGGAATGCTGGCACCTGTCTGTCCAGTGGCAACAGTGTGATACTGCATCTTGATTTCACCGTTCTCGTGCAAGATTACCTGGAATTTCAAGAGTTCTTCAGCTCCGCTACCAGCGCGGAATCTAAGGTTGTTCCATTGCACCACGGTATAGCGGTTGGGCGCAGTACCAAAAGTTTCAAAAAAGACGTTGCCCACACCTTCATCGGCTTCCAGATCATCCCAATATACGGCAATCAACGCCGGCATCTGAACGTAACCTGGAATGGGATACATATAGTTGAACATGTTGCCGTCACTGTCCCATCCGTCATCTGGGTATTCAGTTTGCCAGTTGTTGGGTGCTAAAAGGATCTCACCATTGATATCGATGTAAGCGGTTGTGAAGTTCTCACCATAAAATGGGAAGCTGAAGCCCAGGGGTACAGCTTCACTGAAGTTATCATCTCCGGAAAAAGAGTTTACACCGAACATAATGGATGAAGCTCCGGTTTCGCTAATCTCAATCCAGTCGTAGTCTGGTCCCAAGGGATCATTGCTGTCCAGATAACGGTAACCAAAGGTGTCCGGACCTCCACTGGTGAAGCGGTAAACAATCGTAGTATAAGCTACAAAGACGTTGTTATCTGGGTTCGAGTCTTCAGTACCGATAGTAAACTCAAAGCGCAATTCTTCTTCATCGGCAGGGATAAAGCTGTTTGACATGCTTAGGATGGCGCTACCGCCGGGACTGAGCTCCATCATATGGCTTAGAGCATCGCTGTGCAGCAATTCATTGGCGGAGGAATAGACCTCCAAATCTACATCAATATAGTCGTTGAAGGCTGTCCATCCGCCATTGCTTACTTCTATTACCGGGATCATGGGGAGGTTCTGGTATTCTATGACACGAGGGGAAATAACCTCAGAGAAGTAAAGATCAACCGCTGGATCTTCCAATACTATCACCTCGAGTGTATCTATGGCGATCAAACCGGTATAACCGTCGTTCAGAGTGAATACCAACGCTTCGTTGCCCACAAAATCGTTTGAACTTAAGTGTACGTTCAAACCGGAGATTGTTACGTCTATATTGTCGCTGGGTTCAGAACTCAAGCTTACCATGCTGATGTCTGAGCATGTTATGTAATCACTGAAATCCATTGTGAGGGAGTCACTGAGAAACATCGATACGGATTCCGGAAGATTCAACTCCGGATCTATGGCGATTTCCTGACCTATCCTTACATCGTCCAAGAGGATACCATAGGTGCTGCATTCCCAGAAGAAACCAATGTAGATATTCATTCCAATATAGCTACTCAAGGATACTTCTGCGTATTCATAGGAATTGCCCAGATCATTCAAATTCAGGAGCAGTGTGCTCATGGCACCAGGCTGGGCCAGAGTGGTGGATACATATACCTTCAGGTCCTCTGTTCCATACCAGGCGCGTGTGTAAAACTCGAGATTGTCGCCCGCATTAACGCTAATCTGGGGAGTAATCAGCCAGTCAGCGTTCTGGTTGGGCAGATAGTTGTCCACAAAAGCAGCGCGGCTGCCTGTGTGTGCGTTGGCGTGTTCAAAATTTCTCCATGTCAAACCGTCGCCGTCGTCAAACACGCTCCAGCCTTGAGGAAGAGTAGTAATCCCTTCGAAGCCTTCATCTATGTGCCATTGCGCCATCAGGATGGTGGAACACATTAGAATCAGGATAGTTCCTATAATAGCTTTCATCTTTATACCTCTCGTTAGTTGAAACTCAGTTGGGGTTGTTCAATTTGAACGAACCATTCATTTATGCCGGCCACATCTCCTCCAAGGGGACGATTGTCACCCCAATAAAAGGAGAGAAGCCCACGGGATTTCTGTTTGTAGGAGTTGTCGATATTGGCCAAAGATATGTTGGGATTGGTGCCAAGGCAGATCAGCGCTACTTTCCTGCCGTCAATTCCTCCGCTGATAATCGCTTTACCCAGCAGCTCTTCATTACTTGCAGCAGAATAGGTCTTGATCTCGTTGTTCTTGATCTGAAGCAGGGGTTTATCGATCTTCTCACCGAAGGCATAGGCTACATCACCACGGATCTCGCCGTTCATGGACATGGGTTGAGGTACCATCAACACCTCTCCTCCGGGATAATTGATTACTGGACATTGATACTTACTGTTTGTGAAAGAACCGGTTTCCGCATATACTCCTTTCAACAAGAATCGCAGTGAAGAATCGTTGCCCTTCACATCCAGATATTGGCATCCAGAAAGCTTTTCACACATCTGGATGGTGTTCCTGCTCAAGCTCTCGTAATCTATGTCGAGCGCTTTCCAAAACTGCAGTTCGCTTTCGATCGCTTTATCCGATAGAGTGTCGTTCAATAAGCCCGGCATCATCGCTACTCTGATCTTCTTCTGTTGGATTATCTGAGTGCTTTTGCTGAAGTGAGATTGCCGTAGTTTTTGCTTTTCTGGGTTCGACAGGGGGATGTATCTGGTTTCGCCGTTTAGATTCAGATAGGCGTCGCTGCTGCGAAGTAAGCGGTTGAAATTATCGTAATCCGCATTGAAGGCAGGTAAACTGTAGTTTTCGTATTTATTGCGAATCATCTCTTCATCCTGATATAGCAGGGAACAGCGGATGCTCAATCTACCGGCTTCTGCCAGTATCTTCTCAACTAATGGGAAGTTGAACTTTCCCGTAACGATTAGTAGCTTTTGGCGCGGTTTGAGCTTCAGGGATTCCTGTAATATGCGGGATGCGATCAGTGAAAGGGGGAGCTTGTATTCACTCTCCAGGATGCTTTGAATTACACTGCGGCCGTTGATGGTGCCGTCACTCAAATGCTCGCCCAAAGCAAAGTCCAATATATAGTTCTTTGCCGTAGCCCTGTAATATACCTCTTTTCCGTTATCTACCATATCATCAACAATCTGGATAAATCCCTCATCCAATAGCTTGGTGAGATTGTAATGAACTTTCTGTTTACTGACCCCGAATGCTGTGGCCAATTGCTGACAGGTGGCAGCAGAAGCAATGAGAGCGCGGATCATACTGAATTTGAGGTCATTGGCCAACTCCATCACCTGTGAGTGTCGAGAAACAATTTGAATGTTTTTGATTAAAGTCACTGAAAACTCCTATATGCGTAATTCAATAAATACGCTGTTCATGGTACTGTAACTATACTGTATATGATGCTTTTAAGCATGCATATCCGAGATTACGAACTATGCTGAAGTTGTCAAGAACTTTTTGACTAAATTTACATGATGTCCGGTAAATGGTCTTCTGAACGTACCCGTAAAGCTGATCCATTGAATCCTGATGGGGATCAAGACTATTATTGAAAACGGAAGTGAGGATTTGAAAGCAGAGTGTCTCGAAGAATCAACAAAATGCATCCAGGAAGTGGACATGAAAGACCTGAAAGTTCCGCATGACTTTAACTACGAAATGACCGGTAGCGTTGAAGTGATGTCCTCTACAAACGACTTTGTGACAGTGCTTGGAAGCGGTGTATTCTGGAACACTCAACCGGAACAAATCCATGGTGAACCTGTCCCGATCAGTTTTGAGCTAACATTGATAGAGTCAATCGATCAGAGTACCTTGCCTATCTGGGGATTTTGGAATCCCTATCTGATGGTGAACCGGGTATTAGGGCACGAGAGGTTATCCTCCCACAATACATGCAGATGCGGCACTGTTTGGAATGGATGATGATACCACCAACCTCTCGGAAAACAGATATTACAAGTCTGCGACAAACTTACCCTGGGCACTGGATTTGCCCATACGATGGAATTATCCCATAGAACACAAAGAGATCAGTCAATCCTATTACAGATTTGCACCTTGGGCCAAAAGCGGCGGCAGCACCTATCAGGATTGGTATGATCTCGAAAACGGAGACATAAATCCCGCATTTATCTACGATAGATAAGAGTCCTTGAGAGCTATACATAGAACCCCAGTTATGAAGCCGGGGTTCTATGTTTAAAATGGATGGTTAGTTTTGTTGGGGAAATCAGACTCTCAATGAACTGATGGGAACTTCCCATTCCCGGGTATCGTGATCCAGCAAGAGGATGCCGTTTCTAGCTTTCAAGCGTTCATAAATATCTTGCTTGGCCTTGAAAGTATCCTGACGACACACATCATAGGCTGAGGTTATTGCTAATGAAGTGTGAAACTGAGTGGCAATAATGTCACCGGCATAGATGTAGAAAGCATCCGGACTGTCGATCTGTATGTATTGACTTCCAACTGTATGACCACCGCATTTCACACAGCTGATTCCCGGATATATCTCCACTTCACTATCGATCAATTCGATGTTGCCGTGATCTTCCAGAAGCTTCATCTGATGTTCAAACTGATATGCAGCCTTATTCAATCCGTCGGGGGTCCTGGCAATGTTCCATTCATCCTTCTGGATCCAGTATTTGGCTTTGGGGAAGGTAAGTGCGTCATGATTTCCAAATCCAGTTACAATTCCGCCGGCATGGTCGAAATGAAGATGTGTCATTATCACGTCTGTGATATCCTTGTCTGTATAGCCCAATTCAGCTAGCGATGCCAGCAGGGCAAATTCGCTGGGCTGATAAATCTCACGTTGTTTGTGATTCAACCTGTTACCCAATCCGGTATCTATCAGGATTCGCTTTTGACCTTCAACTATCAGCAGCAGATTCAAGTCCATCTTTTGGCGTCGTCTATCGTCGGATTTTATTTTATCTTTCCATATGGCATAGGGTAGTACACCCATCAGTGCACCACCATCAGACCAATAGTTTCCGGCGTAAACCTTGAAGACTTTATTCACTACTTATCGCCGTTTTCGGTTTTGGGACGAGGTTTGCGATTGCGGTAATCTGGCTTTCGAGGACTGCGCTTCTTCGGTACAGAAGGAATGGGATATGTCTCAGCGCTAGTGCTTTTATCGGGAGAGTTCTGATCGGTATCACGCTTCTTCTGTGGAGCTCTGTGGTGTCTAGGACTGGGTTTTGCTTTGTTCTCATCTGGCTTTGCTTCGCCTGATTCGTTTTTAGCTTTACCGTTTTGCTGCAGAACTTCACTTTCTTTCATTTTGGCAGAGAAGACCACTATGCGTTTGTTTTCGCCCTCACCAATGGTAAGGGTTTTCAGGCCTTTGTCTTTTTCGATATGGCGATGGATTATACGGCGTTCTCCGGGGCTCATGGGCTCCAGGGTTAGTGAATTGCCACTGGTCTTGATCTGATTGATGCGAGGCAGAAACTTGCTGAGGAACTGGGATTCGCGGCGCTGGCGATAACCATCGGCATCCAGATAGATGCGATCAATCGTACGATCTCCCTCAAAAACTCTATTGATCAGGTATTGAATAGTCTCCAGCATAGTTCCGTTTTTCCCGATAATGAATCCGGTCTCCACGATGCCATTTACGGTCAGAAAGAGGGTTTTCCCTTCCTTTTTGGATGTGATGTCTGAGAAGCTAATTCCCATTTTGCATAGTAAAGATTCAGTAAAGAGTCGTATTCTATCCTCATTCTCGGGTAGTTGAAAGCGAACCAACGCTGATTTGTTTGCAAACAGGCCAAAGAATCCCTTGCTTGGTTTTTTTAGAATTTCGTATTTTAGCTCGTGATCTTTTATATTGTGCTCACGGCGAAAAGTGCGGATGATCTCTTCAACGGAGACACCGCTTTTATCGATTGTGGTCATTAAACTATTCCTTATTTTTGTTGAGTTTTAGCAGATAATACTGCTGAATAACCGAGAAGATATTGAACACTGTCCAGTACAGCACCAATCCGGCAGGCATACTACGGAAGATGAAGAACATCATGATCGGCATAATCCACGTCATCATTTTTTGTGATGATTGCGCTGCCTTTTGCTTGTCGTCCATTTCTTCAGGGTTCCCCTTGGGGGGTTTCATCATCAAGGATTGGATTACCATAAAGACACCCATGATGATGGGAAGTATCAGATAAGGATCCGGCTCGGAGAGATCCTTTAACCATAGGACAAAACCTGCATTACGCATATCGATTGAATAGCGCAATACGTTGTAAAGCGATATAAAGATAGGCATTTGCAGAAGTAGTGGCAGACATCCGGACAGGGGATTTGCTCCTGCTTCTTTGTACAACTTGCTTATCTCCAATTGTAAAGTTTTTGGGTCATCCTTGTATTTCTTTTGCAGATACTGCATCTGTGGCTGAATCTTCTGCATCTTCAGAGAAGCCTGCATACTCTTGTGGGTAAGAGGGTGTAAAAGCACCTTAATGATCAGGGCAAAGATAATGATCACCACACCATAATTCTTGATGTAGGTATGAAGCCAACTCAGGAACCAAGCAAAGATGTTTGCCAACCAGCGCAGCCAATTGGCTCCGCGTTCCGCAATGTTTTCCATCTGTCTGCCGTATGTTTTCAGGATATTGGCATCTGCAGGACCGGCATAGAGTACAAAGCTCTGTTGCCAGTTTGCCTTGGCATCTTTGCTGAAGCTATCGATGGCAAAACCCGGATTCCCGGTATCTTCGTTTAGGCTAGTGGAAAAGCTTTTGCATAGCGGAGGTTCATTCTCTTTGATAGCGAGAGTGAAATACTTGCTGCGAACTGCTGCCCAGGCAAAACTGCTGTAACTGCCCTGCGGCGGATTTTTGCGTAATTTGGAGAGCGGTACTTTTAGGATTTCGTTGTCAGCATACAGATAGAAGCGGTAATCCTGAGCCTTTGTTTTTGTGTTGTTCTCACTATCCGCGATGCCGGCAGACATATCCAGCCTGATACCGTTCACACTGCCGAATCCGTCGATACTAAAGTCTGTTTTTATGCCGTATTGATCGTCCAACCGATAGGTTCTGCGAATTGTAGCTCCATTCTGACTATTCAGAGTGAAGGTGACGGCCTTTTCAGAGGGATCCACAGCATAGCTAAAGCTATACTTGCTAAGATCAATGTTCTCTCCACTGCTGTACAAAATGCCGTTCAAAATCTGAGTGTCTTCGGGAATTAAATTCACCAATTTATCGGAGCCAAACTCAAAGTGCTTGAGTTCTATGGAACTAATTACTGCACCGCGATTACTGAACTTCACAATGAAATTCTCGTTTTCCAAGGTGATGATCTGGTTTTCAGTGTTCTGGGCGAACAAACTGTCCGCATTCACAGCTGGTAAAACGGTATCCGACAGGCTGTCAGGACTGGCGTTTACTGGACTTTCCGGAACCACTTCCTCGTTTTGGACAGCTAACTTGGCGTTGTCGCGTTGCGGTTTCCACACAAAATGATCAAAAACCAAGTATAGAACCAACATCATCAGAAGAGCAGTAATAGTTCGTTTATCCAATTTGACTCCTTATGGCAATGGGTCGTATCCACCCTTGCAAAATGGGTTGCAACGCAGAATCCGCCATACACTCAGATAGAGAGCTTTGGTAGGATTGAAACGTTGAAATGCCTGTAGGGCATAAGTGGAACAACTGGGACTATAGCGGCAGGATTTTGGTAAATAGGGAGATATGGCAATCTGATAAAAGCGAATAAAGAGAATCATAACTCGGGAGGGCAGATTCAAAATTGCTTCTGGGTTTATATGCATTTTATCGTATCTCCGAGATGCTCACAGAGTTCCTGCCAAGAAAGATCCGCTGCTCCACGTCTGGCAATGAAGTTCATCTTGCAGGATGCGGGCAGAGAATGCTGGTGTTCCCGAAACCATGCTCTCATACGGCGTTTGAGCCTGTTCCGGGAGGCCGCATTCGACACTTTTTTGCTGATCGTGATGCCCAATGCCGGTCCATCTGGGTCCGGCAATACGGGCACGAGAAAATATCGGGATCGAATCGCTTTTTCCGCGCGAGTAAATTCCATATACTCCTGATGAGCTTTGACCCAACGGATCATTACTTATACGCAGAGCGACTTTCTTCCTTTGGCTCTGCGACGAGCTAATACTTTGCGGCCGTTTTTGGTAGCCATGCGACTACGAAAGCCGTGAGTATTTTTGCGGGATCTGTTTGATGGCTGATAAGTCCTTTTCATTTATGTGGTCTCCTTTGGATTTCATCTGATACTCTTTCAGTAGAAACCAGATTTTTCTCTACAGCTAATCAGTCAAGTGTTTTCGCAAATAGACACGGGCGAAAGCATGAACTTCCGCCCGTACGTGATATCATGCTCTCTTACAAAAGCGCATTTAGTTTATCCATTATCTTTCCCTTCTGTACCAATCCTACCAGCTGGTCATTTACTGTGCCTGCTTTAAAAATCAGTAAGGTCGGGATGGACATGATGGAATACTTCCCGGCAATTTCCGGGCTTTCATCGATGTTTACTTTGCAGATCTTCACTTTGCCGTCCACTTCGTCGGCAAGCTTCTGAATGATTGGCAATAAGGCTTTACAGGGACCGCACCAGGGAGCCCAAAAATCTACTAATACCGGGATCTCGGACTTTAAGACTTCGGCCTCAAAGGTATCAGTCTTTACTTCTACTATTGCCATAATAAACTACTCGACTACAGCCAAAATGTCGCTCTTGGATAAAATGAGATACTTCTCGCCGTCAAGCTCGATCTCGGTGCCGGCATACTTGCCATATAGCACCTTTTCACCTACTTTTACTATCTTTTGCAGGTCTTCGTCTGTACCCACGGCAATAATCTCTGCTATCTGCGGTTTCTCTTTGGCAGTATCCGGTATGATGATCCCGCCGATCTTCTTCTCTTCAGAGGTGGCTGTTTTCACCACCACATGGTCTTCGATAGGTCTCAGTTTCATAATAACCTCCATAGTTTTACGTATGATTCCTAAGAATTATGATAGTCAGTTTCTTGTTCTTAGCAAACACTTTTTTGGAGTGCTAATTTTTGTCAAGGCCAAAGCGACGAAATTCCTGCATGTCTTGATTATCTCCCTTATTTGTCAGGATATTGAGGTATCAGGAAGCAGTGAAAACTGCTTTAAGCCCTCACCCCAAACTTCAAATCGCACTCACTTGGACAAATGTGGATAATTGTTTATCTGGTTTGGAGATAGATTAGACTACGTTTGGACTTGGGCATAGCCTGTTTTAGACGTATTTGGACGTCTTTTTATCACTGTATCTTCAAATTTAGGCCGATTTTAGACTGGACTTGGACATCCGAAGGGTTGGCCGACATCAGTCGAGTTTAAATTGGCGCAGCTGAAGTGACATATTCTTGATATGATGTTCATCCAAATCCTGATCCGAGTCCATATTGTTGACGTTTCCGTCTAAACTATGCTTTATGTCCATCGTCGAGATGGCCAAGGTGCTCTTCCCGGAGGGACAGGATACTCCAACCCTGATATCCAAGTTCCTCACCTATCCTGATGGCTATATCGATGCCTATGATGCTCTTGCAGGATGCCTGGAACACTTCTCCGAATATGATGTCGGTAGGAACAGAGTGAAAGTCCGGAGATTCATATTCTAATGAACTACTATGATAAGCTCATGCCTGAGCAACTTGTAAGTAAAGCTGCCGAGACTAAGAAAGTAGTGTCCCAGCCTACTCCATGAGCAATCTGCTCAATCTCCTGGATACCGATGAGTATCACTCGGGTTGTGTGGATGCCCTGTCAATGGCAACCGTGATGGAGTTCGACTGCAAGAACAGCTAGGTTAAGTCCTGGATGGAAGCTGTGGAGTTTCCTGCCTGTGAAGACCAGACGACTATCCTGGCGGAGCTGATGAAGTTCTATCTGGCGTGCGGTAATGGCTTTCTGATCAAGATTCGGAACGCTCAAGGTCAGTAGATGGGGCTGGAACGCATGCTGCCCAGTGAAGTGCAGATCGTAGAGAACTATGACGAGTTTGGCTTCTTTCGCCCTAACTATATCCAGGTGAAGAATAACCAGAAGAAGGACTTTGCTTACGAGGACATCATCCACGTAAAGAAGTCCACTTCTGGGGGATATTGCCTCCCTCGGCAATGCATTCAACATCCATGCAATAGGCGGCTTTTATTTCCGTTTCCATTCTATGTCATTTTTTTGTCGAGCAACCCAGACTCTTTCGCTCCTATAGTGAAAGCTGCTTTTAGCTGCTTGTTACTCAGAAAAGCTTCAAGATGAAGCTTCTAAACCCAAAAAAAAGCCTGCCCAATTATGCGGACAGGCTTGGAGAAGAGTAAATTTTGTCTTACAGGAAGCGCTTTACAACTTCCACTACTTCAGGCAGATCCATGCCGATGTTTTTCAGATGTTCCAAAGTGGGCACACCTTCCTTGGTCCAGCCTTTACGTTCATACACAGCATCTACGAGTTGTTGATATTGATCTTCGCGATATTGGCGGGTGATTTCCATCTTCTCAGCAGTAGATTTGCCTGTGGGATCCACGCCAATCTTGTTTTTCAGCAAGTTGTCGTAGCGTTCAATGCGGGAAAGGTATTCTTCCTCGGTAACTGGGCCTACGGCGCGATAGGGGGGAATATCATCCTGGCGGCGACCTCCGCCCATCCTCATGCAAAAGACTTTCTGGAAGTTGTAAACCCGTTCGCTTTGACGTATCAGCTCGTGTTTATCCATCGGTTTTCCCGTGATTGCTTTGTAGATATCCACATAGTTTTGAACGTGTTCAGGTACCTTTGCCGGTTCGTCGGTTTGAGCGTTATCAGCAGGTTCGATGTCGTTCCAGGGAAGCTTGCACAATCCCTGCAAGCCAAACCAGGTACGGAACATGGGGAAATAGTGCAGGGCTTCGGCTTTATCTTTGAAAGTGGGAATATGGTTATTCACCATATCCATGAAGATCAGCCAGGCTTCATCGTGTTGCGGGCCTTTCAGAGCCAAGGTATATCCGCCTTGCTGCGCCAAAGATTCTTTACTCATGTATTGAGAATATTCCAGTCCCTTGGCTTCCATACCGATGTCTTGCAAGAATTTGGGATCGGCGCCATACTTTTCGGCAAAGATCTTCTTCATCCTGCGTACACCCTGACCCACGATCATACCAAAACCTTCACCCCGAGCCATCTGATGCAAGAGCTCCAATGCATCGTCGGCATTTCCCCAAGAGAGATCCAAGCCCCCGGTGCGTTCTTTGTTCAAGATGCCGTTTTCGTAGCATTCCATTGCAAATGCCACACTGGTGCCAAAAGAAATGGTATCCACACCGTAAGTATCGCAATAGAAATTGATTTCCACCACATCTTTAGGATCCCACACACAGATGTTTGAGCCGCAACCGCCGGCAGTTTCGTATTCCGGGCCATCAACCGTAACCGACTGTCCCTTGTAAGGACCAGTGCGGGGTTTAAAATTGTCTACGGCTTTGCAGCAGGATAGTGAGCAACCATACCAACAGCCGTCTGCCATACCTTGGGTAAAGAGCTTGGTAAACTCTCGAGAATGAAGACCCTCGGCTTCAGGCATTTGGCCATACTTGAAGTTCTTGATGGGCAAAAGGTCATAATCGTTCATGATTTCCATCAGGTGAGCGGTACCAACCTGATGCATGCGGCACTGGGTAGCGTCTCCGGCTTCAATCTCTTTGTGCAGCTTCAGACCTGTCTTGCGTAGAGTGGGTAGGTCAGCCGGATTGTTGGTATCTACTTTTAGTCCGGAATACTTCACCACCAAAGCCTTGATCTTTTTGTGTCTGAAAGCAGTTCCTGTGCCACCACGTCCGGCTTGTTTGAGACGGGCAACTTTGCGGCGCTTGTCCCAGAACGAGAA
This sequence comes from Candidatus Cloacimonadota bacterium, assembly GCA_023228285.1. Classification (GTDB taxonomy): domain Bacteria; phylum Cloacimonadota; class Cloacimonadia; order Cloacimonadales; family Cloacimonadaceae; genus UBA5456. Next base: position 15,096 of record JALOBM010000008.1, on the reverse strand, counting down.
GTTCAAACAGGTTATGAGTACATTGTCCGCTGCACGTCCGGAAGATACCACGGATATAGTCTGCAACCTGTCTTCGCCATCGGCAAATTCCTTATGCAGAGATTCCGCTAGCAAGTGGCTGTTGATCTCTTCGTCGGGAGCGGTCAAGATCTTCACGACGCCTTTGTCGCCATCAATAAATACAATAACTTCTTCATCGGCAATGCCTTGAAGTTCCAGGGCATCGAAGCCGGCAAACTTACAATAGGGGCCAAAGTGTCCACCCACATTGCAATCCACGGGAATACCCGTTAATGGTGAGATAGTGGTAACAATGGACTTTCCGCTGCCGGGATACGAGGTATTGCCACACAAGGGGCCAAAAGCGATGCAAACTTCGTTTTCGGGATCATCCCATTTGGTGGTGTCTTTCACGCCATGCCACATCAGATAAAGGTCAAAACCCTTGCCTCCCACGAACTTATCTATCATCATGTCTGAAACAGGTTTTTCTTTGATCTCTCCGGTGCCTACGTTTACATAAAGCGTACGGCGATTGTATCCTTTATCGATGGGTTTCAATGTGTAACTGTATTCAGCTAATACTCTGCGATTCATGTCTTCTCCTTATGCCTCTGTTATTTCCAGGGCTTCTGCTGGGCAGGTTTTCACGCACGCGCCACAAGCAATGCACTTGAAGGGATTATGCTTGCTCAAAACCGTACGCATGCTGTTTGTAGGGCATACTGCCACACACATTAAGCATCCTATGCAAAGGTTGCGGGAGAGCATCACCACACCTTGTTTGCTTACCGCGAGTGCCATCGTAGGGCATGCCTCCACACAAGTCTGGCATTGATTGCATACATTCATTTCGGGAGGATTCGTCTCGTCATGAATTTGGATGCAGGAAAGCTCGGATTTGTCTTCTTTGAAATAGAGACTGGAACAAGTGCTCTCGCACGCATGGCAAGAGATACACTTCTCCGGATAAGTCTTCAGCATTTTCATCGCCTTATACTCCTATATATCATATGACTATCATTCTGGTGACAACTTTATGCCATCGTGCTTTATGGTCAATCACAATTTAATTACCCGCTGCGGAAACTGAGCCAAGCTCTCTACTTTAACGCTTGCCGATCGAGATATAATCGTGTAATACTTGGGTATTCACTCGATGATAACCCGATGATATCTGCTTAAGCACAGCTTTACGCAAAGGGAGGGAAGCCTAAGAGATGTATGTGGATGGGGGATATTTCCGTCATCTGCACTCAAACCATGATTACTGTTTCAGTGATATTTTGTCTTGACATAAAACAGGGCTTTCACAGATTGACAACACAGCATGTGCTGAAGTGGTGAAATTGGTATACACGCTAGTTTCAGGGACTAGTGAGCAATACGCTCATGGGGGTTCGAGTCCCCCCTTCAGCACCATTTTTGTTTTCATATGCAACTACTCATCTTTGTTCCTCCCATCCTTGGATCCTTTGCAGATCAACCTGGAATCAAATAAAAAGATTGACGTCCAACGCTGTATCTCTTTTACTTGTTTTATGAACGCAAAGGAGACTTCATGAGGAACTTTCACCAGATTATCCAACTGCTAAACCTGCTGCCCCATCCCGAAGGTGGATATTATCGCAGAAACTGGCAATCCGATATGCGGGCAGAGACCCTGGACGCCTCCTCAAAGAAGATCCATAACGTTCGCAGCGTAGGTTCTTCCATCATATACCTGCTTCCATCCGAGGAAGTAAGTACTTGGCATCGTATTACTTGTGACGAGATGTGGCATTTCTATGATGGCAGCCCACTGAAGCTATATATGCTGGATATGAATCAGGGGCTCATCACCCGCATTTTGGGGATCAATCTGGAAGCTGAACAACTTCCTCAAATCATCATCCCCCGCAATACCTGGTTCTGCGCTGAAGTAGCCGAAGATGATTCATATAGCCTTTGTGGATGTACACTGTGGCCGTCTTTCAGTTATGCGGATTTTGATCTGGCAGACCGACAGAAGCTAGTAACAGATTTTCCCGAACATATGGCGCTCATCGACCACATCTATGAAAAAACAAATGGAATATAAAACGGAGACAAAATGGAAAAGAAGATATTTGTGCTGGATACCAATGTATTGATCCATAATCCTCGTGCGTTGTTTGCCTTTGAAGATAATCGCGTGGTTATTCCCATCGTAGTCATCGAAGAAATCGACCAGTTTAAGAAGGGTTTGGATGAAAAAAGCCGTAATGCACGGCAAATTGGTAGATACTTGGACGACCTCAGGAAACTGGGGAAACTGCAGGAAGGAGTACCCACGGATCAGGGCGGAGTAATACAAGTAACGGTAAACAGAGAAGTTACAGATACCGCTGCTAAGCTTTTCTTTATGGATAGAAACGATAACCTGATCATTGGGACAGCGTTGTATTTCAAGCAGAAGTATCCAAATTCCCAGGTGATCCTGGTGTCCAAAGATGTGAATGTCCGTATCAAAGCAGATACTGTGGGCATTCACGCCGAGAACTTCGAGAATGACACGATCAATTTCGATGAATTCTATACCGGTTGGACACATGAAGAACTATCCGCTGACCTGGTTGACAAGCTAAAAAGCAGCGCTTATATAAACAATCCCTTCGAGAACCTCTATCCCAATCAATTTGTACGAATCACTTCCGAGGGGCATAGTGAGGATATTCAAAACCTGCGATTTAACGCAGAACACAATAAGCTGTACAAGCTTAGTCACTACACCGGCCAGGATGTCTTTGGCATCACAGCGCTGAATTTTGAGCAGGAGATGGCCCTGGATCTGCTGTTGGATGACGACATCAAACTGGTGAGCCTCTCTGGTAAAGCAGGCACAGGAAAGACTCTTCTGGCAATAGCAGCCGGGCTCGCCAAAGTGGTGGATGAAGAGCGCTACACCCGGCTGGTTATATCCCGTCCTATTTCTCCATTGGGTAAAGACTTGGGATATCTGCCCGGTAACAAAGCGGAGAAATTCAATCCCTGGATGCAACCGATTTATGATAACATGGACATTCTGCTTTCCTTGCACGAAGAGAAAGGAGACTCTCCCAAAAACAAGAAGAAAGCCACCATAGAAGACTATATGGATTACGGATTTCTGGAGCTGGAACCGCTTACCTACATCCGTGGACGCAGCTTACCGGATCAGTTTATCATCATCGATGAAGCGCAAAACCTGAGCCCTCACGAGATGAAGACCATCATTACCCGCGCCGGCAAAAACACCAAAGTGGTGCTTACAGGCGACCCCTATCAGATCGATATCCCTTATCTGGATGCTGTAAGCAACGGCCTCTCCGTGGCAGTGGAGAAACTGAAGGGAGAGGCGATGGTAGGTCACATGACACTGGAGAAAGGCGAGCGCTCGGCTCTGGCTGATCTGGCAGCCAAGTACTTCTGATGAAACAACATATCTCCGAACGTAGCTGGGTCGAGATCGACCTGGCAGCCTTTAGAAAGAACCTGCAATTGCTGAAAAGCCACATCAAGTCGCATCAGGATTTCCTGCAGATAGTGAAAGCAGATGCCTACGGGCACGGTGCCAAAGAAATCTCTGAAGCAGCCATGGCAGAAGGTGCCGTGTATCTGGGAGTAGCAAATCTGGAAGAAGGGAAGCTCTTGAGAATTCAGGGTATTGATGCCCCGATCATGATCCTCTCACCCAGTCTGGCGCATGAAATTGATGAGATTGTAAAGTATAACTTGGTACCCGCAATAAGTGATATGGAGTTTGCCAGCAAGCTATCTCAAGCTGCCCTGAAAGCTGAAGAAACTGTGAAAATCCACATCAAGGTCGATACCGGCATGCATCGCAGTGGCTGCAGAATCGAAGAAGCACCAGCATTTATAAAAAAAATCTATGCACTGCCGGCTGTGGAAATTGAGGGCATATTCAGTCACTTCAGTTCTGCAGAAAACGATCCTGAGTTCACCTGCAGACAAGAAAATATGTTTAGGGATATTGTAGATCAATTACCCCAAAAACCTCGCTATATCCACATTTCAAACAGTGCTGCGCTGTTAAGGGAACGGGCAGATTTCTGCAATCTGGTGCGTATCGGTATATCCGGCTTTGGGATAGACAGCATCGGTGGTCTGGACGAAAGACTATCTCCGGTGATGACTTTTAAATCCACACTCAGCCAGATAAAAGAGATCAAAGCCGGGGAAAGCGTAGGTTATCAGCGCGAGTGGATCGCTACCAAGGATGGTTGTTATGGCATCATCCCCATCGGTTATGCAGACGGATACGACTTTCTGCTTTCAAATCAGGGGAAAGTACTGGTGGCAGGCTGTATCTGCCCAGTAATCGGCAGGATATCCATGGATATGATCACCATCGATCTCAGTGCTGCCCCCAAAGCCCGGTGTGGAGATGAAGTAGTGCTCTTGGGAAATGATCGTTCCGAATTACGGGCAGAGAACCTGGCAGCGCTTTACGGCGGCTCTGCCTACGAACTGCTATGTCAGGTAGGACGCCGGGCACGAAGGTTTTATAAGAGCAAAGATCACATTCTGCATAGTGCTCCCATGGCACGCAGGGATTTTATCGCCTCAGACTTTGGCGACAGTAAACTCAATCAGATCATCAGTTCTGCCTTGGCAAAGCGCTTGGAAAGCGATGAGATAGGAGAGTTGATTTATCGCGAGATTCTGCGAACCTTCTTTTTCAACAAAGATCGCGATGTGCATTATCGCCGTGCCTTCATCCATGAAATCCGTCTCTCGGATAGTGATAATGATGCTTATTTTAAGGCAGATACGCGCCTAAGCTACCATAAGGTATTGGAAAGTGATTACTTCATAGTAGCTTGTGCTGCTTCAGACGAGCTTTTGCGTGGTTATTTTATGCGGAAGGACGTAGAATACCGCTGGTTGTTGGATTCTTCACTGAGTCTAAGTACCGAAACCTTCCGGGTAAATGCCGTAAAGGTAAATGGAATAAGCCTTTCCAGTACTCTAAAACACAGTCCAGGAGCTTTGGAGATACGCTGTTCTCATCCTTCACTGGAGCAATTACGCGGGAAAGAAGTGGAATTTGAGATCAATACCAGCACACTGTATCCCAAATCATCCCACCAGCTTTCAGTGTTCATTTCGGAGCTCACACGGGGAGTGGAAATCTCCCTAAGCTATCCTGAGTCCCTGGAACATGTAGAACCGGTCAGTATCTTCTCCGGTCAACAGAAGAATCCCCCCATTAGCTGCGATAAGCGGCACATCACCTTAAAAACCAAAGATGATGAATGGATATTCCCGCTATCAGGAGTAGTATTTACCTACTGAGATAGTGCATACAAATCATCGGGCAACATGATCATGATATCGTGGGATGTTTGTAATCTATCACCAGTATCGTGATGTCGTCCTTGTGAGTGGCGCCCCGGGCATATTTGTGAACTTCGGATAAAATACCCTTTGCTGTAGTTTCAGGATTTGGTGGAGGCAGTTTGCGGAGGATTTCTTCGAAACCGGATATACCCAGGAATTCATCTTTGGTATTCATGGCCTCGGTGATGCCATCGGTAAAGAGAATCAGTTCATCCCCGATAATCAGATCAATCTCGTCATAGTCGATTGGCATATCCTCAAATACGCCCAGAGCAGTGCTATGAGTGTCGGGATAACGAGTGTAACTGCGGTCCATTTTACGGATAAACAAGGGTAGATGCCCGCAATTTGAATACTGCATTCGCCCGGTCTTCAGATCGATAATACCTAATAGTGCTGTAACGAAATTGGTCTCGATGTTGTTTCGGCACAGAAAGTTATTTAGTTTTGCCAAAAGTTCATTGCTGGTTTTATAATAAGGCGCTATCGAAGGTAATAAAGTGGAGACCATCGTCATTGCCATCGCAGCGACTATGCCCTTGCCCAGCACATCGGCAATCACAAAACAGAAGTGCTCGTCGTCAATCATAAAATAGTCGTACAAGTCGCCACCGATATCTCCAGCCGGTTCCAGAATGCCATAAGCACGCAATTCCTTGATACCAAAAGGATGAGTGGTATTGGTTGGGATCAGTTTGTTTTGAATCTCACTGGCGTAAATCACATCACCGCGGATTTGATTCTTCTCGTCCGTAGTAATCCTCAAGTTTCTGATGTAGTCCTTTAGAGAGCTCTGCATGGCCGCAAAAGACTGAGCTAGTGTGGATATCTCAAAGGAATTGTTTGAAACTGGGATCTGTGCATCAAAATCCCCCGCTCCAATCCTATCAGCAGCGATGGCCAAACGTTTCAAAGGACGCGACACATTCAATGTCCGAGCATAAATGATGATGGCTACACTCAGAAAGATCAGGATGGATGCAATCGTCTGGATCATCAGAATTGTATCCACCTCACGCATCAGGACATCTTCCTCTACCGCTACTCCCACAGACCAGTGATTGCTCTGAAGGGGTTGATAATATACCCAGGTACCTCCGAAAGGAGATTTGCCATTGATCTTGATATGTCCCTGTTTACCAGATACCATTGCTTTACCAAGATCAGCAAGTACGGGAGATTGGTACTCCTCAGCAATGCTAAAGAGGCTTTGATTCATGATCAATTCAGTATTTGAATGCGCTACCAGAGTACCGGTGGTGGATACTAAAAAGCTGGAACCAATCTTGAAATAGCCGGATCCGGAGATGATTTCTTGCAGATAGCCCAGTTCGATGTCAAAGCGAATCAAACCGGTATTTACACCCTTTTCAAAGATGGGAAGGCAATAAGAGATGATCATCTCCCCTTTACCTTCGGTATCGACCCAAGGCTCCGTCCAATATGGCTTCTGCGTCATTTGCGGAATCTGGAACCAATCCTGGTAGCGGTATTCCGTCCCCCGTATCACTCTGGAGTGAAAGCGATGACGCATGGTATATAGAATCCGGGGTTCTTTCCCCTCGTAAACGCGGTCTGCCAGGCAGATGGAATGTACTTGAGGGTTCTCCATAAGAGTTTCACTCAGGAATGCGAAGTGTTGTTCTTCACTAAGCCCATAATTCAGGATCGCTGTGCGACTCATTGTGGCAAAACTCTCTACCCGGAACAAAATACTGTCGATCAAGTGGATACGTTCATGAGCTAAATGCCGCATGTTATCCAGTTGATTATCCATGATTACCCGGTTATAAAAGGCTCTGGTAACCAGTATAGACGCCAGAAAGATGATCAACATGAAAGCAAATACGAAGGATATCAGTTGGTAAGCTAATGTTCTGTCTTCTTTCTTACTCAGCATCCGGATAAAACTCCTCATAGGGAATGCGACGGGGAAATCCCATGTATTTGATCATCAAATCCATTGCTTCTTCGTAATTCTTCCGTTTCAAGATTCCCATCTCTGCGATGCTTGGCATTATCGCATCTTTCATATGGTTCAACATCCACTGTTGATGCGCCCGGTTTGCCCGGAGGTTGTCTTCCTTCATCATCTTCAGCACCAAATCCAGAGTTTCTTGTTCATGGCTGAAAGCGTAGAGCCAACCGTCAAGCGTCGCTTTCACAAAGGCTCTACATTCATTGGGGTGAGCTTTGTAGAACTCCGGTCTTACATAGAACCCTTCATCGGGAACTGTGAGCCCCAGCTCTTGCTGCTTTGCTATAAAGAGATCTTCTGAATCGATACCGGCTTGAAGAATCTGATGGAACTCATTATAATCCATAGCGTTGATCACATCCACGGCGTTCTGAGCAAAAAGATTGATCGACCAATCGATGTTGATGATCTCCATGGGAATACCCTTCTGCGCCAAAAACAAGCGTGTGGCCATGTTTGATCCGCTGCGCCATAATCCCAAACGCTTACCCCTGAAATCCTCAAGGGAATTGATCCCATTGGATTTTTTGCCCACAAGGTAAACGGAGTTTTTCTGATTGATCTGGGCGATGTTTACAATCTTGGTTTGTTCCCTACACAGATCCAGAGCATTCAACAGATCTACGTGAACAATGTCCCCGTGTCCTTGTAACAGTGCATCAACCGCTGGTTCCGTGAGTAGAACACTCTGAAGCTGCACATCCAAACCATGTTGAGCATAAAGTCCCTTGTGTATTGCCATATATACACCGGCAAACTGCGCTTGAGTATGCCATTTGGGACGAAACCGAATTGGAAATAGAGATGTACTATCGGACGCAGCTTTAGGATATGTCAGTTCATCTCTGCTATCTGATTTCTGAGTCTTGCATGAAAACATCAGCCCAAATAGAATAAGCATCACCAAGATTCGCTTCTGAACATCCATCTTCTGGTTCCTTTCTTTGGTAATCACGGATAATTGATATGTAATTCGACCGGTTTGCAGACCGTTCTATCCAATCCCAATTAAAAACCTAAAAGGGAGTACTCTCCCGCTAGAAGACAATATGGATAGATGAAGCTTTGGTGCAACTATAATCTTGAGTAAAACTGACTCTACTGTGGAAAATAATCTACGCTGTTTGATAACTCTTAATCATCAAACAAGATAGACACAGCATAAGCAACTGGAATCTTCCCTTTGGCTACCTGTTCCCGCAGTTCCGGTAGCTTCACTTTGATCTGGGGAGATTGGAAAAAGCGGCTTAAGACAGCTTCCGAAATAAGGTCTTCAAACCATGCAGCAGTTTGGGAAAGACGCCGTTGCTCAAAGACCCCTGAATCTCCGGTCTTTTCACAGAATTCGGTAATAGTACGCCAAATCGCATCAATGCCGGCTCCGGTACGGGCAGAGCAGATTTGGGCTTTGGTTTGCCAGCCTTTGGTAGCATTGCGGATGTAGTGTAAAGCGTTGTTGAATTCCCGCTCTGCCACTTTTGCCCGAGGCAGATTGTCGCCATCAGCCTTGTTTACCACGATCAGATCCGCAAGCTCCATGATTCCCTTTTTAATGCCCTGCAGTTCGTCTCCGGCTCCGGTGATCTGCATCAGAAGGAAGAAATCTACCATTGACCGCACAGTGATCTCGCTCTGCCCCACGCCCACCGTTTCGATGAGAATTACATCAAAACCTGCAGCTTCGCAGATCACTATACTCTCTCTAGTTTTCCGTGCTACTCCGCCCAATATTCCCGAAGAAGGAGAAGGACGAATAAAGCTGGAAGGATGGCGGGAGAGCTCTTCCATCCTGGTTTTATCGCCTAATATGCTTCCTTTGGAGAGGCTGGAGGAAGGATCAATCGCCAGTACAGCCACTTTCTTGCCCTGCTCGATCAGATACATACCAAAGCGCTCGATGAAGCTGCTTTTGCCCACTCCGGGTACTCCGGTGATGCCGATGCGAATGGACTTTCCTGAAACAGGCAGGAGCCTCTTCAGAAGCTCCTGCGCTACCTCGAAATGCTTTGGAGAATTACTCTCTACCAGGGTGATCGCGCGGGAAAGGATGGTGCGATTGTCGGCTTTGACTCCGGCTTCCAAAGCATCCAGATCCCAGATTTTGCGCGCATGTGCTTTTCCGGGTTGAGCTGTGGACTCCCTTTTGAACACCACGGAGCTGGCAAAAGCCTCTCCGGCTCCATTGGGAGTCCATTCCGGTTTGCGTTTATCCATTGCTTTCCATCAGTTTTTCCATCATCTTAGTAGCGGCTGTGGGCAGATGAGTGCCCGGGCCAAAGATCGCTGCAGCACCATGTTGATACAGATAGTCATAATCCGCTTGAGGTATCACACCACCCACTATCACCATAATATCTTCCCGCTGCAGTTTCTTCAGCTCTTCCATCAATTGCGGTAGCAGCGTCTTGTGACCTGCTGCCAATGAACTCATACCAATGATGTGCACATCGTTTTCCACTGCCTGACGCGCGGTCTCTTCCGGAGTTTGGAACAGCGGTCCCATATCCACGTCGAAACCCATATCAGCATAAGCTGTTGCCACAACCTTCGCTCCGCGATCGTGCCCATCCTGCCCCATCTTGGCTATCAGGATGCGTGGTCTGCGGCCTTCTTGTTCGGCAAATTGATCGGTGAGGGCTCTTACTTTCTCGATTTCATCCATATTTGCGTACTCCCTGCTATATACGTTACTGATCAGTTTGATTTCAGCTTGATGGCGGCCAAAGACCTTTTCCATGGCATCGGAAATTTCTCCCAAAGAGGCTCTAGCGCGAGCCGCATCGATTGCCAATTCCAAAAGGTTCTGATTCTTATCTCCAGCGGCTTTGGTGATGGCGGCCAGGCATTGCTGAACCTTGGTCTCATCACGATTTTTGCGCAGCAATTTCAAACGTGCCAATTGCGCGCTGCGAACTGCTGAATTGTCCACTTCCAATGTCTCGATAGGATCTTCCTTATCCAAGCGGTATTTATTTACTCCCACGATGGTATCGGCCTTGCTGTCGATCTTTGCCTGCCGGCGCGCTGAAGCTTCTTCGATGCGCATCTTGGGCAATCCAGTATGTATGGCTTTGGCCATTCCACCCAGGCTTTCCACTTCCATGATGTGATCCCAGGCACGATGCATCAGGTCATGAGTAAGGGATTCCACATAGTAGGAACCTGCCCAGGGATCGATCACCTTGCATATTCCGGTCTCGTGCTGCAGATAGAGTTGGGTATTGCGTGCAATACGAGCAGAGAAATCCGTTGGCAATGCGATGGCTTCGTCCAGCGAATTGGTATGCAGGCTTTGGGTGTGTCCCATTGTAGCTGCCAGCGCTTCAACACAGGTGCGGGCAACATTGTTGAAGGGATCCTGTTCGGTGAGGCTCCAGCCCGAAGTTTGCGAGTGGGTTCTAAGAGCCATGGACTTCGGATTCTTGGGATTGAATCCTTTGATGATCTTTGCCCACAGCATCCGCGCACTACGCAGTTTGGCAATCTCCATAAAGTAATTCATGCCTTCTGCCCAGAAGAAGGATAGGCGCGGCGCAAAAACGTCGATATCAATCCCCGCAGCTATTCCGGTGCGGGCATACTCCAAGCCATCCGCCAAAGTATATGCCATTTCCAGATCGGCGGTAGCGCCGGCTTCGTGCATATGATATCCGGAGATGCTGATGCTGTTGAATTTGGGCATCTTGCGGGAAGTATAGCTAAAGATATCCGCGATGAGGCGCATGGAGGCTTCCGGAGGATAGATGTAGGTATTTCGCACCATATACTCTTTCAGAATGTCATTTTGGATGGTGCCATTCAGTTGTTCCGGCTTCACTCCCTGTTCTTCCGCAGCTACGATGTAGAAGGCCATTATTGGAATCACAGCTCCGTTCATGGTCATCGATACGCTCATCTGATCCAGCGGAATCTTGTCGAAGAGAATCTTCATATCCAGGATGCTGTCCACCGCCACACCTGCCTTGCCCACATCTACTATTACTCGGGGATGATCGGAGTCATAACCACGGTGTGTAGCCAGATCAAAGGCTATCGACAGACCCTTTTGCCCCATCGCCAGATTGCGGCGGTAGAAGGCATTGGATTCTTCCGCTGTGGAAAAGCCTGCATATTGGCGGATAGTCCAGGGACGCTGCACATACATGCTTGGATATGGTCCGCGTAAATAGGGCGCTAAACCGCTCAGATAATCCAGATGCTCCACCTTGTCGAGGTCTTCCGCTCTATACAAGGGCTTCACGATAATCTGTTCATTGGTATGCCAGTCTTTCTTTAGATCAATTCTGGAATCGTTGTTCGCTCCAAGTTCTTTAAAGTTTGGATTCAAGCTCGTGAAATCAGGTTTCATCAGATCACCTCCAGTTTGCGGGCCAGGTCTTTCAGCGTATCGTAAGCATTGGCGCGAATATGGATAAACAGGTCTATACCGTGTTCTTTATATTCTTCCACCTTATCCGCGGGATAACCTGCCAAAATCAGGATTGAGGGTTTCAGTTCTTTGCAGAGCGGCGCTACGATCTCCTCGTACTTGGCATCCGTAGAACAGATGCAGAAGGCATCGGCATGGCTGTCTTTCGCTGCTATGATCGCTTCCGGAACTGTATTGAATGCCATATCCCCCAATACATCATAACCTGCCATCTGGAAGAATCCGCTGCTGAAATCTGCCCGGGCTTTGTACTCTGCAACCGAACCGATGTTCAGGAGCATTATTTTGGGCGCTTTTGTGGATATTTGCGCCCGAAGTTCTTCCACCTGTTGCACAGCCCGTAAGCGTGGCAAAGCTCCCTTTTCCAGCCATACCGGCTTGCTTTGGATGTCCACTTCGGGAATTGAGATTTCACTCAAAGCTTCATCCGTGGGATTGGCATACATATTTACGCCCACAAACACATCACGGCGTTTATGAACCGCTTCTATGCGGGTTTGAGCGATCTTGGCGATCATGTCGTGAATCTTGCCAGTGCGCAGAGAGCGGATCATCCCGCCATCTTTCTCGATCTCCTGCATAATTTTCCAGGCAGCTTCCGCCAATTGTGCCGTAAGGCTTTCTATGTAATAGCATCCCCCTGCCGGATCCACCACTTTTGTGAAGTGCGATTCCTCTGCCAGGATAAGCTGTTGATTGCGCGCTATCCTTCGAGAAAAAGCGTTGTCGTCCTTCACCACTGCGTCAAAGGGATCCGTTTCCAGGCTGTCCACTCCGCCGATTACTCCGCTAAAGCTCTCGGTAGTTGTACGCAGCATGTTTACATAGAGGTCATAAGTGGATTTATTGAATGCGGCAGTTTTACCATGAATCCAAATCTTCTGTGATTCTTCATTACCGCCAAACGCCTTGATCATCTCTGCCCAGAGCAGCCGGAATGAGCGAATCTTGGCTATCTCCATAAAAAAATTGGAACCCAGAGACAGCTTTACCGCAAACAGCGGAGCGATGGTATTGATATCCATCCCTGTTTGTAATAAACCCTGGATGTAACCGATGGCAGTGCTCAAAACAAAGGCCAGTTCCATAGTAGAGGATGCTCCGGCATGCTCATACACACATCCATCAATGATGAACGCGCGCATCTTCGGAGCCCGGTTTGCCCTTTGGATCACCACATCCATGATCTTTTGCCACACCTCTTCCAAGCTCATGTCAAAGTAACCCTTTCGGGCAAATTCTCCCGTTACATCATAGCCAATGAAGCCTTCCAAATCTCTAGCGCTCAGCTTTTGCTTTTCCAGATAGTCCAGCAAGAGCGCAAAGATATCCTCATCATCGCTATCCATCTGGATAAAGAGCGGAGCAGCCTTCAAATCGATGCCATCCAGGGCTATATGCAGGTCTTTCACGCTTTTGAGCTTGATACCAGCGGGATAATCCACGTGTTTGAGCTTCAGATTGACCATAGCCAATCCGCGCATCAATTCTTCCTTCAGATTTGCGTTCAGGGCTTTTAGATCAGGATTGGTCTGAGCCTGAGCTATCTTCCAGCCTTCATCGATGAATTTCTGGGGATCATTCCCTCTCACATAAGGGGCTTTACCCGGTTCGGTCTTGATAAAGCTGATGTCTTTGATGTCTTCCCGCCGATATATTGGTTCCAGAGTGATGCCCTCGTAAGTGCGGGTTTTCAATGCCTTATCGTAATCCACACCCTTTAGAGAATCCACCACCACTTTCTTCCACTCTTCCCAGGTAGGTAGCGGAAAGTCCTTGTGTAAGTTCACTTTAGTATCCACTAGCAGAACTCCTCGTATTATTCTTTTATTAATGCTTGCACAGGTTTCATGCCCTCAGCAGACCCGCTCTCGATAGCCGAAAGAATCGCTCCGCCTCCGGTGAAAAAGTAGTATAGAGGATTATTCTGAGCCTTGGCAAAGATACCGGGCAGATATGTGCCAAAATCCTGAATAGTATCTCCACCGCCAAAAAGCTTTTGTGCCGTAAGATTGGCATCGATCAGCCGATACATGGCCATGCTGCCTTCCGGGAAAAGCGCTGTATAACCCATCACCGCATTCACAAATATCGTACCCGCTGCCTTGAATATCTTGCTCAGATATTCCTCTTCAAAGGACTCAGGCGCTGCATCCAGAATGTATCCGATGGGCTCCGTCTGGTCCCATCCTTTCAGATCGTCTATTCTGTATATATCCCAGTTATCTTCACTGCGCTCTTCAATGCTTTGACACAAAACCACATAGGGCAGTTCGACGATCTTGGCGGCATCATCGCCGCTGTCTTCGATAAACTTGCGCGCAGCGGTCACATCCTCTTCACTTAATCCGGATATATTGAGCCCGTATTTGGCTGCCAAATATGCGTTGTAGATCACTCCTCCCAAGATCAGGTGATCAGAATTGCGGATCAATGAAGATAGCGGTCCAATCTTGGTATCAAACTTGCTTCCTGCCACTATGGAAACCAGCGGACGTCGGGGCTCGAACACCTTATGCAGATTCCCGATCTCTTTTTGCATCAGAAGCCCGGCATAGGAGGGCAAGTATTTACATATGTGATATGTGCTGGCATGCGCCTGCCAACTGCCAAAAGCATCGTTAATATACAGATCCGCATAGCTTGCCAGCGCTTTGGCAAATACATCCGCACTATCATCCTTGGCTTCTTCACCCTTGAACCAGCGTGTATTGGGCAAATACACAAAATCACAGTCACCACTTTTCAGCTTGGCTACAGCATCGCCCAGAGGGCTGCAATCGCTGATGCCAAAAGCATCCGCCGCAGGCATATCGGGAATCACAGCCTTTAGCTGAAGCTTGTTGCAAATGTAATCCACTATCGGCTCTACGCTTTCCAGTTCTGAAATCGTGATCTTCTTAGTCTGTTTGTCATAAGGACGACCTACATGACTCATCAAGATCGGCATTGCACCGTTTTTAAAGATATGAAGTAAAGTAGGAATGGTGGCATCGATCCGCATCGGATCTTTGATTTTGCCCTTTTTAACCACATTGTGATCCATCCGAACAAGAACAACCTTGCCCTTCAGGTCAGCGTCCAACATAGTGGGAATGTAGCTCATTTTTATACTCCGTTTCGTTTATTTAAGCGCATCTATATGGAGATTTCATTGTTTAAGCTACTGCCTTTACGTCAAGAACTTTCTGCTGCTGCTCAACCGTCAGCCTCGATGAGACTGTTCAATACCTCCCACTTCATTATGCTACTTTCCTTGTGTTCTTAGAGAAAAGCAGGTCGAGATGGTTCCAAGCGAGCTTTTCTTGACAAATATGGGAGATATTTA
>JALOBM010000053.1 GCA_023228285.1 Candidatus Cloacimonadota bacterium | reverse complement strand
GCCCATACAAACTGCTCAAATGTATGGCAACGATATCCAGTAATACCGTGTAGATTGTTTTCTGTAAAAGCACCCCAATCGGTTGTTATTGTTGGAGTACCAGAGAAAAGACATTCTACTTGAACGCCGCCAAAAGGTTCATTATAGATGCTTGCAATGAAAGCACCCTTTGCACGGGACATCAGCTTCTTGCGTGTTTCGATGTCAGCATAACCAACAAACTCAACGTGCCCATCATCTGCTAGTTGATAGCTATCATCTCTCTGTCCAGCAACGATAAGTTTAGCACCTATGGCTTTGGTAACTTGCTCTGCGATATGAATGCCTTTACCAACGTAAACCCTACCACAGAACAAGAAATAATCATCCTTCTCAGCGGAAAATGTGAATTCATCCGGATCAAAATAATTTGGTATCACACAATCATACCAATCTTGAACACATGATCCAACCGATCTCAAGCCATAATACGCATGATAAATCGCATATGATTCGAAAATCTTATACTTAGCCCAATGGCCACCAGCATATCCAATACCAGGTTCTACGCAAATGATATCTTGGTGGGCATCACATATTGTGCGATGACCAGAACCCCAAAATGGCAAAATAAAATCGTTCTTTTGTTTCCGTTTGCCTATCTCTGCTATTGCATTCTTGTAGAATGTCTGATAAGCATAATCTCCAGTATCGAATTTAAAGAAATGCTTACGCCAATCGTGATCACCGTAGGCTTTTTTCCAATCTTCTTTCGTTAAGACTGGTACATGCTCTGTGCATTGCAGATCTGAATCCTCGTGGCCATAATGAATTACCGTATGACCACGATCTGTCATCATCTTCGCGAATTTCACAACTTTTTGTGTGTATGCGCAAGCAACATATTCTTTTGATGAGACGGTGTGGGGGAGTCCAAGAACGTGAAAGACCACTGTTATGTTCCTTATTTGATGATATTTAAATACTTGCTTGTATCAATATCTCTTTAATGTTTTTAAGAAGTACTTAATGTCGCCCGTTGGCATTTCGACTCTATGGAATAAATCAGGTTGCAAAACGCTAAGCATCGTGTAAATTGCTTCTTCAGTCCCAACACACCCATTCTTAACTGACAGATCAACTTCAGAATAAAACAGATCGGTCATTTGTTGAATTTGTTGCTTTGTTCCACCAAATAGCGTTGCGCGGCACACATAGTACGGATTCCTCATACATCGTTCTATCATTCTGCCCATATTATAGCCATGTACTTCAGAATTCGTGTAGTATGGATATGATGTTATAAAAAACTTGTCTTTTGGTATTCTGGTGAAGTAATAATCGTCTAGTGGTCCCTCAACATGAAAGCTGTTATAGATACCAGAGTCGAGCCAGTAGAAATAACTACTATTGTTCATTCTACTGGCCTCATCAAGCATACGTTGTTTCATTAACGTCATAGCGATATAGTAACGTGATCCAATAACGCTGTCCTTCATCCAGCTAGATTGGTTAATCCAACTATGCGTTGATATAATATTTTGAATGCCTTCGAAGTAACTGCATTTTTCAATATTGTCAATATTGAATGGTATGAGAGTAAGATCTCGATTACCACGTATTTTCTTCATCAAATCGAAATATTTCTCATCACAATGCAATATTAAACGGTGCCTTGTATCAAGAAGTCTTTTGACTCCCTCTAAATAGTGGGCTTCAAAAGTTCTGTCATCCCTGCTCAAATCAATCATCATTGACACTATTGTAATGTCATGTGGATGGCGATAGTTTTTATCTAGCCAACGATAATTGAGCTGTGGATATATTCTATCGTGTCTTAACTCGACAGGTATGAAATCGTATGGTGTTTTAGAATCGTCTGGCCTTCTACCAGCAATCGCACTGCAATAATCTCCAAGATGGACAACATATTGTCCATTTAAGAAAACTGCTTTGTATCCGAGTGCCAGAAATTTTCTATCAATATTCCATTCGTTGTGCCACTTCTCGACACGACCAAGCCATATTAGATCATCACGACGTTTTAGATTAGGACTACCAATCCATCCATACCAATGCAAATGGTAATCAGTAATTGTGAATGCTTTCTTGTCATAATAAGTAACAGTTGTGCCATCATCGGCTTTAAATTCTTTCAGCTGCTTATCATAACTATCGATGCCTTCATTTTCAAATGTTCTCCATGAAATATCGATGACGCCAACATTTCGATATTTCTGTAATATCTTCTTAGAGTCATTTAGATATCCTGATTTTAGGAATTTCCAATCATCCTCAAGATAGAAGATATATTCAGTATCGCAATACGACACCATAAAATCCATTGCCCACCACTGGCTGCGATTACGCGGGAAACAGATAATATCGCACCAATCGCCGTATACAAACTTAAGGTGTTCGAAGACATCTTCGACACCGCTATCATCGACTATCACCATTTTAGTAGGATAGTCTTGCGTCTCTTTGAACGACTGCATTGTCTCAGCTAAAACATCAAGTCTATTACAGCTCAAGACAAATGTGGTTGTGTCTGAATCTGGTTGTTCTATTGTATGGAACTTGACTTTATTCATAGTTTCTCCAATGCGATATATATATTTACTATTTTGATATATCGCATTGGAGTTAGCAGTTTATGATATTGCTGCTATATAATGGCTTTTTGCTAGATCGAAGTAATTAGTTGGGATGTTTACGCCCTGTTCTAATGCTTCAGCCATTTGTCTAAGATATGTAACCGTAGTTTGCATAGCTTGTTGTTTAGTCATCCGCCCAAAACCATCGACATTAACTAGTGTCTCATTAACATCTTCTGATATCATATTACTTAATTGCATGTTTCACCTACTTAAATTTTGCTAACGCCTTTTCACCTTCTGGCCACGGCTCTTTTATACCATCAATATATTTTTTAATATCCCAATAATTAGGTGATTGTAATATGATTTTCTCAACTTCAGGCCACCGCCCTTTAATGACTTGCGTAGCGTAGGCAATCGCGGTATAGGATGGATGGTCATCATCTTCGTCAGAATTTTTTGTTGTATTATTGCTTCTTCTGCAGGTTTCCATCTTTTCTTTAAAACATCCCTAGCATAATAGAAAGCATTTGTTGCATCATTTGCAATCAATTTTTCAGCTTCCGGCCATTTTCCCTTAATGACACGGATAGCGTATTGTACTGCAACACGATCATTTTTTAATTCTAATATTGCCTTTTCACCTTCTGGCCATCTCCCTTTGATGATGTGTTCCGCATAAGGTAAAATTGCCCACGCATCTTGTAAAATAATCTTTTCGCCTTCAGGCCACCGACCCTTAACTTGTAGCAACGCATAATTATAAGCATTTTTAGGAGATTCATATTGAACTTGCTCGCCTTTTCGCATCCGTCGTAATATAGATGCATCTACTGGTATCGCATTACTTTCTTCGTCTTCGCCTTCATCCCATCTGTCTTCGTCAGATTTATGTGCAAATAATTTTTTCTTACTGACCTTTGTTGGTAGTATAATATCAATACCTAACTCTTTTCTTCTTATCTTATTAATAGATCGCCTAATATAATCATCAACATATACCCAGTATTCAGATGGATCAGAAGCATTAAATTTGGCGTTGACGGCATCGAGCGATTTCTTAAAATCGCTCGAAGTATATATCAAGAACATCGAATTGTGGTGCATCATTTGCACCATTTTATCAATGGCGTGTGCTAATTCTGCTGGTGTTCTTGGATTGCTTTCTCTTATATTGTTTAAGAAGAACAAGTTTTTATACCATATTCCTCTAGAGCTGGTGGTACCACCTAAATCATCAAAGTCAAACAAATTTGCTACTTGCTCTGCTGAAAATAGTGGCAATTTGCTGTTGAGTTTATCTGAGAATTTCTCTATATTGCGTTCTCCGACTACCAATTTGTCGCTAATTTTCTTTACTTCAGGCAAACCCTTTGCTATGTCATATATCGTCTTCCACATTGCTGGTGAGCCTTCTTGACTAACCCATTTGTCTAGACCAACCAGTGTCCAATATTTATCAGTAGACTTTCGTGATGCTTTAAGTATCACATTATCTATAACTCTTCCTTGGACGACCCTCCATGATTGCGTCATTAGGTTATTGTAGAATTCCTTAAATAGTCATATAAACTGCCCCCATTCTTTTCGTGGTAGTCCGCCTATAATAGCATAGAAGTCATAAATATTTGACGAATTTATCTTACCTTCGTAAATTACGACGCCAAGTCTGACTATTCCATCACAAAGTAATGATAATTTCATGTGTTCCTCGAAGATTCAAAATATCTTCGAGTGAGCATATATATTACCGTTGGTTGAAGACAATTATACCATAATCATCATTTGAGATCGAATAATAAGCACGCCGCACCCCTCTAAGCCGCATAGTCGTCTGGCAATTAATACACGGGTGGGCATTTCCAAGTTCACCATTACGTAATACTCTTACAACGAAAACCTCAGAACTATGGTTTAATTTCCGGACTAACCGTGCTTCTGCATGTGAACTAGCATTTTGTTGTCTACACGGAATATTACTAGCAGATACAATAATCCCATCACTACGTATACCCACGGCACCAAGACGATGCTGCCTAGATGCATCACAAGAGTCGCCTTTCATAGCGACTTGTTTTGCTAAACGAAAATATTTATCGATTTTTGACATCTATAAAAATGCCCCAGTGGAAATTTCCGATCCACCGGGGCGATTGTAATGGGGTCGTTAAAACCCAATTGTGTACCGAATTACACGGACCAACTTTTCCGTTTAACTCCAGTTTTTAGTTTAAGTCCCATGTGTAATGCGATTATACAACGACCGCTTAATTTTTCTGCCCGAGAGCGGTCGGCCTGAATTGCACAGGCATCCATGGTTGTGTTTTCTGGAGACTAGATTTGGCCCTCGGTACGATGCTGAAATTGTAGCGGTAATCTAAATCTTTTTGAGTTGAAACTGCCTCTGCCGTTGGGCTACCCCCGCGTGTTTTCTTTAAAAGTGCGGGGATCAGGAGTCGAACCTAAACTGTCATTTCAACTCTGGTCTAAACATGAGTTTGAGATTGAAACTACGCTACAATTCACTCTGGCGGCTAGTTAATCTATAACCTTATAAACCGCCCGAATGATTCCTAGTTATCGAAAACATAGCTAAGGAATTTCTTAGCTATTGAAATGTTCTTCACATCGATGCTATTCGCTTCACCTCTTGCCGTCTGCACTGCTTCTTGAAGTTTGATGATTCGGGCAAGTATTGCACGTCGATCAGAATCAAGGATACCACCAGAAAACTTGGTAGTTGACCAATATCCAACCGCGACATCTTCCATCCAGGTTTCAACCTGTGCTGGGTGTTTATCTGTAGCATCATATTTCACGTTATTACGTGGAATCTTCTTTGTACGGATAGTTTCGGCTGATTCGTTTGCATAGCAATCAGTCGCGTCATCGTGATGCCACGATTCAGAAGGATCAAGCGTCGGAAGCTTCGAAACGAACGTGTGCAAATCGACGAGTTGCTTCTCAAGGAACAAAAGATGAGTTGCCGGAACGTGTTCGATAACTATGTTGCCGTCAACGACAACATCTGCGAATGCTTCAGTATTCGCAACGTCTTGAGTAGCAACGATATCAATCACATCCGTTAAGATCACCTTGGCTTTTTCAATCGATTCCGAAACACGCAATTGTACCTTCTTCGACTCAGAAGGCAATTTTTCGGCATCATCGTCCTTGATCGGACGATATGTTCTTGCGATTCCGTCGAGTAGTGCGGTTTTCTGATGAAGCTTATGCAATTCGGTTAGGCCCGATATTGCACGCGCTTTTTTGCCTTTTGCGAGCGCGATAATTTGATGCAATTTGGCCATTTGGCCCTCCTAATGTTAATTTAAAACTGATAGCGTTCGTTTATTAATGCTGATAAGACGTTGGTGGTGCATCAGATCGAGGACCACCGGGACGAACTTCCGGCTCTACAACTGAAATACCTGCATCAACTATTTCTAATTGAATCGTGTCGATCCAACGACCGTCAACAACCTTGCCTTCTTTATCGACAGGTGGTGAAACAAGCCATTGGATACAACCGTTAATATATTCCGTTTTACCGGTAATAATACCAACGAGTCCAGTGACACGGCACTTGACACGTACACCCATCTTCAATTTGAGATCTGGCATCATACTTCTTTCTTAAAAAGAAAATAATTCCGCGTACGCCGGAGACTGTTTGGCAAAATACACACACAATCCGCGTAACTGCAATCACCTAAGCGTACACGCTTAATTAGTAAACTGTTGGCACCAATATATCGCACCACCCTCTGATTCATATGCCGCAATACCTACTTTAGTATAGTTTGGATTGAGGATATTGGCGCGATGACCGTCACTATTCATCCAAGCTTCCATAACCGAGTCAACGTCTGGTTGACCCATTGCAATGTTCTCGGCATGATGTCCAGCTTGATGGATCAATTTGTATGTTCTAGACATCCAACCACAGTGTTGTCTAGCGGTGCGGTGTAATTGAACATCTAGAATCAAAGCCTTCAAGCCATATTTCTCTCTCATAGCGTTGAGAGCTTTCAATAACTTGTGTTCTCGTTCGTAAACTGGTGCGTCATCAATTGGGGCATTCAATGACTCAGTTGTAGTCTCTGATCCTCTGTGGCGGAAAATACCACGGCCACCATGGCCAGCATTTGCCGTGGAAGCGGCCACGGAAGCAATTAGCAAGCCTAACACACATGCATACAGCTTCATAGTCAAACTCCTTTGGTAAAGGTTAGAAAGAATATACTAAGAGGCGATGTGCCTATTTAGTCTGTTTGAGGGTTATATTGTTGTTTGTATTTTAATGAATGGTGATTACAGTTATCGGACGATCCGTAACCCTTATTTCCGCGTTCAGTCTCGTCAAGTGATTGAACTTCAACTATTGATAATTCAGGAACCGTTATTACTAACCCCTGAATTATGTTGTCTCCCTCATTAATAATATGCGTATTCTTGCTGAGGTTTACGAGGCAGACTCCCCATTCTCCACGATAATCACTGTCAATAACACCAGCTAAGCGGTGAATATTTTTCTTCGCACCCATACCAGATCTGTCAAACAGCACTACACAATAACCTTCGTCAATGCTGGAAGACAAACCAGTTTTAAAAAGATGACTCTCTCCCGGTGCAAGTTCATATCTCTCCGCACTAGCAATATCAAACCCAGCGGCATAGTTTGTCGCTTTCGTCGGAATTTTTGCTCGGTCTGATAATTTCAGAAATTTAATTTGCATGATCTATGAAATACATCAGTGGTATTTTATCATCTGGTGATTGCAGTGCTCTGATTACGTCGCAGATATGATTAAATTTTGTGAAGATTGTGGTGACAAGATACCAGAAGAACGCCTAGAGTTCTTGCCGGACACACATTATTGTGTAAAATGTTCAGCTAATCACCCACTGCCAATACCAGACCCTGATATTCTCTGTGCTAAAGCAAGTCCAAGTTGCCAGAATGGCTTTGCCCCGAATAGCTAGTGCAATTGATCGTTTTGCAGATTTCGATAAGTAAATAACGTATTTAAAAATTGGTGATTACAGTGATCATTTTTTTGAGCTTTTGGTAATATAACACAGCAACACAGCAACACAGCAACACAGCAACACAGCAACACAGCAACACAGCAACACAGCAACACAGCAACACAGCAACACATTTTTTACTTTGGGTCGCAGCCACACAAGGCCAGTCTTCCTCTACGGCTAGTGTGGTTAGATCACTTTTGGCACTTCAGTTCCACAGTTTTATTGGCCCGTTCTCCATCAGGACCGCAGGTGCATAAGGTCGTCTCAATCTTTCTACGGCTAATGCATTTAGGTCATTTTGAGCTTTTGGCACTTCTTAGAAAGCTACACTAGCGTACTGATCACACGCTAGTGTAGCAATCTTTATACGTATCTTACGTATCGCTATGTGCTCGGTCCTCTGGATAGGACAACTAAAGAAGAACGATGTGCTCACTTTAGACGAGACGGCCTGATAGCCGTAAAAAAGAGCAATCTGGCTGCGGTTGGTCGCAAGATCAGGAGAGCCGCAGAACATTAAATCAAGGATGGTTGGAGGTTCCGTTTGGGAACACGTCTAAGGAGTTCAGCAGTTTAACCATTGCTGAGGATTGCGGGACGTTAAACTCGCGGTGGGTACCCCAAAGTAGCCGTTTGGGGGCGGGGGGGCTATCCTATTCAACTCTACACAAATTAACTACAACCTTGTTAATTTGATCTGTTCAATCTAATCTAGCTCTAAGCTTCTTGATAATTTTCTAAATCTCGAATAATTGTATGCCAAGCGCAGCGAGGCATGAAATTATTCAGTAGACAAATGAAGCAAGCAATGCGAAGCATTGCGAGCGAAATACAGACTACTGACAAGACACAATCTAATATCTCCAGCTTAAAAGACAAGTGAAACAAGCTGAGAAGTAGATAGAATAGCGATTTTCTATTTCTTGCCAAAACAACTGTTATCTTCATTGAAATTATATTGTATTACAACGAGGACATTAGGGCAATTATTTATCTGAATACAAATGAAAATCGCAAAGATTATTGATCAATTTGGTTGGGCTTATTATTTTCTAGATAAAGAACAGCAAAAGTACTCTAAACACGAAATTGTAATTCAGAAGCACAATGAAGACAATTTAAATAATATAGATGTAGTTTATATTCATGGTCCTGATATTTCGATTGAAGCTAGAGAGCTTTGTTTTAAAGCTAAAGATCTTGGAATAAAAGTCGTTGGTGGCCACGCTGGACCGGTTATTAATTTAGAGCCATATCCGTATCTTGATTTAGCTGTTGGGATATCACCACAAACATTTGAATATTGTAAAGAACATTACAAATGTCCAACTATTTTTCTGCCTGAAGGTATCGATACTGAATTTTTTAAACCTGTTAAAAGAGCTCAACAGTCTCCGATTTGGAATAGAGGTAAATGGAAAACTGTATCTTGTAATAAAACAGCACAACCATTACCAATACCATCACTAGTTAAGAGATATGGAAGATATGTTACTAGCTTGATAGTTGGATGGGCTGGTAGAAGAGATAATATTAAGCGAATGCATTTATTAGAGCAATTGGATTTTAAAGTAGAGATCCAATCACAACATGGTAGGGCTTTCTTTGTTGAGCGCACATTAGATCCAATGCTGCGTTTCTACAATGCTATTGACGTTCTTGTTATGACAAGTCTCAGTGAATGTATGCCTAGAGTTGTACTGGAGGCTTGTTCGTGTGGAATTCCTGTTGTTTGTACTGATGTAGGATCTATCAGGATGATTCTAGACCCTGATTGGATTGTTCCAGTGAATCCAGAAAATGTAGTTGTAGAAGAGATGAATAAAAAACTACATCTATTAGAAAACAAAGATCTGAGACAAAAAGTTGGTACAGAAAACAGGAATAGAGTTGAAAAAACATTAGGATGGAAAACAATATCGCCATACTGGGATTTGGCTTTTGAATCTATAGTTAGCAATAACTTTAAAATGATTAATACAATCAATAGACATTTTAAAATGGAATAAAAAATGAACCAAATTGATTTAACTAAGCAAATTACTGCTTTCGTCATCAGTGCGGGAAATAACCCTAATTATCCAATATGTTTAAAAGCATTACAAGATCAGACTGCTAAAGTCACAATCGACATAATCAAAGATTACAGTCCTATGTCTGTTGCATTTCAACAGATGTTGGTAAGATGTAAGACACCATATTATATCGAAGTTGATGAAGATATGGTGCTTAATCCTGATGCTATAGAAACAATGTATAGGACAGCAATCAATGAACAAGATCCCAAAGTTTCTATGGTGTGCTTTAGGCTTTTAGATGTCCACGTAGATTTTAAAATCTACGGTATCAAGATATATAAGTTCGATGTTTTCAAAAATTATCCATATAATCTTGAAAACA
Source organism: Candidatus Cloacimonadota bacterium (assembly GCA_023228285.1). Taxonomy (GTDB): domain Bacteria; phylum Cloacimonadota; class Cloacimonadia; order Cloacimonadales; family Cloacimonadaceae; genus UBA5456. The sequence goes on along the minus strand of JALOBM010000053.1, from coordinate 3,246 downwards.
TGTCGTGCGAAGTCGAACAGCTCGAGCGTATGAAAGCTGACGGTTATACATATAAACTAATAGAAGATGTTGTTGGTCAACACTCGCCATTATGGAGCAATGAACTCATTTTTGGAAGATATTTAAACTTAATGGAAAAGTTTAAAGAATTTAAATATGTCTGGCTTGAATCGCTACCAAGAAAACTATTTGAAATTTTTCAAAAAGATCCTTCAGAAACTAATCTTTATGCGTTGCTTGGAGCATATACTAGCCTTTCAAATGATAAGAAAATTCAATCTGGCGAAAAAGATTTTACAAATAAGCAGAAAGAATATATCAGAATGCAGAGTTTTATAGAACAACCAGTTTCAGCTACTTTATATATAACTAATAGATGTAATCTTGAATGCGGCTTCTGTTGGAGACAACATAAGGAATTAGAAGATTTTCCAGATATGTCTACCCAAGTTATTGATGATCTTCTATTTAGATTCCCGTCAATAACTTCACTTTGTATATGTGGTTTTGGTGAGCCATTTTTGTGTAGCAATTTAGTACAAATACTAAGCTACTTCAAACATCCAAATGAAGCGCAACGATCATATGGTAAAAAATTATTTGTCGGATTGATAACAAATGGCACTTTGTTATCTAAGAGATTACATGAAATTTATGGTTGTGAACCTGAATATATCTCTGTTAGTTTGAATGCTTCAAATGCAGAAGAATATATAAAAACTACAAAGAAGGATCTTTTTGATCAAGTTCTAGACGGAATAAGGTTGAGTGTTAACTCTGGTATTCCAACATATTTGTCGAGAGTTTGCGATAAACAAAACATACACGGTGTCTCAGAATTTCTTAGATTAGCAAAAGCACTTGGTGTAAAAGGTGTTCATTTACATAATTTATTGCCACATTTTGATGACAACGAAAATAAAAACTTTTGGGATATGGTTCTAACAAAACAAGATCAAAAAATAATTGATGATATTGTGGCTATGCCAGAGTCAGACATCATCACGAGTTATCCAATATTAATTTCTAAAGATGAAGTTAGGAATGGTTGCCAAATGCCGTGGAAGACGATCGGTGTAAATGGCAATAAATCAATAACGATTTGCAATAGTATTGCTCCACCAATGAAAGAGAATGGAAATTTAAATGACAACATCATTTGGCAAAATGATTATTGTCAAAAGTTTAGAGAGGCCAAAGCTGGCGGACAGTGTAACATCTGTAAAAAATGTTTTAGGAATTGGCAATAAAATATGCAAACCCATGTAGTACATCCAAATAGAATTCAATGCATGCTCAGAGAGTGTTTTGATATATTGAAGCCATTCGAAGTTTTAGATGGTGATTGGGATTTAAATATATTACCGCTTAGTGAATCCCCAGTTTATATTGGTTGTATAGAGCTGTTTATTGAAAATAAACCATGGTCTGAAAATTCACTACGTAGTATGGCAATCGAGTTGATAAAACAAGGCATACCACAATGGGCACGATGGAGAGTAAGCGACTTTGACGAACGTGAAGATGAAATTAGAAGCTTATATGAAAATATCAAAAACTATGGTATTTTTAGTCAACGAGAGTTATTGAAAGGTATGCCGTGTTATAATCCTGACGGTAATTTTAATGATGAAATTGCTGTAGCAATAGGTAGAAATGGTAATATCTTTTTATTTAATGGTTTTCATAGAACATCTATAGCAAAAATTTTAAAATTAAAAAGAATCCCGGTTAGGATTGTTAGAGTGCACACACAATGGAAAGAATTTTGCGAACGCTCAACAATGATGTGTGCAAAAAACTGGCAGGAAGGGCTAAGCTATCACCCAATCAATCACATATCATTCGATTGGCTAGCAAATCAATGGTCTAGCAACCGTGCCGACATAATTAAAGAAAACATCGGCAGATGGCATAATACAGTTCTTGATATCGGATCGCTATTTGGATATTTTAGCACTCAGCTAGAGGATGATGGATTTCAATGCACTGCAGTTGAAAATCATCATCAATTTCTTGATGTTTTATATAAAATCAAAGAAGCTGGATATTTTAAATTTAATGTCATTCCAAAGTCTGTGTTCGATATAAACGAATTTGAATTTGATGTAGTTTTAGCATTAAATGTTTTTCATCATTATCTAAAAACACAAGATAAATATGAGATACTAGAATCTTTTCTGAAAAAACTAAAAACGAAAGAAATGTTTGTACAGCTCCACGACAAAAACGACCAACAAATGAATGGCGCATATAGAAACTACGACAATGACGAGTTTTTAAGATTTATTTGTCGCCACACTGGGCTATATAATATTTATGAAATAGGTGAAGAAAATAATCGAAAAATATTTAAAATAAATTAATGAAAATTTACACGTCAACATATATTACATGGTATAGGGATGGGTGTGAGAGTCTAGTTGGCTCTATACCGGTAGAACCATTAACAGAAAGTGTCAATCCAAACGCCGACGATTTTCTAGTGGTATGGCAGCCAAATGATTTAGACGAGATGAGGAAAATTGTCAATGTAATCGAGAGATTTAGCTATGATAAGAGAGTATTAATCCATTACGAGGGCAGATATAAAAGACCACATGGTTATTCAGTCAGATATCAACAATTGTTTGGTAGAATTTACACAAACACATCAACTGATATAGATAACATAACAATTAAGTATCTGCCAGTAGCTGTTTGGGTAGATCCTTTACACGATCCGATCTTCAAAAGAACAAAATCGATATGTTCTGTTGTAACTAATGCATATCTAGATGGCGAAGCAAGAGGATGTATAATAAGGAAGCTGCTAGACAATGGCGTCGATATTTATGGATCTGGATATAAACAAATACCAGGCGACGAGCCACGGAATTATAACGCAAAGCTAAAGCTTTTATCAAAATACATATTTTGTTTTGCGTGTGAAAACCAATTAGAACTTGGACATTTAACGGAAAAACCTTTTGATGCGATAGCTGCCGGATGTATACCGATCTATCTGGGTCCAATAGACGCGAATGCTTTCATCCCTAAAGAATGCTATATCGACTTTAGGGATTTTTGGTCAGTAGGAGATATGCTTAAGTATGTGCGAAATATGAGCATGGCGCAGATATCGGAGTATCAATCAGCGGTTGCGAAAAATAGAAAACGCTTAGTTGGTATGCGTAGATTTCAAAATCTTGTACGATATATCTGTAAAGATTTGGGATTTGAGTGCGAATCGCCATACCATGAGGA
>JALOBM010000163.1:2715-3044 GCA_023228285.1 Candidatus Cloacimonadota bacterium | reverse complement strand
TCCAGAAAATCCATCCACTCCATTCATATACGATCATGGTCATATATACGATCAAGCATCACTTCTTGCCACTGTTTTGCGAAATATGAAAAGTGAGATAAATAAAGAGATATCTGTATGATCAATTAATTGGATCGACAAATATCTTTAATATTTTCGCACGTAATGAATCGTATGGTAGTGCATCGTAACACTCTAGCAATAACTTACATACAGGATTGTGCTTATCGATTTCAAGCCTGTGTATGAATAATTCTAATGAAGGCGGACATTTTAAACTGATAAATGATTGTCCCCATGTGCGATCTATTTGACCCAAAACAGACGGG
>JALOBM010000163.1:0-2705 GCA_023228285.1 Candidatus Cloacimonadota bacterium | reverse complement strand
TAGGTTAGATTCATCACCGTAAGTGCCGCGAATTGCACCTTCTATAGACGCTAGCACTTTCTCTTTAGTAGTATAGATATATGATTTTTCTGGATCTTGATCAAAAACAATTAACCAAAATGGTATGACCTTACCATCTAATGCAGGTTCATCGCACGATTTGATCGGTAATGATTCCACCGGTTGTTCGTCTTTCTATATCGTTATCATCTAACATTACCCAATAAATCTCAATCGCATCAGAATCTTCGAGAGCTTCAAACTTGTGCCATACGCTTGGCTGAATGTCAGTACACATGCCCGATGTCAATATCACAGAATCTTGTATGTCGCCACTGAAGATAGTTATCTTCATCTTCCCTCTAATTATAAAAAACCGAGAGAATTTACCAACGTGGCGATGCTCTGAACAATAGCCTTTAGCAAGAGGTAATAATCTGTTGACTTCTATATTATTTAAACAGAATATACTTTGCGTCGTGCCCCATTGTTTGCCTTGTACTGCACCAATTGGTATATGCATTAGATTCGTGACTTTTCATAGAAGAATTTTACGTTTCGATCACCTTCAACAATGATCTCGTTGATTCCGACGCCCGTCGTATTACTAGGATCAGCAAGTTCATTCGTCTGTAATATGTTATTAGCAGGACTGAACAAATCAACGTAAGAGACACCATCTACATTTGATATAGTTTCAATGATGTCTGATACGTACATTGGCTGACCCAAGTCTCTATTATTTACATTGAAAAACGAATCTAAAGCAGCATTAACGTTTGTACGGACAACAGATGAATCTGCATTTCTATTCACAACAACAGTCATATCGGTCGAAATTGACTTAATAGCACCATCTAACACATCGACAGTATCAGTTAAAACGTTATACTCACTAACATATGTGGCTACAGCTTGCTTCAATCCTATACTAGGTGTAACCAAACCATCTGAACCATATGCTAGTATATATAACTCAACCAAATTGGCATTTAGATCACTTCGCATAGTTGCGACTGCTTTTGCGACAGACCCATATACCGGACTAGTAAAGCTACTAACAACTTGTGCATAATCCGATGCAGTCGTAATGCTAGCTGGCCTATCTGACGCAAATGCCCTGACTACAAAGTCTCGTGGTGCTCGTTTTCTTGCTTGATCTAAAGTCTCTCTGTCGGTACCGCCAGTACTTGATGCTAAGTTTCTGAACGTCACTTGGACTGGTGCCGTAGTGCTTGATGGTGTTATCGATCTAGATTCATTTATAGCATATCCACCAATCCTGCCTCTAATGCCGCCACCAACGCGATAATTCACAACAATTTCTTGCCCAGCAAGCGGTTCCTTCCCATTTACGTCGTCGCCAAATAGTAACTCAACTCTGTCTGAATAAAACGTTGCGTTTACTACTTCGTCTGTTGCCGTATAATTTTCTAATGGATTTGTCGTAACTGTCCACGATGAATAAGAATCACCAGTATAAACATCTACTGTAATTGGTTCTTCTAATATATTATCAGCTTTTATGGAGTATGTCTGGTTCGCACCGCCAGGGCTATATAAAGTCGCTGGGCCGGCAAACTTGCCTTCGATACCATATCCTATGACACCACGCTTATTTGCCGGTATTGTGATTGAACTAGTGAAATCACCTGGAGCACGAAATAATTCATAATATAATGGCGACCCATCTGGACCAGTTATAGTAAATCTTGTCCCAGCATCTATATCAACGCTTACTGTTAATGCCGACTGTACTGCAACTTCTATATCAACAATAGCTGGTGTTTGTGCTTTTATTTTCTGGTTGATTAGTGCCAGATGCTCTAATAGGGCTGCTTCTGTCTGACATGTCGGCAAGAATGCTTCATTAGCGAGAAGGTCGGATCGCAGACTAAGCTTTGCTGCATTATTTGCTTGTGTCTCTAGCAGCATCATTATACCGCTATGTGCAACCCAGTCATTATAATCATCTGGATAATATGTTCTGATATACTCTATTATCGCACGTCTCGATGTATCGAAATCAAGTGCACTGAAGTCGATACGACGCAGCTTGGCTGGTGGTAGCATTACGCTGAACTCGTCAGGTTCAAGCGGTAATTTAAACATTGTCTTTTCTAATTCACTACTCATGTCGCGGCTCCTGGTGCAGGTATTGATGTGTTAAGTAAGAACTCGATCGTAGGATCGTAACTCATGTTACCCGACACCGTAACTTTAAGCAATAAATTCTTAGGTACTGTTGTTAACAATACTTCGACATTTATTAATCTTGGTTCGTATGTATCTATAGCCGACAGTATATTAGCCTGCAAATTCGATATTACGCTGCTCGTCATTGGCTCAAATACCGTAGATCGCAATAATGTTCCAAAATCAGGTCTTTGGACACGCTCTCCTGGGACAGTAAGCAATAATTGCAATAAATCATTCTTTACAAGACGCATATCTACTTGCCGTGGTAGTATTCCGCGATATTTATTTGGCTCTGTGTTGTATTGATTGGTGTTAGATATAGTATCTATAGTGCTCAAGAAGGGTGGGTTGAAGCCATAGTATGTCGCTTTGGTCGTACTTGCCATAATTATCTTACCATTTGTGCTACGGCCAAGATTTGGCTTTCTAAATCTGATGCAATACTTGCTTGTTCATTTGCTGCAGCAATTAATGTATTTGCTTGTGCGACAAATTCTGCCAATTTT
>JALOBM010000052.1 GCA_023228285.1 Candidatus Cloacimonadota bacterium | reverse complement strand
GACCTCCTCAGAAAGAACTGAAAGGCATCCTCGCCATATACGCAAAACTGGCCGCCTCAGCAGCCGAAGGCGGAATGATGAAGGTCTAGCAACGATACATTGAAAACTACTTAAATAAAAAAATGAGGACTGGTTTTTTTAAACCCGTCCTCAAGATTTTTCGTAAAGTTGAATTATTGAGTAATTTTTTTCTTTCGGTAAAATGCCGGAACAACAGCCAATAACATTACAGCTGTAAGCCCCACGTTGCATCCACCCGAACTGGCGCTTTCGCTTGTATTATAATCTACATCACCAATAACAACGTAAGTATCACCATCCACGTCAAGATGTTCACTTGCAGGATTAAGGCTAAAAATCAGATTATTGGTTTCAGCGTCGTAGGTAGCATCAACGCCTACTATTTCTGTTTCATCAGGGTAATCATCCAGGGCATTAATTCCGCCTTTAGGGACGAATGCCAAAATATCATTGGAAAAAGTTTTACTAAAATTATCCATGTGAACAGTAAACTGTACTTTTTGTTCAAAATCACCCGAGACAACAGGATATTCACTGTGCCCCATTTCAAGTACAAAAGCAGTTTTGTACGAGATGGATTTTGCATTTACAAGAGCGCTGATTTCTTCAGCTTTTGATGTAACAATATCTGCAAGATCCTCAATATTCTCATTCTTTTTTGCCCCCTCTATGTCAAGAGGTAAGATATGCGGATCTGCAGAAGTTGTAATGTCTAGACTTACTGTTGCGTTATCACCTATTTTTTGTGCGTCCATAGATGTTTGCAACGCAAAAACAGGGCCAACCACTGTAAATATTGCAAAAGACAAAACGAACAACAGAACTGGAATTCTTTTCATAACATAACCTCCAATCATTTTAGTAATAAGTTTTTTCGTCGATTGATAAAGCCTAGTTGCAAAAAAGTTAAGTCATCTGATTTCGAACCTGTAATTTTTTTGGCCAATCGAAAATTTATCATGAATTGAAAGTTTACATACAGCCTCGATGCGTTCTTTCCCTTTTGGTGTTAATCTAAAAGTGCCATTAGATGAATTTAAATCTTCAAGCAACACACTGCCGTCCTCAGTGATTGAAATACGTGCATGGATTCTTGATATGTCAGGGCTGTCTAATATAAAATTAGCATGATGTGGATCTCTTCCAATTACTATTGGTGATTGACTGAGTGGAATGTCTATTCCCGCATATATACCGTCAAGACATCGTAGAAAAGTATTGCTTTTTTCCAAAACAGAATATTTATTTTTTAGTCCAATCTTAGGAAGTTCTGTTCTGCTAGGATCATTGATATTATTATCTGGGGCACTGGATATCACAGCATTAAGTTTTTGTGAAGCGATTTTTTCAAGTCTAATTATCCTTTTTGATATCAATGGGTGATCTGAGAAAATTTCCCAAAATCCATCTGCTGAAAATGCATTATTGTTGATTTTCATTGCGCTGAAAGCAACTTGGCGCTGGGGCACCCTTACGGTATCTTCTCCAAGAAGTTTCAATGCATGAGCCATGGAACTTTCGCCTACAAGTCGTGCCGCCATTGCGTCTGCTTCATATTCTCTATGTCTCGAAAAAGCCATGAATATTATGTCGCCAAAAATAAATACAATTTTTGCGAAAATAAACGTTATTACTGCCATAATCATTCCCGTCAACACGCTAAGTATGCTGTCGTCTGAAAGGCATACGAACGTAAAGATTTGAAAGGGTAATATCATGATAAAGGCGACAAGGTTAACAATGTTTTGAACGACAGTAAGGACAAACATATCGCCGTTAGCGATGTGCGCGATTTCATGGGAGATAACTGACGCAATTGCGACGTTGTCCATTTTCTCAATCAACGCCGTGGAGATCGCTATCATGGAACTACTTTTAGTCGCGCCGACTGCAAAAGCATTCATATCGGGAGACTCGTAGATCCAAACTTCCGGAGTAACTTTAAGACCTGCTTTCCTTGCCAAACTTTCAGCCACCTTGCAAAGCTTAATTTCATCGTTGTTACAAGACTCATTTGAAAGTTTTCTCATTGCGTGGGCTCGCTTCACTCTCCATTTGGCCAGCAAAAGACCTATAAAGGGAACAAACACGTTTATTCCAAGAATTAAGCCAAGAATTAATCCCAAGTCGCCACCGGAGAACACGGCGATAGTAATTAAAATGCCTAAGTTAGCAAGCATAAACCATGCAAATGCTTTTCCCATGCTGATGTTGATTTTTGGTGCCTGTTTGATGTCGATATACTTCTTAACTTCATCCCAGGTTGAGTTAGAGTGCAGTCCTTCTTCTTGATTCATTAACATTTCCTCCATTCAACCAACAACTAATTTCTAATAAAATTCATAATCGTTGTCAGGTTCTCGTAATTTATGTAGCTATTGACAACAGTTTTTGGGGGCATCATTGGCTTCAAATATGAAGAAATTATCTTTAATCTTTTATAAAATTGAGATTTGTACATTTTATGACTGCTGTATTTCAAACAAATTTAAGCTTAACCCCACAGAAAACTTATCGCCGATTTTAAGTTTACAAATACCATTCACTCGTTCATTTAGTCCTTCCCTTATGAGAAATGTGCCATTTGATGAATTTAAATCCTCCAATAGGACTGAACCGTCAGTAACCGCATATATCGAAGCATGTTTTCTTGATACATCTGGGCTGTCCATAATTAAATGGGCTAGTTCAGGGTCTCTGCCGATAAATATTGGGACAGCAGTAAGGGGGATTTTGAGACCTTCACACGATCCTGAGACACAACACAACGATAAACTTTGTCCTTTAATTTTGTTTTCTGCTTTAGGTACCTCGGTGATAGGTTCATTTGAATTGATTTTCTTTTCAATTGATTGGTTACTTGTTTTAGCAGTATTGGCTAGACCGTCTTTAAATACAACTGATTTTTCTTTTATAGATTGCAGAGCTTCTTCGAAACTTGGGGACATTGAGATTCCAGAACCATTTGTGTATTCGTCTTTAGGCTGCATCGAACTAAAAGCAAAAATAGCATAGGGTATCCACGCAGTAATTAAAAATAACGCACAAACAGCACCGGCAAAGCCCCATAAAACAGGATCCCTGTTCATACTTTTTGCCATGTTTGCCCAAAAAAAACCAAGGCTTGAAATTGTTGTAATATGGAGTGTTAATGCAACAAAACCTGAGCTACCAAACAATAAGTTTTTAAAAGAGAGTAATAATATTAAGTTTGCTGAAATTCCAATTAAAAGTAATGGATTGGCTCCCATAAAAAGGATCAATTTATAATATCTATAAAATGGAATAGTATAATGTACAAATAATTCATTATTGTTATATTTACATCCTATTTTATATATCATGTATGAAATAAATAAATAGCATGAAAGAATCATTATGAAAGCAATTAAGATATATTCCCAAAGATAAGAGAGTGCTTCAACAAAGATCAAGCTTAATATATCCATTATAATCACCTTTCAGATTATGTTAATTTTATTAGATGTAAATCATCTAAATATTAAGTGACTCGAATGAAAAGTTCATCATCGAATTTCAAATTTGTTTGAAGTGGATCCAAGGCAGAACTGATCCCCTGTTTTTAAAAAATAGGATCCATTAATTTTTTCAGGGCCGTTTGATGATAAATAGAAAGTTCCGTTTGAAGAATTTAAATCTTCCAGTAGTACGGAGTTATCTGAGGTAAGTCTTAAACTTGCATGGCAACGAGATATTCCTGGATTTTCAATAATTAGGTTAGATTTTGCCGGGTCTCTTCCAAATATTATTTTGTCCCCAGAAAGTTTGATGGACTGACCTGCGTATATGCCATTAATGCCGTGCAGAAAAAACTGTTTCTTATTACTTGCGGATCCATCCTGTACCTTGGATGAACATTCAAAAGAGTTTGTTAAATTCTTACCTGCAGTTTGACTGGCGATAGGCTGGAGTGACCCAAATGCAAATATGGCATAAGGGATCCACCCGGTAATGAAAAAGAAGGAGCTTGCACCTCCTAAGAATCCCCATAATAAGGAATCTTTTCCCATGCTTTTTGCCATAGTTCCCCAAAAACAACCCATACTTATTGACGTAATAATTTGAAGAATTAAAAGCAAATTGCCGAAAAAAAGGCTTGTAATAGAAAATATAATGATTAAATTTGCCGACATTCCAATTATTATTAAATTATTTCCACCAATAAGAGTTAAGACTTTATAATATCTATAAATAGGGACTATGAATGGCAGAAACTCGATATTTTTATTGTATTTACTGGCAATTGTATGGAGCGCAAAAGAAATTAAAAAATAAAATAAAAAACCTAGTAATGCAACATAGATAAAGTATGACCAGATCAGATCAACGATGCCTAAGATTCCCCCCATGATAACACCCCTCTTTTGTTAAAAAACTCTATACATTTTCATCTCTATTACTTTGTTGTTTTTTGTCTTAAATTCAGCAAAATCTAAACTTCCGGATTCATCACATATGATAAGGTTTGCACCTTCAACAAATACAAAATCACCGCTTCCACACAGGATAAGTAAATCATCTAACGATCCGCCGATTCTTAGGCCATTAAATGATATTTCTGAGTTAGAAGACACCACAAATCTTTCTAATTCAAAACCTTTGCCGATGTCGATAAAAACAGCTTTGAATCCGTCGTAAAAAAGTATTTGTCTCTTAAAATCAACACGACTGCCATCAGTGAGTCCTTCTTCAAACGTGTTTTTTTGAGGTTTGCCAAATTTTTGCTCTAATAGCTCTTTTTTTCCATATTCTTTATCAATAAATTCTAATAAGGCCTTTAGTTCAGGAGTTGGATTCAGTTTTCTGTCGTATGCTTCAGGTTTTATTATGGGAATAGTGTTACTGGTTAACTGTTTGCTTGTATTACCAAAAACACCGTACATGCCATATCCAGCTCTGGCCATTGCTTGAGTGTATTTTGCATGATATATAATCGTTTCTTCCGTGACACCGCGATTTTCCGCTTCATTGAAACACAGCTCAGCATCCTTTGGCACGCGCTTTGCACCGTACCCTTCATCAATCATAGTTCCATAAAGATAAAGAGCTATCGGGTGTTCTTCTACAGCTGATTTCCAAACCCAATCGCCTCCTTTTCTTTTATCCTGTTTCACTCCTCGTCCGTTCAAATAAGAGATCCCGACCATTAGCCATGCTTGAAGGTCTCCTTTTTCTGAACATTTGACATAAAGCGGAAAGGATTTGTCATAATCACCTTTTGTGAAGTAATGCCCAGCTAGCTTCATTGCTGAACTTTTATCAGAGGATATTTTTTCAGTTAATACAGAAATTTCTTCTTCAGTAAGAGGATGTGTTTTATAATCATCGCAATATCGTTGTTCGATCCTATGCAATACCATGGCTATATCAGCAAATGCCGGTATCCCTAAAAATGTTATTAATATATGGAAAGAACAAAGTAAGATCGCAATTTTAAATTTCATAAAAAATCATCCCCATTTTGTCATCTTGCATGCTGTATTGCCATTTCAAGCTGGTTTGTCCATTTTTCTCCAGGCCAATGTGCGCTCATTATTTCCCAAACTTCCTTTGCTTTTGAAATTTCTTTTAAATATGTATATGCCTGCCCAAGTTTGTAATAGTTGAGCTGCTCACCAGGTTCATATTCAACTGCTTTTAGATAATAATTAACAGCATTTATATGGTCGTTCTTAGCGTCACAAATTTCGCCCATAAGACGGTAGATTCTTCCGTCTTTTTTTGTAATACGTAGAGCTTCGTTTGCATACCCCATGGCGGTATCGTAATCGTTTCTTTTAAGTGCGGAGTATCCCATATCCAGCTTATCCTTAAGTTTTACGTGATCAGTAGGTTTCTCATTGTCAAGTTTTTCTTTGTCGTCAACAACAGTTTTATTTTTGACCTGAAAAGTAACAGTAGCAACACGTTCCAACTGAGTCAGCAGTTTGGTGCTGCTGTCATCTATCCTGATGTCCTGACCTGATCCTTTAGGATATACAAAGTAAAACCTATGCGTTGCTGATACGGAGTTTCCTGTGTTTTTGAAGGATGCAGTGATACGATAATTTCCTGTTGCCTTGCAATCTTTGATTTGTGCAGTGTACACACCGTCATTTGCGAAAGCATCCCCCAGTATCCCCTTGTCAGTGAATTCAAGAGATGCTTTTGTTTGGTCAGGATTATTGACATATGCTTTTATTGTCAACCCCGTATATGGTATTCCGTTTCCTGTGAAACAAGCATAAGCTAATGCATTCCCCTTTTTTTCATCCCGTACGACTTGTATGCTGGGCATAAAAAGGAAGCTTCCTTTTAGACTCACATACGCAGATATTCTTGCTACAGTGGGTTCTTTGCTGTTGTTTTTAACGCTAGATATCCATACTCCTTTTGAAGGGTTTTTATGAATAGATTCATACTTGCCTATGTCCAATTCATATTTAGCCGTGACTGGTTTCCCTGAAGGTGATTGTGATTGTACGGTAAGCCCTCCGGTAGCACTCGTGTTTGCCTGTATAGTATTTACACGCAAAAATTCAGCATCTTCATCAACCCAAAAATCTATTCTTTTACCTTCTCCTGGTTTGAGATAAAAATCCTGTGTGCAAATCTGGGATTCGGCTGTATTGTTCATGTAGGTGTAGAGCATTTCTTGAGTATCTAGTGGGTTAGCTGTCATTATATAAAACCCTTGTGTTTTTTCTGATATTTTTCTAAGGTTTTTCTCATTGACCCCCTCTTCTAGCCCTACAACGTTAATGGCAGTTTTAGATTTTCTGCATAATGCAATAAGTTCTTCTGGTTGAATCTTTGATGAATTGTCTTCTCCGTCTGTTATAAGGATTATGTGCCTGCCTTCGTATATTGAATCCTTTTCTTCTTCCATCAGGGTGTCTGCTGCAAAACAAGCATCATAAATTGACGTGCCGTTTCCTTCGATAGGAATCGAATCTATCTTGTTCATCAATTCTTTTTTCAAAGAAGTTTCATTCGAGGCGGTTATTTTATTGATCTTTGCTGTTTGTACAGCATCATCAGCAAAATCTACGATTCCAATTCTCACTCCGAGCTTAAGATTTTTTAAATAGTCTTTTGCGGCAAACTTAGCTTTTTCAATACGATCTCCATTCATGCTTCCTGATCTGTCAATTGTTAATATATATATAGGTGAGTACACCCAAATAATGTGTAAGTTTTCGATGGCTTCTTTGCTGATACTCAGATCTGAGTCAGTTTCAATTGAATATTCTAATTTTTTTGGGGGGGTATCTGGAGTATTTTGTAACAAATTATTTTTTACGAGGTATTCCCATCCGCTCATGCCCCATTTTGTCATTTGTTCTGTCTTATCTTCGTTTTTATACATGCTCTTAACAGAATAATTTAATGATTGTCTATTGTTATTAAATGCGGCAGGAGAAGGATCCTTCATTAGGGAATGGCTGGTCAGTTGGTCGTATTTTTCAGTTCCTCGGCTAAACGCATATTCTCCCTTTAGATCATAAATGTAGCTCGAGGCTATGCTTGCAAGGATGTAACCTGCATATGCAGCTTCGTTTTTGCCTTTTAGAAAATTACAAACATCTTTGCCAGACGTTTCATCTCTAAAAATATCATACATATTTATCCTGCAGCCCAATGACTTGAGAGGACTTCCTTGCTTGCCCGCTCCACTTGCAGCGGCAGGATGACCTGTGCCTTCCCATACAATATCAGATTGTTTATAGTCGGAAATGTATTTACCTGTTCCTTGAAATATACGAATTGTCCCTAACGTGCATTCTCCGTTTGTAGCCTCATAAAAGGCGCTGGCCCAATGATAAATAATTTCTTCTATCGTTTTATAATCTCTATTTTTTACAGTATCTGTATTTAAGTAACGGTAGTAGCTAATATCAAAATCAATTATTTGTGAGGCAAAGGAAGGTTTGGAAGATAAAAAAGATAATATATATGCAATAACCAATAATAATATTGTTGCTGTTTTTTTTAGCATGACCGTTCCTCCGCTTTAATTAATAACATTAATAATCGTTTTTATTACATTTATCGTATCTTGAGTATTTTGTGCCTCTTTCTGTTTTTTTGCGGCTGCTTCACGTGCTACCCGTTCGGCTTCCTCCTGTTTAAGTCTATCTTCCTCTGCCTGTTGTTTTTTTCTTTCTGCCACTTTTTGTGCTAAAGTATTGTTTCTTTCTGTATTTTCTTGAACAGTTGGCCCTGATGTAAGTGCTTGTTCGGTTTTTGCTTTCACTGTAACCTTTTGCTTTTCAGCCTGTTGCTTACGCTTTTCTTCTTCTGTTGCTTTCCTTTTTTGCTCTGCAATCCGTCTTTGTTCTTCTTTAACTCGCTTTTCTTCTGCAGCTTTGATGGTCTGTTCTTGTTCAACTCTTTGTTTTTCGATTATTGCTGATTTTCTGGCATCTGAATCTTTGTATCCCAGAGCTTTTGAATAAAATTCTATTGCTTTAGCATAATTTTTATTGGTAGTTATACCTTCCTCATACATATGGCCTAATTCATAAGCAGCATTTGTCATACCTTTGTCCGCAGCTTCAGATATATACTGTATGCCCGCATTATTATCTTTGTTGACCCCTACTCCGTTAAGGTATAGTTTTCCTAATCGATACAAAGCTTCCGGGTTTCCCGATGAGGCAAGAGGCAAAAGGATTCCTGCGGCTTTAGTTGCATTCTGATTTCCAGCTGTACCTGTTAAATACATCTCAGCAAGCCCTAACTGCGCAGGAGCATAACCTGCATTTGCTGACAAGGTCATTTTTTCAAAACCCTTTGCGGCATCTTTGTTTTTTATCAGATCTTGAGCCTCAGAGAACAACTCTTCAGGGGACGATTGTGCAATCTTTGGATACACCAATAATCCAATTGCTAAGAAAACGGCAATGATGGAGACCAGCGACAGGGCAAGTATTTTTCTGTGTTTCTTTTCAAATTTATATGGGATGTTATCGGACGGGGTAACAGCTGTCTGGAACTTTTTATTATTTTCTGAATGAGGATAAATAACTGTTTTTTCTTCTTTTGAAGTTTCAGGCGAAGGTGTCCACAAATCGGAATTTGAGGGAATGTACTCTGTTCCTGATAATGCTGCCTGAAATTCAGCAACAGTTTGATATCTGTCTTGAGGCCTGATTGCAAGTCCTTTCATTATCGCCGATTCAACATTCATTGGTAATTTAATGCCCTTTTGCGAAGGGGGGACCAGCTTATCATCTTCAAGTCTTTCCAAAGCCTCTGGCGGCAGTTCTCCCGTTATGCATCTGTATGTTGTTGCAGAGAGAGAATAAACATCTGTCCATGGTCCCTGATTTCCTCTTGATGAATATTGTTCAAATGGTGCATAACCATGTTTAAGCATTATGGAAATACTTTTGTTTTGCATTCCCAAAGCAGCTCTGGCTGCGCCGAAATCAAGCAGTTTAACTTGGTTTTTTGATGTTATGAAGATATTGTCAGGGCTTACATCCCTATGTAAAAGACCTTTTGAATGCACCTCTTTAAGAGCGTCTCCAACAAACATTATGACGCTGGCAGCCTGGTCCCATGGAATTTTCCCGTTATGTTTGTCAATATATTGTTTTAAATTGATTCCATCAATATACTCCATTACCATATAAGCGGTCCCATTCGCACGGAAAAAATCTCTTGCTCCTACAATATTAGGCATATCTCCAAATAAGGCCAGTATACGGGCTTCATCAAGGAACTTGTTCAAGCCGTAATCATAATCTTCTTTGTTTTCTTTACTCGCACACGAAACAGTTACACTTCCGGTGTTTCGTGTAGCCATAGAAAGCGGGAGATACTCTTTGATTGCGACTGTAAGGTTAAGCGTCGAATCCCAACCGATATATGTAATGCCGAACCCGCCTTGTCCTAAAACTCGCCCTATTACGTATCTATCTGAAAGGAGAATGCCTGGTTCCATGTGAAGAGTTGATTCTGGCGGATTATTCTCATAATATCCGCAATAAGGGCAAGGGTTTTTTTCAGTTATTTCACGCATACAACCAAAACAACGAGAAAAGTCGCTCATAATAATATCAACTCCAGTCAATTATACGGCTCAATGTATAATAATGAAATATTTATTGATGTTTTGTGATTTTTTTAAAAATATTTGTAAGAATATTATTTTTTGTTTTATCTTTTGTCTCTATTTCATTTTTTTTATGTGTATTTTTGACTAATATGGTTTCTGGTTCACCTTTAAATTTAAGTAACAGAACGGTAATATTGTCCTGATATGGGTTTTTCTTTTCCATTACATTATTTATCAACTCATCCGCCATACCTTTGATGTTGGACGACAGTATCTCAGTAATTTGAGATTCATCTATTGTTTTGTACAAACCGTCTGAGCAGAGAAGCACGATATCTCCGCTCCGCAAAAACAGAGGGCTGTCAGACAGATCGATTTCGCTTAGATCTTTAATCCCGATATAACTGGTCAATGCTTCAGGGTTATGTCCATTATCTATATCTGATAAACTTATCTGACCACTTGCCGCAAGAGATTCCAGTCTTGTTCTCAGGTTGTGGTCTTTGTTGACCTGTTTAAGAATATTGTTCCTATAGAGATAGATGTGGCTGTCTCCTACTGAGACCCAGTATAAAAACCTTTTATATATTACTGATGCGACAAGAGTACTTCCTGCTTCCTGGCCAAGGCCAACTGAATCCGACATATCGTATACAGATTTATTGCATTCATTTATGGAGCGTTCAAGTGCTTCGGGAATTGCTTCATCCTCCGATTTTTTGCAATATGAATTAAAAAACGATGTAACTGCTTTTTCTGCACATTCTTTGCCCATTGCCATTCCGCCCATGCCGTCCGCAAGGACAGCCAACAGTCCGTAATGTGAGGAAAGCTCGTTCATTTCATATATGCCGTAAGCATCTTGTTGTTCTTTGCGAGATCCTTGATGCTGTGCTTTTTCAAACTCAACTCTCACTTAGGCACCTCTTTTATTAATTGATCATTCCTGTGTTCTTAACTTAAAAAGCTATGCTCCGGTTTCAATAATAAACCGGAGCATAGTACATTTGCTGCTAAACTGCTTTTACATCAGCTAATCTAAGCTGCTGCTTTCCTATTGTGATAATATCTCCAATTTTAAGCTTGAATAGGTTACTTATTGGGACACCGTTGACGTTAGTACCGTTTGTGGAATTAAGGTCCCTGATGTAGATAATGCCTGAGCTGACAGATATTTCGCAATGCTTTCCTGAAATAGAGGGATCATCCGTGAATGATAGGTCGCAATCTTTGCTTCGGCCAATTGTCGCTCTGTCAGTAACAGAAATTGAATGTTTTTTGCCGCTTTTATCTCCAACAATCGCAAACTCTAAAATAAATCCATCCGATTTCACAACAGATTTTTGATTGGCTGCGACGGTAGTAAGTGGTTTCCCTAAATTTGTATTTTCATTTTCGTTGATAATTTTCTTCTGGTTTTTCTTTTTTGTTCTTAGAATGGCAAACACCAACGCCAGTAATACAATAGCTCCGAGTACCCCGTAGATTACTGTCGTGTTGTTTTTTTGTGCGGATTCATCGGCTACGAAACGTACATCAGTTTCAGCCCTTGTTGTACTTCCATCCTGAGTAAATTGCAATTGAAGATGATGGAGGTTCCCATCTCCCTTTAATGCTGAAACATCGAGGCTAAAAATGAAAGCATTCCATATCCTTTTGTGTATGTTAGCGTATGTATCTGAAAAACTCAGGTGACCGTCTTTGTAAAGAGATCCGCCGGAGACCCTGCAAAATATTCCCATCTCTTCCAATCCAGCAGCATATTTTATTCTTTCTGATGCAGTTGTTTTAGCTTTACTGTACGCAACAAAATATAGCGGCACCTTGTTCTTTTCTATTTCTTTGATTACTTCTTCACGAGAGAAACCGGCTGTTGCCTCGTTTATGCCGTCAGAAAGCCCTATGATCAATCTTCTTGGAGGAAGTCCTGGCTTATTAATATTGGCGGTCTTAAATGCCTGAACGATACCATCGTTCAGGCGGGTCTCCTTACGAGTCTGTGTAATAGTCAGGATCAGGCTTTTTAGTCTTTCTCTGTCATTGGTAAATTCTGTGAGAACGTTGACTTCATCGCCAAAAATAACTATTGCTACCTGCTCTTCTGCTGTCATACTATCAACCCAGGTCAAAAGAGCATTTTGGATCGCTCTGAACTGGAAAGGCGACAAAGAAAGGGATGTGTCTATCATGAATACGGTCCCAACCCCCTCACCTGCAGAAGAAAATGAACGTAATTCTTTAAGCGGAAGGACTTCATCACCAAAAGTTGCTTTGAATTGTTCAACATCAACACTTTGAAGAGGGTTGCCATAGTTGTTCATTAGTTCCATATATCCTCTTAAGTATCTGTTGTTATTAACGTCCTTAGTAAAATAGGTTTGTTGAATATTGAATGTTTTGACATCAAAGGCAGCATTGGCATATTCGCAACCAAATAGTAAAAAAGATAGAATCAGCAATGAACCGCAGAAAAAGTTAAAAAAATACTTAATCTTCATGGTCATTGATCGCCTCTTTTTGTTCTGTCCAATTGAATTTGTCATTGCAGAATGGTATAAAAGCAAAAGAAGTATCCCCCATTTCGATGACGTCGTATGCTTTTAATTCGGCAAAAGTGCTGACATCATCTCCATTAACATAAACCAGTCCACGTCCCTCGCCATTTGTTATTCGAAAAGTATTTTTTTTAGGGTTGTGCATTAAAAATGCATGATTAACTCTGGAAATAGTCTCGTCGCCTTTAATGACAATGTCCATACTGTCAGAACGTCCAATACTGTTTTTTTCCGTATGGATACGATAGTCCCGTCCTTTTTCGGCGCCTTTGGTGCAGACTAACCATCCTACTACAGGATCTATTCCAATTCTCTTTTTGACTATTGCTACAGTAGCGCCATCAGTGCTCACTGAATTTTTATTTCGATAGTTCATGGCTATTGTTTTTTCTTCCAGGTTTGGCAGAGCGTCTCCTAAGGAGGTACGGTGGTCGTTTACCGCAATAGTTTTTTCTGTATCTAACGCTACATTATCAGAAATACTATGTGTCATATCTTTGTCTAGATTCTGAACCCCACACCATGGACAAGAACTATTTTTGTCAGTGTCATAAAAATGTCCCTGCGGACAACGTGTAACAGGCATTAAAACTCCTCCTTTGATTGTGTTTAATCCTAATTATTAATAAAAGTATCAAGTAATAAAGTTGTAAATGTCATTTAAAGTTGCCACATTTTATTATATTTGGACAATTTTTATGTTACGTTTTAATTATTATTAATATTTATATCAAA
>JALOBM010000051.1 GCA_023228285.1 Candidatus Cloacimonadota bacterium | reverse complement strand
CCGGGTATAGAGTCGCATCAGGCACTCTTTTTCTTGACATCTGCAGGCATCCGTAAACTTTATATCCGGAATCAGCATTTTGTGGGTTTCAAAAGTCTAATACTATCTCATACAAGGAGATTGACACATGGAGCAATTCCGTATTGAGAAGCATCCGATTTTGGATGTTTCGGAACTGGACCTTGTAAGCTTCTATTTTAACAATACGAAACTGGAGGCCCGTAAAGGGGAGATGATTTCCTCGGCATTAATCGCCAACGGCATCAATGTATTTGGTCATCATCACAAGGATGGAAGTGCGCAAGGCATATTTTGCGCAAACGGACAATGCGCAAAGTGTACAGTGATCGCAAATGGAATAGCTGTAAAATCTTGCATGACTTCAGTAGCAGAAAACATGATTGTGCAAAGCGCTGAAGGCTTGCCCACGCTGGCTGAAGATGTGGAACCGCAAGATTTTGAACCCATCGAAGAAGTAGAATGCGATGTCCTGATAATCGGGGGAGGCCCCGCAGGATTATCTGCCGCTACAGAGCTGGGGAAACACAATGTGAATACTCTATTGATCGATGATAAAAATGCTTTGGGCGGTAAACTGGTGTTGCAGACACATAAGTTCTTTGGCTCTGAAGAAGACAGTCGAGCGGGTACCAGGGGACACGAAATCGGTAAAATACTGGCTGAGGAGCTAAAGCAATACTCCAGTGTGCGTACATGGGTAAACAGCACTGCTCTCTTTGTCTTCAGCGACAAAAAAGTGGGAGTACTGAAAGATGGTGTGTACAAGCTGGTAATTCCCAAAAGAATCCTGAACGCAGCCGGAGCCAGGGAAAAGTTCCTGCGTTTTCCAGGCAATAAGTTGGCGAGAATATATGGCGCTGGGGCATTTCAGACATTGGTAAACCGAGATCTGGTGCGTCCTACCCAGCGGCTCTTCATAGTGGGTGGCGGCAATGTGGGGCTGATCGCTGGATATCATGCCCTGCAGGCGGGAATAGAAGTTGTGGGATTGGCAGAAGCAATGCCGGCCTGCGGCGGATATAAGGTTCACGCTGATAAACTGCGTAGATTAGGAGTGCCGATCTACACTTCGCACTCAATTCTTTGTGCCAATGGGGAAGAGACTGTGGAGAGCGTAACAATCACGAAAGTGGATGAACACTTCAACGCTATTGAAGGCACCGAAAAGTCTTTTTCCTGCGATACCATCCTGATTGCGGTTGGTTTAGATTCCCTATCCGAGTTTGCTCTCCAGGCAGAGATGGCGGGCATCCCTGTCGATTCTGCCGGAGATGCTTTGGAGATCGCAGAAGCCAGCTCAGCGATGTTTAATGGTAAGATAGCCGGACTGAAGATAGCCAAAACCATGAAGGGAGACTCTGTGGAAGATATCCCCGAATCTTGGTATACCAAGGCGGAAGTACTAAAAGCACATCCCGGAAAGATAAAAGACTATCAACCACTTGGAAAAGAGAGAGGAGTAATGCCCGTGATCCACTGCCTCCAGGAAATACCATGCAATCCTTGCACCACTGTGTGTTCGACAAATTCCATCCAAACCGAGGATGGCAGTCTGTTGGCTTTACCTCGCTATACCGGTTCATGCATCGGTTGTGGCAAATGCCTACTTATCTGCCCCGGATTGGCTATCACACTTGTGGATTATAGAAAAGACGCAGAACATCCTACTGTGACAATCGCTTATGAGATAACAAATATAGCGGTTAAAGAGGGCGACAAGCGAATACTCTGTGACATCAATGCGGGTGAATTAGGTGAGTTTGAGGTAGTATCAGTTATGGAATACAAGAAAAAACATACTTCCTTGGTCAAGTTTCAGGTTCCTAGTGCCATAGCACGCAAGGTGGCTGGGTTCAGAGTACAGGATCCCGCGGTATCGGCAGCGCTGCCGGAAGCAATCGTTCAAAAGAGAATGGCAAATGATGCAATGATTTGCCTGTGTGAACGTGTAACTGTGGGTGAGGTAAGGTCTCTTATCAGAAAAGGTATCAATGACTTGAATCAGATAAAAGCTATTACCAGAGCTGGAATGGGCCCTTGTGGGGCAAAGACCTGCGAAGTGATGATCAAGTCTCTGCTACGCGAAGAAGGCATCCCAGTGTCTGAAGTGGTACCCAATACCAAGCGTCCCATCTTCGTGGAAGTGCCATTGGGAACATTCCCGGATGGAGGTAACAAATGATTTATGATGTAGTAGTAATCGGAGCTGGAGCAATAGGTATTCCCGCAGCATTGAGTTTGGCGGAAAAAGGTCAGAAGGTATTGGTTATTGAAGGTGAACATTCTCCCGGGCAGCAGAACAACAAAAAAGCAATCGGGGGAATCCGCGCTACACATTCAGATTTTGGCAAGATAATGGTATGCCTGCGATCAATCGAGATTCTGCGTGATTGGAAAGAAAACCGTGGAGACGATATTGGCTGGATGAGCAATGGCTATTCGTATCCTGCTTATAATGAACATGACGCCAAAATACTTCAGGACCTGATGAAAGTTCAGCATAGCTATGGATTGAATATAAAGTGGTTGAGCGCAGAAGAATATGAACAACTGGTACCCGGAATAAGGATGGACAAGCTTCTGGGTAGCACATATTCTCCTGAAGATGGCAGTTGCTCTCCTTTGTTGACCACCAATGCATATTACTTTCACGCCAAACAAGCAGGAGTGGATTTCCGCTTTCAGGAATTGGTAACAGGAATCAAGCATGATGGCAGTACTGGATGTGAAGTAATAACAAATAAAGGTAGTTATAAAGCTGGAAAGGTAATCAACGCTGCGGGGAATCATGCCCGTGAGATCGGAAAAATGACCGGAGATGATCTGAAGGTCTTTCCAGACAACCATGAAGCAGGTATTACCGAACCTGTGGAGAGATTCTTTGGCCCAATGGTGATTGATATGCGCAAAGCACCGGGCAGTGCTAACTTCTACTTTTATCAAAACAATGAAGGCCAGGTAGTATTCTGCATCACTCCGGATCCCCCGATATTGGGTATAGATAACCGTTCCACTTCAACATTTCTTCCGATGTGTAGTAAACGAATGATAGAAATCTATCCACGCCTGCGTAACCTGAAGGTTCGTAGAACATGGCGGGGTCAGTATCCAAATACACCTGATGGATTCCCAATCGTTGGTAGAAGCGAACAAGATGAAAGCGTGATCCACGCAGTAGGTATGTGCGGACAGGGATTCATGATGGGTCCCGGCATGGGAGAGCTTTTGTCCCGTATGACATTGGAAGAATTGAGCGAAGATGATTTACGTGTTTTAAAGAGCTTTGATCCCCACAGGGATTTTAGCGCCGAGGAGGCTTTTAAATAAAGCCATTGACAGGATACCCCTATTCCGCTCTGCTGACACAAACAACAAATGGAGAATATGGATGCCCATATACAAGGTGCTTGTGGCAATCTTGGTTCTGGGAACCTTGTTTGCACACATTGCTTATGCGCAAACGATCAAGCCCAGCAATCTGGAACGTTATGCCTATCAATACATCGTTGAACTATATGAACGAGGAGCCGGGGAGAGACTGTCCCGTGAGATAAACAGCTTTCAGGCACGTTATCCCCAAAGCTATTATAATAAGCATCTGCGCTTTCTCGGGGCGAATCTGGCCTTGGAACAAGGGTTGCACGACGAAGCATTACGCATTTACAACGAACTCCTGACAGAGGATCTGGAACTCTCTCTGCGCCATAATATCTATCTGTATCGGGCTATGACTCTGATAGTTCAGGAAGACTACTCTGCAGCCATGCACCAGATCCAGATCCTGGAATCCGAGACCAAGGACACAGTCCTTTTGGCTAGGGCAAACCTATACCGGGCCAGGTTGTATCGCAGACTGGGTCAATACTATAGTGCCATGCTATCCTATCAATACACGCTGAAAGAAGCTCCTGAACCTGAGATTGAATACGAGTATTTCGAGGTTCTGGTTAAACTGCAAAAAGAGGAGGAAGCCAAAGAAGTGTTGTATGGCATCAATGAGCAAAGCCATATCTACACTAAAAGTAACGTTGTATGGGCAAAGTACCTTTTGGACAACAATCGCTTCCAGGAATTTGATGAACACATGGCTAGGATTCCGACAATATTGAACGATCCTCAAATCCAGCTATTACGCATCCACAAAGCCATTGCCGTGGATAATTTTGGCGAGGCAGCTGAGCTATTGTCCAAAAGCGATGCCCGAGGTTCCCACTTCGACTATCTCCGAGCATTAGTCCTTGTAAAAGCAGGAGAAACACAAGCGGCTGACAGCATCTTTGCAACACTTGTGAAGCAGTCCGAACCGGAGATAAAAGTGCTCAGCTATCTGGAACGGCTCAAGATTCTGTTTCAGAAAGAACCGATGGCAGCTATGCTTCAACTGGGAAGCTTTATCGATCAGCCTCAGAATGATTTGATGAAAGCGGAACAGCTCTTCACAATGGGGTATTTCGCTTACATGAAGCAGGATTATCCGGAAGCTTTAAGATACATGGCTCAGGCAAGAAGGGAAAGTAACAAACGTCTGCTTTTAGCAGACATTGATCTCTATATAGCCCAGGCTTGGCTAAAGGTGAAAGACAATTCCCAAGCCTTAGCAAGTTTCAATCGTTACTTGAATCTGTATCCCACGGGAAAAGATAGAGATGCTGCACTTTACTATCTGGGATTCTTGTATCACGAAAGCAAAGATTACCGGATGGCAACATCCGCATTTCAGCAATTGATAGAAAGTCATCCCAGATCAGCATATTTACCCTCTGCCAAGTTTTATCTGGCAGAGATGGATTTTTACATGGCAA
Organism: Candidatus Cloacimonadota bacterium; assembly: GCA_023228285.1. Lineage (GTDB taxonomy): Bacteria > Cloacimonadota > Cloacimonadia > Cloacimonadales > Cloacimonadaceae > UBA5456. Next base: position 8,619 of record JALOBM010000051.1, on the reverse strand, counting down.
ACTACAATCTGGCTTTGGACGCTTTTCTGGAGATTGTGAAAGCAGAACCTGAAAACTCCGATGCGATCCTGAGAGTGGCTCAGATATATTACTACTCCGGTGAATATGATCATGCCGAAACTTGGGTATCGAAACTGAAACCCATTTACGATTCCCTGATCTTGGAAGGGCACATTCACTTTAGCCGAAAAGACTATCAAACAGCCTTGCAGAAGTTTCAGACGGCAGAAAACAGCACTGAAGACAAGCTAAGGAAAAGTGAAGCAAAGAGCTATAGAGCACTGTGTCTGTATCAGCTAAAACAATACACTGAAGCTTCTCGACTATATATGGAACTCTTCGAAGGTCAGGAGAGTCCGGATACATACCTGTATCTGGGAGCCAAATCCGCATACGCTGCCGGGGATTACAACCTCGCCCTGGAACTCTTTGATCATTTTCTGCAGACTTACCCTGATTCGCAATACTACCTCCCCGTGCTGGCTGATGTAGCAAACAGCTATTTCAACTTGGGAAATTATCACCAAGCGACCACCGATTACATGAACATACTGCGTCGTTTCAGAAATATTCAAGACTTCAACGATGCCGATCAAGCTCTTCTACGAGAAGTCTTTACCGGCTTGGACTTCTCTCTGTCCCGAATCGATGATCCAGCTCCGAGTATGGAATTGATGGAGATGGCAGATTCCTTCCACAGCGAATATATCCGTTTTGAATTATCCTACTTACTCACAAAGCTCTATGCCGGGCGCGATATGTGGAATGATGTCTTGGAACAAGCCCAAAACCTCCGCAGCGAATTCCCCGACTACAAGCGCAATGATGTGGAGATGTTGATGGCACAGAGCTTGATAAACCTGAACGAGTATCAACAGGCAGATTCATTGCTCAGTAATCTCTATTCCGATACTCAGGATATGCAGGCACTGATCAGTTGGGCTGAAGTGGATATTCTAACAGGTAACTATGATGATGCAATAAACAAGTTCCACGACGCACTACAACAGGAACCCAGTCCAGAACTATGGTACAAAGCCCTTTCAGCATCAGTTGCTGCGGGATTTATAGACTTTGAGCAGCTTTGGGATCTGGGTGCCGAATACGAAACGCAAGTTCACGCGTCGAGCATCCTGAAGCTGGATTACCTGATGCATAGCCAGCATTACGACGAAGCGGATCTTCTTGCGGAAGACATCATAAATAACAGTCCGAGCACGCATGACCATGCCACTGCGTTCCTGAATAAAGCACTTATACTGCATAGAATAGAAAACTACGAAGCAGCCATCGATGAATTGGGGAAGATTATGATGATCTTTGGTGATTTTCCCGATATCCAGGATAATGCTGCATACTATACAATTCTTTCTTACTTGAAGTCAGGTGCTACCGAAGAAGCGCAAATGCATTTATGGGATTATGCTCCCTTGCTTTCGGAACAGCATCTTCAAGAATTGAACACATTGATGCAAGATGAGGAGCAGGAATGAGAAAACTGAGTCTCTTCATCGTCCTGTTCATCTGTTCATTCCTTTTTGCTCAGATCCAGGTTCTGCCGGATATCGAAGTTAGCGGAGAAAGCCAGGTAAAGATCTTTTTGTACAAGAAAGCGCTACCATATAGCAACGATAGTCTCATGAACGACAGCCTGCGCACTTATCTGCCCGAATCACTTCCGGTAATGACTGCAAAGACGACTTCTGACAAGGCTCCCGAACTGCAGCATTACATTCACGCACAGGCTAGCAGCCGGATGAAGCTGGATGCGGATTACAAGTACAGCCCCGATCATGAAAGCATTAGTTCTCTGGGTATAGCAATGTCCCTGTATGCTCCCAAGAGTGATTATGTCTCAAGCCATTTCCAGGGTTCAGGAGCATTCCGGTTGATCTCTGGGGAGGACGTGGCACTGGATTTGATTCGCCTGGATGCAGAAGGAAAGTCACTAAATAGTAAATACTTGGCTGCCGAACTCTATATATTTAAAGACCGATACAGCTTCAAACATTTTGACCTGAACAGGATGTCAAATACCTTTGGTATAGACTTGCTTGATCAACGCAACCAGAGTCTCGAGCGCGAACACAGCAGTGCAAACTTTGTGCACAGTAGTGTACTGAGTTTTCCCGATTTTGATTGGGGAAACCGAGGCTACTTCCATACGGGGCGCAGCAGTTGGCATAGCTACGCGGAATTCGATGTCACAAACTTCGATAAGGGCTCTATGCACTTGATGTATGATGGCCGCCATTTCATACCTGCTCCTGGATTTAACTTGCGCTACATAACTGATTACGATCAGCAACTCAGTATAGTGAACAGCCCCAGTATTCAGATCAATCCCTATGCGGGTGTGCTCAGGGCTTACCGATGGATATATATACCTTCCAAACCGAAACACACTCTGATACCATTGGATTTCAGCATCCGTTTGGAGGATGTCCTTCCCGTAAGCACAGAGTCTTTTCTGCGCAGCTTCGCGGTTGTAAATAACAGTCAATATAGGATTAACGATGCACTTCTTACAGATAGCAACAATCCTAAAATTCCGATGTCATATTACGACGATGTATTTATAAATACCAGCACAATACACGCGGGTTTCGGCCAGGGAAGAGTGGTTTTCGACCAATCGCTGAAGCTTAGTTTGGCCTATCTTGCACAGCAGGACTGGATCAGAAAGCCATACAACTCCCTTTTACAGGCAGAATCCGCCTTTAGCTTCAATCAGTACCCCTATTCATTATCAGTCTCAATGAATCAATACTATTTCAGCGTTGATCATCTACAGCAGGATATGAAGGAGGTATTTGATCTCAGCTTTGAAGGAGCGTATGAGATTGAGCGTTTTAGCAAATTGTACTTACGGTGTGAGAATGTTCTGAATTCAGACATTAGAGCGTTCAACAACCTGCCCCGACAAGGTGTTTCTATCAAAGCTGGAATCTACCATAGGTTTTAGGCGGTATATTTGAACAAGTTTCAACGCATATTGCGCAATCTGCTAAAAGCCATGTGTTCCGAGTACAACGGTATTCAAGTATTCCTGTATCCTGGGACGATATTTTACTGGCTGTCCGGCAGTGATTTACTGGAGTCATTCAGCTCTTTGATGACCATGCGAATTCATTATCTGCCTTTGGTTTTCTTTACTGTCCTATTTGCTTATGTTGCATTTATGGTGCTGAAGCTATACTGTACTTTCTTTGAGGGACCCCACCGCCTTTTCCCAAAGCGGCTTAGCGATTTCTGGGATCATGTGATTAATCTGCACCTTTATCTGTTTGTGACTCTCATCGTTCTGATGGCTTTCTACGTCCTCAGCAAATTCCTGAGCTATTATTATGGGATCAATCTACCGCTCAGGCAGGGAGTGTGGTTCTTTTTCCGCGCTTTCACCGTGTTTCTGATTCTTTTTTACTTCCTCCGATCGATGTGGATCAGCCCTTTTCAAAAGCGGGATTTCAGCCTCAGGCGCAGTGAAAGACACTGTCTGGCATGGATGTTACGTCATCCTTGGATTGCTTTGAGATACAATGTATTGATGCTGGTGCTAGTATTGGCTGCAATCCGACTGTATCTGATCCTGATTGTAGTGATTATCAGCCCTGCCTTGAGTTTTCTAAGTACTTTAAGCGGCCAGCAGCTATTCATTGAACTGATACCGGTTATTAGTATGGGAAGTATATTCTTTAATGTGTTTATGCTGTTTGCTGCCTTTATGCTGTCCAATCTCTTTTTCTATCCAATCATCAAACTTGGTCAGAGGCTGTTGCTGACAATGCATCCAATCTCCATCAATCAGGTGAATAATGCCTAAAACGATAAGGAAGCCAAACGCAAGCAAGAGACACAAGATAAAGAAGATAAAACGCCGCCGTCCCCATTTGGGATTATTCCTGGTTGCAGGCATCACCACAGCTTTGATTATGTGGGCTCTCATTCGGGAACCAATGCCTGCACCCCAGGATTTGGAGCAGATAGTTGCCCAAGAGATTATTGAACGAACCGCAAAGCCGGTATCCAGCGAGAAAAGAGAACTGCAAGATAATAGGCAAACAGATGAAATAGCAAGCTCTAAACCTGCTACCGGCAGTCATGAAACAGCTCCCAAGAAAGAGCAGAAACCGGAACCGGATAAACCAAAACCCGGTGAAAGCGAACTTGATCTTGTAGTCCGCAACACCTCTGAGAAACTGGGAGTCCCCATTAGCGCTACCCACCGGAGGAAAGTGGAAAACATCGTATGCTACTCACTTCCCATAGACAGAAGTCAGATGGATCTCACTTATGCAAACATGATCTTCAAAGGAGCTATGGAACATGCCGGTGCTGCTTTGTTGGAAGGCAAGGATAACCACAATAAACACAGCCTTGCATTTACCAAAAAAGGCATCCGTGAAAGGTACGAACTGGATATATATTACGATTCTTCAGTATATCAGAGTAAAACTGATACCAAGACCATTACCATAGTGATCGATGATTTTGGTGCTATCGACGGAAGCCTGCTGGATGGTTTCTTCGAGCTTGATCCAGAGATCTGTTTTGCAATATTCCCGGATGAAAAGAACAGCGAATCCACCATGCATCGTGCTACCGCTCAAGGGCGAGAGACCATTATTCACGTTCCCATGGAGCCAATTGGCTATCCCAGAGTGAATCCGGGTTCAAACGCCATCCTGGTACAGCACAGCGAAGAGAAGATCGCCAAGATTCTGGACCATTTCAAAGCCAAGCTGCCGGATTGTATCGGAATAAACAATCACATGGGAAGTTTGGCAACCACCGATCCCGATGTGATGCAAGCAGTGATGAACGCATTGAAGAAGCATGACATGCTCTTCTTGGACAGTCGAACCACAAACGTCTCCATTGCCTATCAAACCGCACAGAAATCGAATTTGAAAACCTTTCGGAACGACATCTTTTTGGATAGCCCAAACATCAGCCAATCTACCATGGAAGCGAAATTGAACCGAATCCTGGAATTGGCCAGTGTACAGAATCATGTGATTGCCATTACACATTGCCACAATAGTGACAAGTTGGATTATCTGAAAAGCATATTAAAAAGGCTGAAAAAAGCCGGATTCACCTTGGTTCCGCTGTCTCAAATCGGAGAACGAAACATACCGGAGATATTATGAACTTTTTGCAAACAGTATTATTGGGTTTAGTCCAGGGGCTCACGGAATTCATTCCCGTCAGCTCTTCCGGACATCTGGTCCTGGCTCAGCACTTTTTGGGTATAGAAGCCGGAGGAGACATCAGTTTTGAAGTCTTTATGCATCTGGGAACTCTATTGGCTGTGTTTATCTTTTTCCATCGGCAAATCTGGGATCTTATCATTTCGTTGTTTTCCTGGAAATCCGGACTAGATGGCGAAACTCACCGCAAAAACCGCTCGATCATTGCATATTTGATTATTGCTACTTTGGCTACTGGACTCTTTTATCTGATCTTTGACGACATGCTAAAGGGAGCCTACGATAAGCCACTGTTTGTGGCCATAATGCTACTGATCACTGGTATCCTGATCTTTGCCTCCGACTTTGTGAAAAACACTTCGGTACCTGCCTCAAACATAGGTTTCATAAAGTCTGTTCTGATAGGTTTGGCGCAAGGTATTGCCATTATTCCCGGTATCAGCCGCTCCGGTACAACTATCACCGCTGCACTATTTTGCGGAGTGAAACGCAAGGATGCTGCATACTTTTCTTTTATGTTATCCATTCCTGCCATCCTGGCTGCAAACATCAGTGAAATGGGATCGCTCATGGCCCTGGATATGTCGATTCTGCACCTCTATATTACCGGTTTCGTGGTTTCATTTATCAGCGGATACTTGGTGATAGCATTTCTTATTCGCCTTATCCAATCTGGTTCACTGAAGTATTTTGCCTTTTATGTGTGGTTGGTCTCCGCAATATCCATTACTCTCTTACTGATAGGATAATGGAAAAGCCCGATAATAGCGCTCTTGCTTTTGATGCTTCCAAAGTGAAGCTGGGCACAAACTATCTGCTGGTGGGCAGTGATCCCTATCTCATCGATAGAGTGATCAGCCAGATTAAGCACTCTTTGAAAAAGAAAAGTGAAATCGATGTTAGTACAGTCTATGGCGATGAAGTGAAAGCCACCGATTTAGGCGAATACCTTGATACCTTCACCATCTTTTCCAGTTCCAAACTGGTGATCATAAAGAATGCCGAGATGATGTTGAAGAAAGAACTCGAAGTGGTTGCGGATTACTTCAATTCTCCTTCAGACATCCAAAGCCTGATAGTGGTTACGGAAAAGACGGATGCCAAATTCAATGCTTGGAAGGCGATTCTCTCTGGATCAGTGAAGGTTATATGTGATCCACCGAAGTTTGTTAGTGAGATTCGCAACTGGCTTTTATCTGAAATCCGGAAAGAGGGTAGAAGCATGGAACCTATCGCTATCACGGAATTTACAAACCGTGTGGAAATGGATTACCTCAGCGCTGCAAATGAACTTGCGAAGCTCCTGCTCTTGGTGGGAGACCGCAAGCAGATTACGGCAAAAGACTTGCTTACCAGTCTCAGCGGAAACAGAGCTGGAACTCAGATCGATTTCTTCCGCGCAATGGGTGGCAGACAAGTAAAAAGTGCTCTGGAATCCTGTGCATTGATGTTGCAAACGGATGTGGAACCGCTTCAGATATTCTTTAGTATCTACCGTTTCTTCATGAATCTGTATCGGATCAACTTACTCCGGGAACGGCACCTTTCTGATACTGAAATACAGCAAAAGCATATATCGGATATTTACTATAGTCAGCGCAAAGAGTATCTGGATTTTGCCAGAAAATACAGCTTGAATGCCCTGGAAGCAATCTTTGGCATTCTTTTGGAGACAGACTCCTTGTTAAAAAGCAGTCTGGCTGATAAAAACCTGCAAATTGAGCTTTGCATCATCCAAGCGTTGAATACGAAATGAAACAAAGCGGTATCCTGCTGCACATATCCAGCCTTCCCAATAGCTTTGGCATCGGAGATTTGGGCCCCGCAGCTTATGCTTTTGCTGACTATCTGGAACGCGAAGGGCACACTATCTGGCAAATCCTGCCATTGAACTATCCTGGTTACGGCAATTCTCCCTACAATCCCATATCTGCATTTGCCTACAATGAATACCTGATAAGTCCAGAGCTACTATTGCAAGACGGCCTGTTATCAGAGAATGAACTGCTTTACTTACCTCTAAACAGCGTTGTGGATTTTCCTGCTGTTCACCAGGCGAAAGACCTCATGCTTTCCCTTGCAGCCAAGAGATTTCTGGCTCAAAATGACATTCAAGAATTCGTTCAGATTCATGCCGGATATATAAAGCCATATCTGTGCTTCGCCTGGTTGTGCCATAAGTATGGCAATTCAGAATGGTACACATGGGATAATGCTCACAAGCATTACAGTAATGAGCTCTATGAATATTGCTGGAATGAACCGGAAGTACTTCGTGCGGCTGCATTACAGATGATCTTTATAGATCAGATGAAGCGCTTGAAACAGTATCTGAAGCAAAAAGGTATCACTTTGTTTGGTGATATGCCATTGTACCTTAGTTACGAGAGTGCTGAAGTATGGGCAAATCAGCATTTGTTCGATCTGGATGGTTCAGGCGCTAGACTCAGCGTTGCGGGTGTTCCTCCAGATGTATATGCCTGCGAAGGACAACTTTGGGGAAATCCTACGTATAAATGGGACAAATTGCGGGACGAGGGCTTTTCTCTCTTTAGCGACAGGATTGGACAAGCTCTGGACTTTCTGGATCTATTGCGCTTGGACCATTTTATCGGCTATGTAAACTACTGGAAAGTGGCCTGCAATAATGGCATCCTCCCTGATACAGCAATCAATGGAGCATGGACAAAAGCTCTACCGCAAGACTTATTCAGTGTTTTGACCGAAAGGTTTGGCACAGATCGTCTGGTTGCGGAAGATTTGGGGATATTGAACGAGGAAGTATGTAGAATCAGGGATGAAATGGGTTTACCCGGCATGATCATTCTGCAATTCTGTTTCGAAGAGAGCGTGCCCAATGTGCAAGATTATCCCTCTGATCGGATCATCTATACCGGAACGCACGATAATAACACCACAAGGGGCTGGTGGGATGCTTTGCCAATTGATTCCTCATTGCGGAAACATCTCCAGGAGTTCTGTCAAATACATTTGGATGGCCTGGTGCCAAGCTCTGAAAACATTGCAGAAATTATAATGGAAACTGCCAGGCGGTCTGGTTGCAAGCGTATGATCTTTCCCATGCAGGACATTTTGGCTTTGGATGAGAAAGCCAGAATGAATATCCCGGGGACAGCTTTGGGAAATTGGCAATGGCGGCTTGTAACCGAGCTTTCCGAAGCTCCGACCCGAAACTGAGGATTCAGATCGTAACGGAGCTTTCCGAAACTACGAAGATGATGCTAATGTCCATGGAGGATTGCAGACGTCTTCGTCTACATAACTAATCTTTCCTACACCTAAGTGCTTGGAAAATGGAGTGTCGCTAGCGAGAAATAGTTCGTATGTCATTATCCAGCTTTGCGATACCCTTTTAGAGCAGATATGGATTTATCCATCTCTTCGA
>JALOBM010000162.1 GCA_023228285.1 Candidatus Cloacimonadota bacterium | reverse complement strand
TAAGGATAGCCATAACTGCAGGGGTGACCGTGTCGCTGTCTATACCCTTGTATGTCTTGCCGGGGATCTTGCTGGCAACAAAGAAGGGATACTGCTTGTGGAGTTTGTCAAGGAATGCCTTGTCAAAATTGAGAAGTTTAACGTCCTTGGTCGTTGTGAGGTCCATGATAGCTGCTGTCGGGAAACCGGCAACAACGAAACCTGCATCGATCTGATTGTCCTTGAAACGGCTTGATGTGGCTGCAAAATCAAGGAAGTCTGCCTTTTTGAGATCTTTGTAGGTAAGTCCTGCAACTCCAAAAATCGCCTGAACGTCGCCTTCAACACCTGAACCCGGGGCCCCAACGCCTACGCGTTTGCCTTTGAGGTCATTGATCGAGTTGATTCCGGAATCCTTCGCGATAACTACCTGTACGTGCTCAGGATAGAGGGAAGCAACCGCACGGATGTTCTTAAGTGGTTTGCCCTGGAACATTAGCTGGCCATTTACCGCCCAGAAGGTGATGTCGTTCTGTACGAACGCGATCTCGATACCCTTTGTGGCGATAAGGTTGGCATTAGCAACTGATGCATTTCCTGTCTCTGCCGTGCACTGGATCTTTCCATCTTTTGTTACCGCTGCTGCAAGCGCTCCGCCTACTGCGTAGTAGGTGCCCGAGGTTCCGCCTGTCGCGACTGACATGTATGTTGCTGCTGAAGCTACTGCTGTAAATGAAAATGCTGCAAGAAGTGCTACAAGCGTTACGATGATGACTTTCTTCATTAATTGTTCCTCCCTATAATGATTTTATGTTTGTTGAACGAACTGATATCAGTTCGTATACAACCAAATTTTAGAACATAAAACTTTTTAGTGAATCAGTATTTAATACATAGTTCACCTATTCTGATTTATTGGTCTCTTCAACTAAAGCTTCTGTTACAGCTTCAGCAGTCCTCTTTTTCGCGATGATCTTCGCTTTTGCTGTCTGAATTATATATATCAGTACGAAAACAGCAATTCCGCCACCGTCAGACATAGTACCCGGTATGAGGAGGCCCAGGGCTCCTGCAAAAGCTACCAACCGCAGGTACCAAGGTATTGGTGCTTTAAAGTAGCCAATCGTAAACATTGACAGCAAGAATACTCCTAGAAGGGCAGTGAATATTGCCTGGATCATCTGAAGAGGTACCACATCTATAAACAAGAGCATCGGATTATAGACATATATATACGGGATCAGAAATCCTGCAAGGGCAAGCTTGAAGGCTGTTATCCCCGTCTTCATCGGGTCAGAACCAGCAATACCTGAACCTGCATAAGCCGCCAGCGCGACTGGTGGAGTAAGGTCCGCAGCGATACCAAAATAGAATACAAACATGTATGCAGCTTTCGCCGGTACTCCCAGCTTGAAAAGGGCAGGAGCCGCCATGGTGCTCGTTACTATGAAGTTGGCTGTTGTCGGAAGACCTGTCCCCAGGATAATACTGGCGAGCATGGTGTAAAAGAGGGTAAGGATCTTGCTTCCGCCTGCAAGAGTGACTATCGCGTTTGCTATGCGAAGAGCCAGACCTGTAAGCGTACCCATACCGACTACCATTCCGACAGTGGCACATGCACAGGCCACACCAATTGCACCTCTTGCTCCTGATTGAAATGCCTCTAAAATACGGGTTGGGGTCAATCTGGTTTCCTTGTTGAGCCAAGAAAGCGCAAAGCTTACAAGAATACCGTTGAAGGCAGCTCTAAGCGGCGTAAACCCGGCGAGGAGAAAATATATTATAGCAATGAGCGGGATAAGGAGGAAACCCTTTGATCTCAGCAAAGGCCAGAGGGGGGGAAGCTGCGCCCATGGAATTCCTTTAAGTCCGAGTCTTGTAGCTTCAAAGTGTACCTGGACCATGACAGCAAAATAATAGAGGAGTGCGGGAACCACAGCGGCAAGAGCAACTTCGATGTATGGAACTCCCAGGAACTGCGCCATTATGAAGGCACCTGCTCCCATTACAGGAGGCATGATCTGTCCGCCTGTGGATGCAACTGCTTCAACTGCGCCCGCGAAATGCGGCTCGTAGCCAACGCTCTTCATAAGAGGTATTGTGAACATACCTGTCGTACATACGTTTGCGACGGATGAACCTGAGACTGTCCCCATGAGACCTGAGCTGACCACTGCCACCTTTGCAGGACCGCCTGTAGACCAACCCGCCAGAGCCATGGAAAGGTCAATGATGAATTTTCCGAGCCCCGTCTTTTCAAGTACAGACCCAAAAAGTATAAACATAAATACAAAGGTCGAAGATACTTCCAGCGGTGTACCGAAGATACCCTCAGTTCCCAGATACATGTGATTTACGATACGCTGCACCGAAAATCCCCTGTGAGCTATCATTTCAGGAAGCGAACGGCCGAAATAACAGTATAAGAGCGCTACAACAGCTATACACGGCAGGACAGGATTTGATATCCTTCTCGTGGCTTCCAGTAGCGTTACTATAAGGATAAAGCCCATTATAAGGTCTGTTCGTGTAGGAAGGCCTGCCCTAGTAGTCAAGTCATTGAAGAATACCACCAGGTACATTGCTGAAGCTACTCCCATGGCTCCCAGAATGAAATCATAGAATGGGATCCCGCTGGTCTTTGACTGTTTTGAGCTTGCCGGGTAGAGAAGGAAGACAAGGCAAAGTGTAAAGGCAAGATGCACCGCTCCCTGTTTTTGGGCGAGCAGAAGACCAAAGCCTGAAGTATAGAAATGGAAGGATGACATCGCTATAGCTATCAAAGCGACAAGTTTTCCCTGCCATCCATCCAATGCCCTGAAACGCGCTTCTGTATCATACTTGCGCATAAGGTCATCAAGATCTATCTTCTGATCTCCTTCCTGCAACAATTCTGCTGTTTTTATTTCTGTTTCACTCACTGAAAATTCCTCCCTTGTGGAGACTTTGCATATGCTGTGTTTTTTGCACAAACGGCTTTAATCTTCGCTTATTAAATTTAATTTGTCAAGATATCTCTAAGATTTTCGACTATTTAAATTATCGTTGTTCTGTTTTGATATTATTTTACATATTGAAACAGAACGAGACGTACCCAGTCTGTTTGCTCCCGCTGCTATCATAGCC